>NZ_JADEXP010000272.1 GCF_015207065.1 Leptolyngbya cf. ectocarpi LEGE 11479 | reverse complement strand
TTGACGGTAATTACACGCACGGCTACTATCGTACTTTCCAAAGTCCATGCGATGTTGCAGACCAGATTTTAGATTGGCACAGCTACACCTTGAACACGCCTTCAGGATTGACTGACATTAGCGGACGGCGGGCGCTGCCCTCACGGTGCAAAATTTCATTGGCGGCCAATAGTCCGCTGCTAATGGCCCGTTCCATCAGGCCACAGGGAAAGGGCATTTTTACCCAGTCCCCAGCAAACATGAGATTGGAGACAGCGGTGGCACTACTGGGGCGGTTGGGATAGCTACCCGGTGGGAATCCGGCAAAGTTCTTTTGGTTGACCAGTTCCTGGTGCAGGATATTAGCGCCTTCCAGCTCTGGAACAATCTCGTACAGTTCTTTTTTGAAGGTGTCTAGAAGGACCTGCTGGGTGGGGAACTGTTTTTCTTTATAACAGTAAGCATGCAGCTCTACGACACTACCACCGGTCTCGGCGGCCCATTTAATATAGTCTCCTTGCACTTTGTGGTAGAGGGTGATGCTGTCGGTGAGGTCGTATCCTGACAGAGAGGTAAACCAGCTGTGCTCCCAGTCAAAGTCACGGTCAAGCCAGAAGCGTCCGACGGCAAAGGGATCAGCCACCTGTAGCTGATTGACCTGGGCCAAAATGGTGGGGTTTGGGGTACCTTGGGAGAGGGCAAAAAGATTTTTGATGCCGGGAATGTCGGCAGCAAAAACAAAATAGTCAGCGTCTAGATTGCCGACCAGATCATCGGTATTTTTGACTGGATTAGCGGCGATGAGCTGGATGCGATCGCGTTCTCGCTGGAGCACCTTAAACTGGGCCAAATTATCCTGGGCAGGACCGCTGACCACGGTGCCCTGAGCGTCGTAGGCAGCGCCGTGGCAGGGACAGACAAAGCCGTTGGCAGCGATTTCTTTATTTACGCTACAGCCCTGGTGGGTACAGGTGAGGGAGATGGCCCGGTCGCCATTGGCCTCGACCACATACAGACGGTCACCCGCGCCGTAATAGTCGGTGGTGTCGGTGCTGAGTAGGGGGTTGCGATCGCACCAAAACGGTACCGGATTAGCCGCAATTGTCCCTTTTTGATAATCAACGCTGGCAATTTTGTCCTCACCCCAATTAACCTGGCTAACGGTCACCCCGGTGAGAATACGACCGCCGTTGGCCTCTATGGCCTGGCTCAGCGGATCTACCAAACAGCGTCCCATATCTTCACAGGTGCCGTTAAACGCCAGCCCCTCTGGATTGCCAAAAAAGTAAAAATGGAAAAACTGCATCAGCTCCCCAGCACTGAGCACATCCGGCGCATTCAGGCTGGATTTAGCAAAGGGTAAAAAGTACAGGTCATACAGCCCCTGGGGAAACTGCCCCTGGCCCCATTCATCCACTGAGAGATGGTCCAGCCGCTCATAGGTTTGGGGCATGCGGAAACTGGTAATCTCTCGAAACACTTCCAAATGCTTGAGATTAGTTAGATTAATCCCCCAGCGCAGGCGATTGTCTGACGACACGGCTAGATCCACAATATTCCAGGGAAATGCGGCGTTACTGGGGTAAAAGGCCTCAGGCTTATAGCCGTTTTTGTAGAGAACAGCGTAGAAATTTAGGGACTGAAAATTATCCTGGACCTGCAGCTCGTCCACCAGGCTAAACAGGTTGTAATACTGGGGGAAAAAGCCATGGAAACCATGTTCCATCCGCAGCTCGTGTTCTCCCACCTGGATCGGCCAGCTAGCAATTTTGCCTCCTAGCTGAGGTGAACGCTCCAGCAGGGTAACCTTTACACCGCGCTTGCTGAGTTCATAGGCTGCCGCCAACCCGGCTAAACCACCGCCGACAACAACAGCCGTAGTGGGTCGTCCCACCGTTTGGGGTAGATCAAGCGGGTCAACTTGGTGCAGCGTGGGCTGGGGTTTGCTAAAGCGGGTGTAGCCTAAGGTGCCGCCAACGGCTCCGACTCCTAATAGTTTGAGTGCGCTCCGGCGTGAAATATCGGGGTTCTGCCAGGTTTGAGGGAATGGGTTCATTAAGGAATGGAAAGATATCGGTGAGCGCTTGTGGGGGGCGTTATGAGGAGATATTTACCTGATTAAAGGTAATTGAGATTCATTCACCTTTCAAGGAAAATACTTAAATTAGATTTTTACTGTCAACCAGGCAGCGCGAAAATACCCATGATGCACCCAATCGCTCAATATTGGCAGGAAATCATCGCTGTGGCCCAGAGAATCTTGCTAGAGCTGGTTCGACGACGGCGCAGCCTGATTTTCTGGGCGATTTTCCCCACATTGCTCCTATTTCTCAACGGGGCAATCACGGCGGAACGAGCCCAGCTGGAGCTGGCCGATGCCCTAGAGGTGGTGGCTCCGCCTACGCTGGTGGGGGCAGCGCTGTTTTTTAGCTGTTTGGGAGGGAGTGTTGCCACCGTGGTAGCAGAGCGAGAGCAAAATACGCTCAAGCGGCTGTTTCTGTCGCCGCTGCGGGGGGTGTCTTATTTTCTAGGTATTGTGGTGGCCCACAGTGCCATTGGAGTGGGGCAGGCGTTGTTAGTGTTTGCGATCGCACTGACCTTGGGGGCCACATTCCCCGGCTCCTGGCCCCTGGCCACCGCGATCATTTTGCTCAGCATCCTGGCCTATGTGGGGGTGGGCTTTATCCTCGGCACCCAGTTTGCCCGCCGTACCGAAGACGTCAATGCGCTGGTGGCTGCATTTGGGGTGCCGCTGCTGATCCTGGGCGGGGCCTTTATGCCCACCTCTATTTTTCCAGAGTCTCTGCTGCAGCTGGCCCGGTTTAATCCCATTTTTCACATGACCGAGGCGCTCACCCTGACCATGGCTGGTGAACCAGCGGGCGAGCATGTGGGCTTTCTGGGGGTGTTTTCTCTGATCATGGTGGTGGCGGGCTGGCTGTCCTACCGGCGGATGGTGCAGTTAGAACGTCAGCTTTAGTTTGCACGAGCTTCTCTAATATCTGCGGGTGGCGGGCTAGCTGTTGCCCCAGGGCGGCGGCCCCGACCTGGTTTAGATGGCTGGGGTCAGCAAAAAAGGCATTTTGGCTGCGCCACTGCAGCAGCAGATCAATGACGGTAAAGCCCAAGCGCTGACTTTGGGTTTGTAAAAACTGTTGAAACTGCTGATCGAGGGGTAGGCGATAGTCATCCAGGTAGTCCCCACTGAGGGGGAGATTGACGTACACCAGGTCGATATTGCGGCTTTGCAGATAGCTCACTAGCGATGCCAGCGACCCTAGCTGCAGCCCCGTCAGCCCAAACGGGCTATAAAACGCATCGTAGCGGCCGCTTACCCGAGGATAGGTTTGATAAAAAACCGCCGGGTCAAACACGGCTGGTACCGGTAAGAACCCACGGGCATTGATATCACTGGGCTGTCTGGGGATCGGTGCCGGGTCCGTAAAACCAGGCTGCTCGCCCGCTAGGGCCGTCTGGTACCCTGGCGAACTCAGAATGCGCTCAAAGGTGGCATCGATGCGACGACTGTTGAAGGCCCGTGACCCATCGCCCCAAATGACCGGCCTGGGCAGCTGCTCCGGCGTCAGCAAACGCTGCAGCATAAAGTTCATCACCTGAGCCGTGGCACCGTTGATACTCAAGTTGTACACCCGGACAGGATATCCCTGCTGGTTTAACGTGGCTTCCAACGGCTGGGGATCTAGCCCCTGGAGCGAGCGGGAACTGCCCACAATCAAAATATCCGGGGGGCCAAAGGTGGCCAGGTAGCTCAGGTACAGCCTTAATTGTTCATCTAGAATGCCGCTGCCTAGACTGGGAAACACGTCGGGCCAGCTCAGACGATTGGCTTGCTGCTGGGCAAAGGCTAGGTTTTCGATATACTCTCGCTGGACGCGTTGAGCCCAGAACCGTTCGGGACTGGAAACAGGGATAGCTTGTAGGGATGCGATCGCATAGGTCCAAGCCTCAACCACCTGGTCCCACTGCTCGACAGATTGGGCCGTTTGAGCCAGACCGGCGGCCTGCTCTGCCTGCTCAAATCCGGACTGTAGAGCCATCGCCACCTGCCGATTGCCCCAAAAGTTAACCTTGGCTGCCCAGGCTGCATCGGGACCGTGGGCACCGCCACGGATGAGCCAAACGGCTAGCGACATTAGCATCGCCACACCAAATAGCACTGCCGTCATCCAGTGCCGTTTAAATAAAACTCTCATGATCTCAACTCGCCCTGGGGGAACCACCAGCGATATACAACCATAGCGCGACAGCAGCCAACCTTTGATTGAATAATTCCTAATCTTGGATTGTAGACAAAGTTAATCTAATAATCCCAGTCCCTTAAACCAAATCTTTTCAAAGCTAAAACCTTCAACCTTAGCCGCAGCATCTGCAGCAGCTTTTAACTCTCTCTCTGACAGCTGAAAACCATGGGTTTTAGCTAAAAGAACAACATCTTGGGGAGTATGACAGGTCTCAATAGCCTTGTTTATCGTCTTATTTTCGTGGGCTTCAACAAAAAAAGGACGCACCGTCAAATCAAGGGAGGCTAACCAAGTTTGATACGCCTGCTGAGCCAGCACGATCAGCTCTGGCCCCGTCAGAGTGCAATCCCACGCTTGCAACAACGCTAGCATCTGGGGAACTGATTCGACCTCACCAATCTTTTGTTGAAGTTCAGGAGACTGGGCAAATTTTTGATTGAAGTCTTGGATAGCAGGAGAAGACATGGTAGTAAGGCTAAAATGTGGGATGTTTATGGAGTACCGCAACCGTCTTACTCTAAAAAGCGTGTTAGCGCAGCATTGTAAGCCTGATAAGGTTTTACCCCGGTCAGTGTCTCAATTAGTTCACCATCTTTAAAGAACATAACTGCTGGCATCCCCTTCAAGCCAAATCGCTTAGGCACCTGTTTATTCGCATCAAAGTCTATTTTCATCACATTGACCCGCTCGCTATAGGCCTCCGCCAGCTGATCGATGAGCGGCGTCACCAGCTTACAAGAACCGCACCAGGAGGCCATACAGTCCACCACCAGCAGCGATTCTTTTTCTATGAGAAAATCCAGCTCTGACTCATTTCTGATAAAGCGCGCCGCGCCCGTTTCTTCCTCAAATAGTTCAGCCAATGCCTGGGTCACCTCAGCCCCCGAGCGGCTAGCATTAATGATTGTTAGCTGCTGCTGCTGTCGATAATACTCGAGTAAAGGGGCCGTCTCTTCCTTATGACGGTTCAAGCGACTGCGAATAGCCGGAATGGGCTCATGCCCTCCTGCAGCGGTCAGCCGATCGATCAGCAACCCTGTCATCATCTTCAGATAAGCGACAGCAGCAGCAGGCTGTCCCACCGTTGACAATAGCTGGTTTAATCCCTCTGCCTGGGCTAATGTCCGGGGGAATCCATCTAAAATCCAGCCCTTTAGCATCACATCTGGCTGCTCAAATCGCTTGCGGAGCAGCTTCATCACTAAAGCATCTGGCACCAGCTCGCCAGCTTCCACATACGGGCGCGCCTCAAGACCAACGGCAGATTCTTTGGCAATGGCTTCACGGACAAGCTGCCCCATGGATACATGGGGAATATGCCAGCGTTGGGAAAGTGCGATCGCATGCTCTCGAACGTCCGCGCCAGGAGGCCCTAGAAGGATAAGCTGCTTAAATTCCATGGAATAAATCCTTATAAACCATAACGTTAGCCGCCTACGGAGAGGCATTCTGCATCAATGGCTTTCGCCCATAGCTCACCAGTATGTTTCACACCTCCGCCATGTCTTCGTTTTTATGCAAATTCTTTTAGATTTGCAGAACTATGAATCGCCGCTGGGGCCATCAAGTACTGAAAAGCTGAGGGACTATGCCAGTACGGCACAATCCCTCAGCTTTGTAATGATTTAAATCTAGGTACGCCCGATCAAGTCAAAAACTTACAGAATGACAAGTTGACGCATCCAGTTAAAACTATTTTGCGTCAGCAGACTCAGACGGGCGTAAATCGCCAGGAGTCTCAACGTACATCTCAGGCTCAACGGGGTAGTTGTTGATCAGGCCTTCGCTACTAACAGTGTATCCCCCAGTAGTGTCGATACTTTCGTCTGTGGGAGAATCAGGAGTTTCCTTATAAGCATCGCCCTCACGCTCTTTACGAGCAGCAGTTTCAGAAGGGACAATTGCTCGGTCAAAAGTATCAGAAGCGGCGTTATGGGGATCCATAATAAAAAATTCCTTTTTGTCTAACAGTGTTGGCTGAACAACATTTGCTTGCCAACATCTAAATAGTCTCAGATATCTAGAAAGTATTCATCTTCCCCGAGCCAGAGACTGGTCTCTATCAATGGACATAGAGCCATACACCCTTGTCATGAATAGAATTTACATCGATAAAAAACAATAAAAAAGGACTGCGGAAGCAGCCCTTAGTCGGAGAGTGAAATGCAAAATCACACCGCTTTACTAGTCTATTGCTTTTTTGATGTTGTCCTTGATGTCCTCTTTTGCATGCTCAGCTGAAGACTCAACCTGCTTCGCTTTACCTTCCATCTCGGTCTGCTTGTCGCCTGTGAGATCGCCTACGGCCTCTTGTACTTTACCTTCGACGTTTTTAGCACTAGCCTTTGCTCTATCTTCGATACCCATAACAAAAGTCTCCATTTGTTTGTGTTTGGACATTCACAATGTAGCAAAGCGATTTTGTTGCCTCATCTACCATTAGAAAGAGACTTATTGCCAATAGAGAGATGCAAAAAACAAGTGATTTTCTAAAAGCTATTTCTATCTTCCGATAGATAGTTTAATTTTGCAAAAACACTATCCTAAGGTGCTGTTTTCAAGTCAAAGACGAATATAAATCTGCTTTTCTTGGCATACTGACCTACGTAAGCGCCCCCTGAGCGCAGTCGAAGGGGACACTGGTTGAGATAGTTGGCTTCGACTGCGCTCAGCCAACTGTATTCGACTGCGCTCAGCCAACTGTATTGGTAAGACGGTTACTTGATCTACTATATTTCTTGATTTATGAACAGCTCTATTCTTAAGAACGATGTCAAATAAAAGGCCGTCTGATGTAAAAACACCTAAAGGCAGTACCTTTAAGCGTCGTTCTCCTTTAGCTCTGTTGCGATACTATGCGCCACCGTTTGTTTATACACCAGCAATACGAGCCTATCGTCAGTTGTCGGCAATTTGGAATATTAACAGTGGCGACTGGCATTGGTTGGAGGGTAAGCCCGTATCTTTAAAGGCGCTTAATCGTGATTTGTGGCGCAGTGCCGAGCCATCAAGCAACTATATTACACTGCTTTTTCTGTCTGGGGTAATCTCAACCATGGGGTTACTGGCGGGCAGTACGGCCACTATTATTGGTGCGATGATCGTAGCCCCTCTGATGGGTCCCATTACGTGTATTGCATTTTCGTTATCGGTGGGGAACCGACGTTTACTTAAACGCTCAGGGATGTCTTTGTTGCTCGGTTGTTTACTAACGGTTCTGACAGCCTATTTATTTGCGTCTACGTTTGATCTGAACAATTTAAATCCAGAGATTACATCCCGGATTCGACCTACTTTAATTGATCTGGTTATTGCTTTGGCAGCTGGGGCGGCGGGTGCCTTTGCTAAAACCCGTCGGGGGGTGGCGGACGCTCTTCCGGGGGTTGCGATCGCAGTAGCCCTCGTCCCTCCCCTCAGCGTTATTGGTATCGGTCTCGCCCTACCGTCCGACACCGTCACATTTGGTTCAACTATTCTATTTTTAACTAACCTGGTCGGTATTATTTTTAGCGGCGTGCTGGTATTTGTCTGGCAAGAATATGGGTCTTTGACTCGAGCCAAGGGGGGGCTGGTCGTTGCGGCCTTTACCTTGACTGGGCTAGCCATTCCCCTCGGATTCTCCCTCAGGGAACTGGTGATCGAAGCAAAAACCCGCAGTTTGGTGAGCAATCTCATTCGACGACGGACAGTTACCTTTAGCCAGACTGATATCCGACGGCTTCAAGTGGATGCTGAGGATGGAAATCTCCGTATATCTTTGGAAGTGGCTGCCCCCATGCAGTCCATTACTGACAACCAAATAGACTTAGTTCACTCTTTTCTAGAAGCTCAGCTAGAGCGACCCATTGGTTTAGATGTCAGGATTATCCCGGTGGAGTTTTATCAAATAAATCCTGCAGAACCCCAGGAGCAGCCTGATAACATCAGTCCGACCAAGCTTGAGGAACACTAAGACGTATGACGTTGGCGAACAGTGCAATCTCAAATGTCACTCTGCCGATAACCATCCCATCTCTAACCATCACGCTGTCCGGGGTACTGCAGCCCTGCGGATAGATCGTCGTCGAGGGCTAGCTGTTTGGGCGACTTACGACTACTGAGCAACAACTCCATTAGCACCCCCAGCCCTGCCGCTGACAATAACGATGTCTCAGCACTCCAGTCAAAAGACAACAGCAGTGTCGTACTGCCTAAAACCGTCAAAAGAATATAGCGACTGTAGCTGTGTACCAGCCTTCTGAGAAAAGTATCCTTAATGTAAGCCACAATATAGTCCCTTTTTGAAAGAAAGATTTAAAACTGCTAGAACCTAAGAGAGTTTAAGCTGACACGTCCTGAAAAAATGTGACCATTCTAACAAGGATGTTCGACCCGTGAGTCCCTCACCTTCTAAGTCCACTGATTTTGAAATGATGGATAAAGGGTTAACCCCCCATCGATAAAAAGAGTTTGTCCGGTAATATAGGACGCGTCGTCGGAGGCCAAAAACGCAGTGACTGCAGCCATTTCCTCCGGAGTCCCTGCCCGTCCCATGGGAATGTGCTTTTCCACTTCGGCCTTTGCGTCTGGGTCATCAGCCCAGTCATTGATCGGTGTTGCCGTTGCACCAGGGCCAATGGCATTAACACGGATGCCATGCTTAGCATATTCTAAAGCCAGGGTGCGGGTCATGTTTTCCATGCCCCCTTTGCTAATACTGTAGCCAACGTACTGGGGGCGAGGAATAATCT
>NZ_JADEXP010000271.1 GCF_015207065.1 Leptolyngbya cf. ectocarpi LEGE 11479 | reverse complement strand
AACCTATACTGCCGCCGCTCCCATCCCCTACACCTGGGACATCAAACAGCCAGCCCAGCTCAGCTTTGACCTCACCGCCCGCCGCGAAAGCCTCGACATTTACGACCTCACCGACAGCGCCTACTTCGACGCCGACTGGGCCGTCACCAACACTGGCGACACCGCCATCCGCCAGCTCAAACTCCAAGCCAACTTCTACGACTCACAGGACAAACTCATCCTCAGCGAAGACATCCTAGCCGTCTACGGCAGCGACGCCCCCATGCTGCCCAACGAAACCAGACCCATCCGAGTAATCAAGTCTATTGATAAGGACTACGCCCGGTATGACGTGAAAGTGGTGGAGGCAAAATAGGCTATCTCTGCAGGAGACTCCGCGCTAGGTTTGCCCATGCCCACAGGGCCTATACGGTTTCGCTCAGCCTACCAGGCAGCTACCGTGTATACATTAAGTTGGAGAGTGGCTCTAGATTTCGAGCCCTCATCCCCCAACCCCTTGCTCCCTGAGGGAGAAGGGGGGCTGGTCTCAAAGTCCTTCTCCCTCAGGGAGAAGGATTTAGGATGAGGGTCAATCCAAGGCTAGATATACCTTTCAGAGAATTATCTTCTAGATGTGTGTATACCGTAGCTACCAAGCAGAAAAGCCAGAGGGAGAACTAAAAGCCTAAAAGGGAAGGATAACCTTACTTTTACGGTGTGGAGCGAATGCGGAACAGCGTAACCACCCCACCGACCTAGTGCAACCACCTTGAGCCCTCTTCCCAAAATCCTCTTATGCAAGGGGCCTGGGGACGTTGAGGTCCCCAGATCGGGAGGTTTCAGGAGGGAAAGTCCTGAGCAGCCCATTCCGCCACACCACCCAATTCCCCCCAAACCCATTTCCTCGCATAATAGAAAACGTAGCTTTACCTTTCGTAAACTAGCAACCCCTTCTGAGATCCCCCTTAATCCCCCTTAAAAAGGGGGAAGATACTCAGAATTCTCTCTATCGACACCCCTCACCCCATGGCCAGAGATCTCCGCGAATTCATCAACCTAGTCGAACAACGTGGCCAACTCCGCCGCATCAAAGCCCTAGTCGACCCCGAACTAGAAATAGCCGAAATCTCCAACCGCATGCTCCAATGCGGCGGCCCCGCCCTCCTATTCGAAAACGTCAAAGGCTCCCCCCACTCCATCGCCGTAAACCTCCTCGGTACCCTAGAGCGCACCTGCTGGTCCATGGATATGGAACACCCCCAGGAACTAGAAACCCTCGGCAAAAAGCTAGGCATGCTCCAGCAGCCCAAACCCCCCAAAAAAATCTCCCAAGCCATCGAATTTGGCAAAGTCCTCTTTGACGTCGTCAAAGCCAAACCCCAACGCGACTTGCTGCCACCGTGCCATCAGGTCGTCCTCAAAGGCGACGACGTGGACCTTACCCAGATTCCCATGATCCAACCCTACCCCCAGGACGGCGGCAAAGTTGTCACCCTGGGGTTGGTAATCACCAAAGACTGCGAAACCGGTATCCCCAACGTGGGCGTCTACCGGCTGCAGCTACAAAGCAAAAACACCATGACCGTCCAGTGGCTGTCGGTACGAGGCGGGGCGAGACACCTGCGCAAGGCGGCAGAGAATGGGAAAAAGTTAGAAATTGCGATCGCAATCGGCGTCCACCCCCTGATTATCATGGCCGCCGCCACCCCCATCCCCGTAGACCTGTCCGAATGGCTGTTTGCCGGACTTTACGGCGGTAGCGGCGTGCATCTCGCCAAATGTAAAACCATTGACCTGGAAGTCCCCGCCACCTCAGAATTTGTGCTTGAAGGCACCATCACCCCTGGCGAAGTCGCCACCGACGGCCCCTTTGGCGACCACATGGGCTACTACGGCCCGGTTAACGACAGCGCCCCCCTCGTACGGTTCCAGTGCGTCACCCACCGTAAAAACCCCATTTATCTCACCACCTTTAGCGGTCGTCCCCCCAAAGAAGAAGCGATGATCGCCATTGCCCTCAACCGCATCTATACCCCCATCTTGCGACAGCAGGTGTCCGAAATTGTCGATTTCTTCCTACCCATGGAAGCTCTCAGCTACAAAGCCGCCGTCATCTCCATCAAAAAAGCCTACCCCGGCCAGGCCCGTCGCGCCGCCATGGCCTTTTGGACCGCGCTGCCCCAGTTTACCTACACCAAATTTGTCATCGTCGTGGACCACGATATTAATATCCGCGACCCGCGCCAGGTGATCTGGGCGCTCACATCTAAGGTAGACCCCACCCGTGACGTGTTTATCCTGCCGGACAATCCCTTTGATTCTCTGGACTTTGCCAACGAAAAACTGGGTCTGGGCGGTCGCATGGGCATCGACGCCACCACCAAGATTCCCCCCGAAACTGACCACCAATGGGGCGACGAACTCAAATCTGACCCTGATGTGGCCGCCATGGTGGAACGACGCTGGGCCGAGTATGGTCTGGGGGATCTAGACATGGGCGAAGCCGACCCCAATTTGTTTGGCTATGATATTCGCTGATTAAATCAAACCATAAGGAGTTAGCCATGGCAGAAGATCGCCGTCCCTGGTTTAAGACGCTATTTTGCCTACGCGGTTCCGTCATTCGGGCTGTGGTACCCAGGGTTGGCATGTGTACCGCGTTTGCTCTCCTGGTCACCCTGTTTCACCATGGGGGGCTGTCGGTCTCCTGGCCCGTTCTTGGCAGTGTGGTCCCCAGCCTGGTACTAGGTTTGCTGCTGGTGTTTCGTACCAATGCCTCCTATGAGCGCTTTTGGGAAGGCCGTAAGCTGTGGGGCACTATGATTAACACCGTCCGTAACCTGGCGCGGCAAATCTGGGTGTCTATTGATACCGATCGCCAGTCCAAGGAGCAGGCCTTGAAGCTATTGGTGGCATTTGCGATCGCAACCAAACAGCATCTACGCTATCAGCCTTGCGCACAAGAACTCCGACATCTCGTCACCCCCACCCAGCTAGATAAAATCTCGGAAATGAACAGCCCGCCATTAGAAATTGCCTTCTGGCTAGGGGACTATCTCCAGGTTCAGCAGCTGAAGGGACGGATCAATCCCTACCAGCACCAAGCTATGGTCCAGCAGGTCAATACCCTAGTGAATATTATCGGCGGCTGCGAACGCATCCTTAAGACGCCGCTCCCCCTGTCCTATTCCATCCACCTCAAACAGCTTTTGGTCATGTACTGTATGGCCTTGCCGTTTCAAGTAGTGAGCGAACTCAACTGGTGGACAGTTCCCGTGGTTGCCCTAGTCGCCTTTGCTGTCTTTGGTGTCGAAGAGATTGGTCTAGAGATTGAAAATCCCTTTGGCTGCGATCTCAACGATCTGCCTCTAAATGCCATTTGCCAAACCATGGAGCGCAACATCCAGGACCTCATCACCCTGACACCGAGTATCGAGAAAACCGAAAACCAGCCCTGGCAGATTACAACCCTGATGCCGCTGAGCAAAGAATGCGATCGCTGATTGGGGAGATAGGCCGATCTGTAGCCGTCACTATTGGACGATTTCTCACTGCTAACGTCATCCCGAAGCTCAGCAATGCCCAAAGAATATTTTCATCAAAACTACACACAGCCTCGGTGGGCTGGAGCCATTGTCAGTATTTTCTACCACCAGAGCATCCTCTCCAAATGGCGCAATGTACCAAGCGATTATGGTTCCAACGCCCAGGAAAGAAACTCAGTAGTTTAGGAAATATCCACATAGATATGAAATGTTGGCTTAACAGCTAGCACATACTGCGTGGTCAACCCGGTAGTAACACATAATCGACCCATAGAGTAATTACTTATATACCTAACTTTTCTAGGGTGAGTCACACTATGAGGTCTAAACGTCGTCTTTCTAGCCTAGGTAATAAATTTACAAAAATGCTGACGATTATTTTCTTCGTTGGCATTATCTCTAGCGGTCTTATTCTCTCAGCGGCGATGCGTCAGAAAGCTGAGGGAGAAATGGTGCAGCAGGCGGAGATATTAATTCAGACCATGAATGCCGTTAGGGCCTATACCAGTGGCAAAGTCAGACCTCATCTCACCGACAAACTGGCCGAAGCATCAGACTTTATTCCTGAAACAGTTCCAGCTTATTCCGCTCGCGAGGTATTTGAAGGCTTCCGTACAGACGATAACTACCAGGACTTCTTGTACAAAGAAGCCACGTTAAATCCGACCAATCCCAAGGACCAGGCCGATGAGTTTGAGACCCAAATTGTCAATCAGTTTCGGGACAATACTGAGATCAATGAACTAAAAGGCTACCGTACCCTAGGAGGTAAAAAGCTGCTGTACATCAGCCGCCCGCTCAAAGTTGAACAAGAGAGCTGTCTAGAATGCCATAGCACCCCCTCAAAAGCACCAGCCAGCATGATTGCCACCTACGGCAAAGAAAACGGCTTTGGCTGGCAGTTGGGAGAAATCGTTGCGGCCCAGACCATATACATACCCTCTGCCCAGGTATTTGCAGGCAGCAGTCGCTATCTTTTGCTAGTAATCGCTATTTTTAGTGGAGCATTTGCTGTCGTCATTAGTGTTATTAACCGATTATTAAAAACGACGGTCATTACCCCCTTAGGCCAGCTCAACAAACTGATCCGTGACATTAGTTTGGGGCAGCGGATATCACTGTCCACTAACCCAGATGAGTCAACATCCTTAAGTAAGCTGGCAGCTCGAGCAGATGAGCCAGGCCAGCTAGCCCGTGCATTTGAACATATGGCCAATGAAGTTGCCCTGCGAGAACAGTCATTGAGCCATGCAAAGGAAAGTGCCGAGGCTGCCACCCAAGCAAAAAGCGACTTTTTGGCTAACATGAGCCATGAATTACGCACACCCCTCAATGCCATTATCGGCTACAGCGAGATGCTAGCCGAAGATGCTGACAACCTATCGGCAGAGGATGCCCAGACCGATTTATATCGTATTCAAGGTGCTGGCAAACAGCTGCTCACCCTGATTAACTCGGTGCTTGATCTATCCAAGATCGAGTCCGGTCGTATGGAGCTATATATCGAAGAATTCTCCATTTCGTTTCTAGTTGAACAAGTCATTGATGTGCTCAACCCGCTGGTTCAGAAAAAAGGCAATAAGCTCATCGTTCATCACGAAACAGAGATTGATTTGATCGTAGCGGATCGCCCCAAGGTGCACCAAAGCTTATTAAACCTACTCAGTAATGCCAATAAATTTACTGAGGATGGCACCATTGCCCTGGCAATCAAATCCATTATGCAAGGGGATGCCCCATGGATAGACTTTATCATTACCGATACAGGAATCGGCATGACATCGGAACAGCAAAAGACGGTGTTTAAAGCCTTTGCCCAAGCTGACACCTCGACAACTCGTCAGTTTGGCGGGACAGGTCTAGGCCTCACTATTACCAAACAGTTTGCCACTATGATGGGGGGAGACATTATCGTAGAAAGCCAATATAACAAAGGTTCTCAATTCACCCTGCGGCTACCTCAAACAGTCCAGGGAGGCAGTAGTGAGCCTATTGTTGAAGAGAAGCCATGGATTTTGTTGTTGCAGGCCAAGGAAAAGAATGAGGAAGTCGTTACCCGCGTACTTCAGCAAGAAAATTGGACAGTAAAATGTGTTGACAATAGCGCCGATGCGTTAACTCTAGCCCAGGTAGATATGCCAGTTTTGGTTCTAATTGATCTAAATCTAGAGCCCGACGCGGTTCAATGCATCAAAACTCTGCGACATACATCTATATTTGAAAATGTTCCCATCATTGCCATGGCCAATTCAGCCATTGATACAGACGTTAGTGCTCAAATCGCTAATGATATTCAGAGCATTTACTATCGCAATGACTTGAACCTGCAAGACTTCTTAGAAGAACTGCAGGTGTGTGCAGCCGTGTAGGCTAATTCCTCTTATCTATTGTGAGGCCCTAGCTTGGTCTAGGCTATTTTCGACATCAATGAGTGGTTAATCTATCCCATCCGTATTCGCTATGCCCAAGATTTTATTAGTAGAAGACAATGCATTAAATCGTAAGATGCTGGACCGCAAGCTACAGCATTGCGGATATGAGATGTTATTGGCGACTGACGGCGATCAGGGTGTGGCCCTAGCCATCCATCACCAGCCCGATTTGATCATTATGGATACCGAGCTGCCTGTTATGGATGGATGGCAGGCAATTAAAGTGCTCAAAGCCTCTACCGCCACTGCGCACATTCCTGTCATTGCATTAACCACCAATACCAAGTCAGGCAATTGGAAGACAGCTCTCAAAGTTGGCTGCAATGACTATGACACCAAACCGATTGTACTCAAGCGTCTTCTAGGCAAAGTCGAAGCATTGTTAGGTGTCAATTCATCCCCAGCCAACCTGGCAACAGCGCCCTTGGAAGATCTAGGGTTACAAGAGTTTGCTTTTAACCAAGCAGAGGCTCAAAACAATGGCTTTTTAGGGTTGAAAACTGGCACGCTAGCCCCAATCCTCAATTCGAGTAAGTCATCCAATGGGCTTTTGAATGGCTGCTATCAGACCACTGAGGTTTTGCATTCAGACGCTTTTGGGCAACGTATCTTAGCCAAAGATGTCAAGGGGGCAACACCCCAACCAGTGCTGATCAATACGTTTAATTTACCGGTCGAAAACGCATCGTTACTTTCCTCAGTCCGTGACTTTTTAGCCTCAGAAATGAGTTTTTTAAAGGTCGTCAGCCGACAGGACGATATTGCCACCTGTCTAGATTATTTTGAAGAAAACGAAGTATTTTACTGGGTTCAAGAGCATGTCCTGGGGCGCTCGTTGGTCACTGAGTTAGGCAGCGCTCAGTCAATGGGATACGTTCTGCAGCTCACCCACAGTTTATTAAGCAATGTGCATCCGTTTCATCAAGGGCAAATGGTGCATTGTGAATGCCATCCCGATAGCTTTGTTCGTCGCCAATCTGACAACCGCATCGTTTTAGTGGATTACGGTCTCTTGACCAGAATGTTTGTGAATCTTCGTTCCCATTCGTTAGCGTATCGTCAGGCGCTCTTAAAGCCGCGTCAGTATCAAGCAGCTGAGCAACGAGTGGGCAATCCTCAGTTAAACAGTGATATTTATTCCATAGGTATGATTGTGTTGCAATCACTGACGGGACAGTCTCCAGAATGGTTAGCCAATACTGTTTCTCAGCGCAATTTGACCGGCTTGGTCAAGGCGGATCCTAAAATTGTGAAGCTATTTGAACGGATGGTTAGTCCCAATGAACAGCTACGCTTTAAGGCAGCGGGTGAGGCATTAGCTGCGCTTCCCCTGGGTTTGATGCCTAAAAAAACCGTCTATCAGCAAGCCTTCTCTTCATAGGCTCAGGCATTGGATCATGGAGCTTGGTGATGTTTGGCAGTCAATTATGTTCCTGTCTGCAAGATGTTGTGGACAATTTTCCAGTTCTGATTTGCCCAAAAGCGCTTTTCTTTTGAATTGGATGTTTTAGCGATGGCGTTGACCTTGATTACACCACGCTGTTTGAGACGGGCTACCAGAGTGTCTATCAGCTGACTACCGTAGTAGCAGCGGCGATATTTGGGTTTGACGTAGACATGTTGAATGACAGCAGAGGTGGTTGATTCAAGTTTGGCAATACTGACGCCTTCAATACCCTCAGGCGATTTGAGACAGATAATTTCATAGTCAGGGGGTAACCTGTCATCGGTTAACTGCTTTGGCAATGTCACGGAGCCTAACGGCAGTGACACGATCTGACATCGGTTAACTGCTTTGGCAATGTCACGGAGCCTAACGGCAGTGACACGATCTGATCATAGTCTTCAGGCATGGCGGACCGTAGCTGTAATCGCTCATCTTTGAGTGCCTGTTGCCATTCCTGAGGATGCCGCCACCGTAACCATACACCTGGTAAAAGCGGTAGCAGCAGTAGCATAATGACCAAAATACCTGAGGAAACCAGATAAATGTCTTGAGCTTTAAGCAGAAGCATTGCCCCGAGCAAGCTGTTGTAAGTGCAGTGACCAACAATTGTTGTCAATAGCCCAAATCGTAGGAAAAATAGGCCATATAGAAAAATTGCTGGTAACCACAGCTCAATACCCCGGAGATAAAATGGCTCGCTGACATACCCTAAATGAGCAAATGCCCAAAGACCACCAGGAATAAGCAGGGCCAGCCAGCGATGGCGGAGAAGCAATAGAACAATACTAATGCCAACTAGTCGCGCCTCTAGCTCCTCACCAATAGCGGGAAGGATACCGTTTCTCAATGCGCTCATAAAGGGTAAGGGCGTAGAAAACAAATTGCTGTAATCAACGCCCATGGGGGACCACGTATCAAATACGTAGGTGGCAATCAGGTAGAACGTCACCATATAAGCCATGCTAAGACCGGCCAGCATGAGCCCGCGCCAGTAGGCTTGGGTAAATGTGACGAGACGACTGGGATGACGCGGCAGAATCATATCTTGTTGAGGCCAAACCCGTCTTGCCAGCTGTTGTCCCCCTGCCCATAAAAAGTAAACAGGGACGGCCCGAACAATGGCGTTATAAAGACTGTCAAATATAGCTTGAACCCAGAATAGATAGTAATTTTGGGTAGTACTGTAATAGCTTTTAGCTAGGGGTAAGGTATTCCACTGGGCCAACAAACTGACTGCCAAGACGATAAAGGCCGGGGTTAAACCTGAACGCCAGCCGATTTGTCCACGGGCCATGGCAATTAGATAAAACAGACAGGCGATGATCAAAGAACCATCAACCAAAATACTAGAGGCGTTGACATCAAAGAAACGAGCTAGATTTCTGGTCTCTCGATACTCACGGGTAAAGGCTTCCGGTATTTTTAGCCAGTAGCCATAGTAACCAATCTCATCACCCTGAATGCTTACGGTCAAACGTAGCTCAGAGTCCTCAAGGGACCAATCTTTTCGTTTCCATTGAAAGGTGTGATCGGTACGATTGGGCTGCTGGACAGTTGAATTCTCTAGAGC
>NZ_JADEXP010000270.1 GCF_015207065.1 Leptolyngbya cf. ectocarpi LEGE 11479 | reverse complement strand
ACTCACAACAGACTGAAGCCTACAAACTACGGGCACAAACACGCCTCAAAATCGGCGATAGCGCCGGAGCCATTGCCGACTATACCAAAGTCATTAACCGCGAACCTACCGCCCTGGCCTATCTGGGTCGTGCCCTAGCCTACGTCACTACAGCCACACCGTCATCGGCCATTATCGATGCCCAGCAGGCGTTAAAACTAGATGCTCAGCTAGCCTCCGCACAGCGATTGTTGGGAAAGGTTTATCGTCAACTAGGCCAACTCCAAGCGGCAATCGCCGCTTATAAGGCCGCCACTAAGCTATATCTGGCACAAAAAGATAAGACCAATGCAACTGATTGTTTGGAACAGGCTAATCAGCTACAGACAGAATTAAATCAGCCAGTCGTGCCGACCGCACCCCCGTCTGTTGGCAACACCCCGCCCCCTATGGTGTCACCAACAGAATTTTTACAGCGGGCAAGAGAGAAAGTAACCCAGGGGTTGTTAAGACAGGCATTGGAGGATCTAAATTGGTTGTTAGGCATTGACCCAGACCATCTAGAAGCACTGTGCGATCGCGCCTATCTCCAGGCCCAGCTCCATCGCTACGAAGCAGCAACCAAGGATCTGAGCAGGCTGCAGCAGCTGGCCCCGGCGGAACCCTGGGTGCAGCTACAACAGGCCAAAATTCGACTAGCGCTGGGGGATGCCCACGGGGCGATGAAGGCGATGACTGAGTTGATCAAAACAGAGGCAACAGCAGAGCGGCTGACGATACGGGGACAGGCCTATCAGCAACTGGGGGATATAGACAGTGCATTTAAGGATTATGCCAATGCGATCGCAATGCAGCCATCGGCTGAACTGTATGAGGCGCGGGCATCGGTACAGTCTGGCAAAGAAGCGCTAGAGGACTATCAGCAGGCCGCGTCGCTATGGCTAGATCAGGGAAATTGGCGCGCGCAGAAAGTAGCCCAGGACCGAGCAGAGGCCATCCGTCAGGCGTTGGCTGGAGAAAAGGCGGCAGCGCGACTGATTCGGGTGCCGATTAAGGCGATGCAGTCGGGCATGCCGGTGATTGAAGTGCGGTTGAACGATCGGCGGTCGTTTGATATGTTGCTGCAGCAGGATTCGCCCCGCACAATTATTACGGGCTCGATGGCATCGGGGCTAGGAATCAAGGGAACACCAGGAGGCTTTTTACGAATTCCAGGAGAACCAGCGGTGCCGATTAGTAGTGGCTGGGTGCGGTCGATACAGGTACAGTCAGCGATAGCGATGAATGTGCAGGTTGCGATCGCGTCCAACTTGTCTGCGGGTCTCCTGGGCCAAGACTTTCTGGCCAACTACGATGTCCGCATTCTTGCTAACGAGGTTGAACTTTGCCGTCGCCAGTAGTTAATGATAGGGTGCCTTAAAGTTACCTTAAAACTGTCGTGACCATTCTTTAGGCCAGCGTTCGACGACAACTTTTGTCTGGGTAAAGAACTCAACGGCGTGCTGACTCTGGCCGTGGAGATCGCCATAGAAACTCTCTTTCCAACCGCTAAAGGGAAAGAAGGCCATGGGGGCAGCAACACCAATATTGATGCCGATATTGCCAGCTTCGGCTTCGTAGCGAAACTTGCGGGCGGCGGCACCGGAGTTAGTAAACAGACAGGCCATGTTACCCCAGCGACTTTGGTTAACCAGGGTAATGGCGTCGTCCAGGGTGTCGGCGTGGAGTAGCCCCAGAACGGGACCAAAAATTTCGGTGGTGGCGATGTTGCCTTGCAGGGGGACATCCTGCAGCAGGGTGGGACGGACAAAGCTGCCCCCATAGCCGGGGATGTTGGGATTACGACCATCGACCAGGAGTTTACCGCCCTCGTCAATGCCGGTTTGGATCAGGGTGTGGATGCGATCGCAACTGCCCTGATTAATCACCGCTCCCATTTGTACGCCTGGTTCTAGACCATTGCCCACCACCCGCTGCTGGGCGGCTTCGACAATGGCATCGGTAAAGTCTGCCTTAACCGTACCCACCGTAATCGCTAGAGAGGCTGCCAAACACCGCTGCCCCGCACAGCCAAAAGCGCTGTCTGCCACAATCCGGGTGGTCATTTCTAGGTCGGCGTCGGGCAAAATCACCACCGGGTTTTTGGCTCCGCCCTGACACTGCACTCGCTTACCCGTCTCCGCCGCGCGACTGTAGATGTATCGCGCCACTGGACTGGACCCCACAAAGCTAATGGCCTTAACTGTAGGATGGTCTAACATGGCGTCAACGACGGTCTTGCTGCCGTGGACCAGGTTGACCACCCCGGATGGCAGCTCCGTTTGGTGAATCAGCTCCACAATTTTTTGCAGCGTCTGGGGCACCTTTTCCGATGGCTTGATGATGCAGGTGTTGCCGCAGGCAATGGCGTAGGGAAAAAACCAAAACGGAATCATCGCCGGAAAGTTAAAGGGGGCAATAATGCCCACCACCCCCAGGGGCTGACGAATCATGATTTCGTCGATGCCTCGGGCAATGTCTTCTGAGTTGATGCCCTGCATCAGGGTGGGAATGCCACAGGCTACCTCAACATTTTCAATTGCCCGCTGCAGCTCTCCCTGGGATTCTTTAAGGGTTTTGCCACATTCTTCTGTAATTGTTTGGGCAATGTCGTCTCGGTGGTCTTCTAGCAGCGTTTTGAGTTTAAATAAATATTGGATTCTTTCTGTGGCGGGAATCCGTCGCCAGGTCGTAAATGCGTCAGCAGCACTGGCGACAGCCTGGTCCAGGTCACTAGCTAGGGATAAAGGTACTTCTGCGAGCACGCTGTTGGTAGCAGGATTAATGACATCTAGATAGTCGGTGGTTTTGGATAGGTGCCATGCCCCGGCGATATAGTTTTGTAGTTGTTTCATTAGCTCAAATCTCTCTCTCTAGTGAGTTCCAAACATTCTGTCACCGGCATCTCCTAGACCTGGCAGAATATAGCCTTGCTCATCGAGTTTGCTATCAATGGCAGCGGTAAAAATAGGCACATCGGGATGCTCTTCGTGGAATTTAGTGATCCCTTCGGGTGCGGCTAGAAGACAGACAAATTTAATCGACTGGGGACGGGTTTCTTTGAGACGATGAACGGCTGCGATCGCACTATTGCCCGTGGCAATCATCGGGTCAACAATCAGCATTTCCCGCTCATTTACATCGTTGGGCACCTTAAAATAGTACTCCACCGGCATCAGCATTCTAGGATCGCGGTAGAGACCGATGTGTCCCACCCGCGCCGATGGAATCAGCTTGAGCATGCCGTCCAAAATTCCCTGGCCAGCGCGCATGATTGAAATCAGTACCAGCTTTTTTCCCGACAGCATGGGGGCATCCATGGTGGCAAAGGGTGTTTCGATGGAGACCTTTTCCATCGGCAGCTCACGGGTGACCTCATAGGCCAACAGCAGACTAATCTCTTCTAACAGCTGTCGAAACTTAGCGGTGCTAGTGTCTTTTTGCCGCATCAGGGTGAGCTTATGCTGAATTAAGGGATGCTCAATGAGGGTTAACAGATGGTTCATTGCAAGAGAGTTTCTAAAGACGGCTATAGGGGGTCCGGTTGGGATGTATGCAGTCTGATAAGGTCGGGAAAGGGGGAAGGGGAAAGGGAGCGGTTGTTCAGATTAGTCTTAAAAGACAGTACCGTCGCTTTGAATAGTGATGGGAGGCACCCCCGTAGGACGTAGCTGCCTAGCGATACGACGTCCGGCGGCCCAGGTACCCCCTTCCAACACTTTGATCAACGGCAGCTCTTCAGGCGATTTATGCAGTAGCTGACGTACACAGTCGCCAATCTTGTCCAGCATCACCACCGTTAGGGCTCGCCACTCCACCACGACTGGCGAGCTGGGGGCATGGGTGGTGGTCGTGACCTCTGGATACTTGGGTATCAGCAGCCCCGAATCAACGCACAGACCTCCGTTGCGGTATTCAGCGAGACCGGTCAGGGCATTGAGATTGGTGACGGTGACACCAGCGGTGCTCAGGGGTTCAACCAGGGAATAGGTTAACCACTGGGAGAGTTTATGAAACGGTACCAGATTGCTACCAGGACCGGTTTTGGGTAGGGCTGGATGGGACCAGACATCCCCCAGGTTGACGCTGCCCAGTGTGACACGACCGGGCCAAATGGAACCAAAACTGGTGAGAACCTCGGTGAGCAGGATGCCCGCATCCAGGGTGTGCCCGTAGCGCTCGGTCCAGTAATCTAGCAGGTTGCCGGGTCTGCCGTTAGGGCCAAATCGCCCAGGTGATCCAGCCAGGGCAGCCCCCAGCTGATGCAGCAGGGTAAGCCGACCAGACAGCCCTATGAGGGGGTTCTCCTCCCTGACCTGAAACACCTGAGCCAGGTCTCCGGCAGTCAGCTGCTGCAAACCAGCGGCATCTGCCTGATGGAGTGAGACCGGATCCGAGGAAAAGAAGCCCTGTTCAAAGCCCCGCAGACTGGCCACAGCGAGACCTTCTGAACGACCTAGGATTTGCTCAGTGGCGATGTCCTGATAGCGCCACTGGCTACCGGCTCCGGCGTCGAGTAAAACGCTGATAATGGCCAGGTCCAGCTGGGCTTTGGCGGCCTCTGTATTTTCTGGGGTATTCTCTCCCGCCTCAGGCAACGCTAGGGGCGGGTGCAGGCGCTCGACGCCGCCTGCGTTAAAGTGACGCCAGCGGCTGTGAAAGGGAACCTCAAACTGGGGATAGCGCTGCTGGGTGGTGTCGACAACATAGGCGGCGACGGCGTCCAACTTAGAGAGGTCGCAGGTGAAATGCTCGAGCTGGTCCGTCTGGCAAAGGGTAAAGAGCTGGTGGGTGCGATCGCGAATAGCCTGGGGCTGCTGTAAATAAGCAACGGCGGTCTGTTCTAATGTCTGTTCTGGGGAGGCCATCACACATCCTCGTACTGACGACCGATGGTTTGAGTCAGTACCGTCTCATCGGGCACTTCGCCCTCGGTGTAGTAGCCTGCCGCTTTTTTCGCCTTCATTTCCACCTGGGCATCGGCGGGAATCAGCTCCTCAGGGATGGAGATCCGCTCAACGATTTCAATTCCAGACTGGGTAATGGCATCGTACTTGAGGTTACTCATGGAGACAAACTGGTCAATTCGGGTCATCCCCAGCCAGTGCATCACATCCGGCATCAGCTCTTGAAACCGCATATCCTGCACCCCCGCCACACATTCGGTGCGGGTAAAGTAGGTGTCGGCGCGATCGCCCCCCTCCTGACGTTTGCGGGCGTTGTACACCAAGAACTTGGTGACCTCCCCCAGGGCTCGGCCTTCTTTGCGGGCGTAGATCACCACCCCGGCCCCCCCGGCTTGGGCCGTTTCTAACGCCACCTCAATGCCGTGGACCAGATAAGGGCGACAGGTACAAATATCCGAGCCAAATACATCGGACCCATTACACTCATCGTGGATCCGTACGGCCAAGGGACGATTCGGGTCAGTGATAGCATCGACATCACCGAGAATATAAACCGTGTGGCCGCCAATGGGGGGTAAAAATACCTGCAGGTCAGGCCGTGTTACCAGCTCCGGAAACATGCCCCCGGTCTGTTCAAACAGGGTGCGGCGCAGGTCGCTTTCCTCGACGCCAAACCGTTTGGCAATGCCTGGCAAATGCCACACTGGCTCAATGGCAGCCTTGGTGGCCACTAGCTCCCCGCCTGGCTTGAGGATTTTGCCATCTACTTTGACGCGGCCTTGGGTGACTGCTTCCTGAAGTTCAGGGATATTGATATGGGCTTTAGTAATGGCGATGGACGGTCGAATGTCGTAGCCATCGGCCCTCAGATCGGCAAACAGATTTTGATCCAGGGTGCCAAAGGGGTCGAGGGAGATAATCTTATCGGGGGCGGCCCAGCTAGGGTAGGGACCAATGGACACCGTCGGGGCGGTATTGGTGAGATCGGCCCGGTGGTCACTTTCTAAATTACCGCTGGCGATGGCTAAGGCTCGATACACCGCATAGCCACCGGAGTGGGTGCCGATGACATTGCGATGGGCGCGATTGCCCAAGGTGGCAATAATCGGTCCGCGTTCATTGGGATCCCCATGCCCCCACTTAATTTCTAGAGGTCTTTGGCCAAAATTACCTGGATGGGAGGTTAAAACAATATGCTTATGCCGAGGCGACTGTTTTGCTGCCATGGTAGAACCCGTTTGTCAACGAATCCTAAAATTATCCTATGTTGCGGTCAGTTGGACTGTAATTGAGATAGCAATCGGTGATTCTGGCCGATTTTTCGCCTGTTACGAGCGGCCTGACGGGCAAACCACCGCTCAATGTTAAACCTTGTTCACCAGGTGGGTACCCAAATGGCATCATGCCCTAGACATTGACGATATCTCTCAATATTTCGTAATCGTATTCATAGTTGCTAAAAATGGCGGTCATCTTACCTATAGCGAGTCTTGTTCTGCTGGTGCTCATCAGCTCTCGGCTTTTTCACTACAGACGGGAAGCCTTGTTAGCTGGGCTGATGGCATGGGCGGTCATCGTCACTGTGCTGACTGAGGTGTTGAGCTTGGTCGGTGGTTTTAACGGAGTTCTTTTGTCCCTTGCCTGGCTGGGGATAACCGCTGGGCTGGCTGTTTTCCTCTGGCGGGCCGATGGATTTCGATTGTTGAAAGCGGCACCGGGGCGTTGGCTCGGTGCCGATCGCTTTATTGACCTGCCTGTCACGCTCAAACTCTCGACGGTGGGGGTGACCTTAGCTCTGCTGGCCATTGGGATGACAGCGGTGATAGCGGCTCCCAATCATTCTGATTCGATGGAGTACCACCTGAGTCGGGTGATGCACTGGATTCAGAATGGTAGTGTGGCCCATTATCCCAGCCACAATATCTTCCAGCTGTATCAAAATCCTTGGTCTGAGTTTGCGATCGCACATCTCCAAATTCTCAGCCACAGCGATCGCCTCAGCGGCTGTGTCCAATGGGTGAGCATGATTGGCAGCCTGTTTGGCGTCTCCCTGATTGCCAAAGAGCTAGGAGCACGCCGCAACGGTCAGATTCTAGCCGGAATTTTTGCCGTCACCATGCCCATGGCCGTGCTCCAGGGCTCCAGCACCAACAATGACCATGTCGTTGCCCTGTGGATGGTGTGCTTTGTCTACTTTGCTCTGGTCACCATGCGTCAGGGCCTCAGACCGCTGCTGCTAGTCTGTCTGGGGGCCAGCCTGGGACTGGCGATTTTATCCAAGGGTACGGCCTATATCTATGCCCTGCCGTTTTGTCTTTGGCTGCTGCTGTGGGGCATTAGACGCCTCGGCTGGCAGATGGTCAAACCCATGGTGGGGGTGCTCGCCATTGTCATCGCCATCAACGGCGGTCACTATTTACGTAACTTTCTCCTATTTGGTTCACCCCTGGGCTCACCGGGGGATGAAACAGGTGCCGCCTTTGGTCTCAAGTACCTGATTTCCAACGTGGTCAGAAACCTGGCCCTCCATGCCGACATCGTCAGAAATCTGCACCTGGAAGGGGTGATCACCCCCATCACCGGTATCATTGAAAAGCTCATCACCATTTTGCACGACATTCTCGGTGTGGACGTGAGCGACCCGCTCACCACCAGTGCCAGGGAGTCTCGGTTTTATGTGCCAGGTCTTTCCTTCAATGAAGACAAAGCTGGCAATCCGCTACATTTGCTGATAATTTTTATCGCAACTGGACTGTTGCTAATCAATGGTCGTTTACAACAGCGCCGCCGGTTATTTTTCTACTGGCTCACCACCACTGGCGCGTTTCTGCTTTTTTGCCAGCTGCTAACCTGGTCCACCCCCCGCTGTCGTTTACATTTGCCCATTTTTATTTTGTTTGCAGCCCTGGTGGGTACCGTCATTGGCAACTCTCTAAACCGCCGGGTAGTCAATGTTCTCACCCTAGTTTTGGTACTGCTGTCATTCCAGTGGGTGTTTAACAATCAGGTGCGACCACTGGCAGGGGAAAACAGTATTTTGGCTACCCCGAGACCGGCCCAGTACTTTACCACTCAGCCTCAGCTAGAACAGATCTATACCAATGCAGCTCAGGAGATCAGCAGCCAAAGTTGTACCAACGTCGGCATGGTATTTGAAAATATCTCCTTTGAGTATCCCTACTGGCTGTTACTGGATGCCCCTCGCCGTGGATTTAGAGCCCAGCATATTGGGGTTACCAATGAGTCTGAACCGCTACAGCAAACGTCTCGCTACGGCACGTTTGAACCATGTCTAGTGATGAAAACTGCGTCTCGGGCCATTGACGCCCCGTTGGAATCTGAACTCACTATTGGGGAGCAGGTCTATCAAGAAATTTGGCAGCAGACCGAAGATACTAAAACGGCCCAGAAATCAGTGCAGCTGTTTGCTGCGAACGTGGATTAGTCGGCCTGCAGCGTTACAATGACGACGCTGTCCTTGCCACTGAATATGGCCGCTAACCCGTCGGGGAAAAAATACCAGGGTCAATCCTCCCTTTTGTCCAAGCAGCTGCTGGCCTTTTATCGGCGGGTGAGCCAGTCCACCCTAACTGTCGTTGACGTGGAAACCACCGGCTCCGTTGCCTACAAGTCCAATGTGATCGAAGTTTCCGTCATCAAAGCGAACCTTATCGATGGCATCCTCCAGCAGGAAACCTCGCTGATTAACCCCACAGGGAAAGTGCCGCCCTTTATTACCAAAATCACTGGCATTAACACCGCCATGGTTAGCAAGGCACCCTTTCCAGAGGAGGTGTGGGCCGATTATGAACCTCTGCTCCGTCAGGATGTGCTGACCGCCCATAACCTTGATTTTGACTATGGGTTTCTCCAGTCTGAGTATAAGCGGCTGGATGTGAGCTACTACCGTCCCCCCAGCCATCGTTTTTGTACGGTGCTGCTATCGCGGTTGATGCTGGCAGATCTGCCTTCGCGTAGTTTGCCAAACCTGGTTAAGCACTTTAACTTTGATGTAGGTGTTTCCCATCGGGCTGAGGCGGATACAAAGGCCTGTTGGTTACTGGCGGAGATTTTGC
>NZ_JADEXP010000269.1 GCF_015207065.1 Leptolyngbya cf. ectocarpi LEGE 11479 | reverse complement strand
TTTGTATAAGAGACAGGGCAAATATGTGGGGCAAGGTAAAAACGGTGGTGCAAATTGGTGCGATCGCAGTTCTCATTTCCCCCCTATCTCAAAGCCACCCGACAATGGCCCTCGCACTCTTTTGGCTAGCCGTACTCCTCACCTGGTGGTCTGGGTTAATCTATTTAACGGCATCCTCAAAAACTCCCTAGCACCATGACGACAGGCAAAAATATCCAGCCGACAGACACCCAGCCGACAGACTCCTGGCACATCGTCAAACAGGTTGACGGACACTGCAAAATTGTCAGCCAGACCGAACTGGCCCAAGGACGTGACCAGACCAAAACTTGGGGACCGTTTACCAATCGTGCTGATGCGATCGCCAAGCGGGTAGGCTTAATTCGAGCAGGTAAGTGTCTGCCCCAATAAAGTTACTGCCATTAAACGGCTAATTTTACCCAATACCCCAGTTAGTTGACCGAAACAGTGCCAGCGTTTGCCGCTTCACGCTGCCCCCGGAGCAAATCATTGAGCACTTCAATCGCTTTAGCGTACTGCGGATCCTCGGTAGTGCCAATCCGCTCACGATCTTCGCTCAGATACTCCCGCTGCTCATCGCTCAGCTCGACAATAATGTCTGGCTCAATGCCCAGGGTATTAATATCGCGACCGCTGGGGGTTAGGTACTTAGCAATCGTTACCGCCACACCTGAGCCATCGCCCAAACCTCGCACCGACTGCACCAATCCCTTACCAAATGTGGTCGTACCTACTAACACAGCCCGACTATTATCCTGCAGGGCTCCAGATAAAATTTCACTAGCGCTAGCAGAGCCACCATCCACCAAAACTACCAGAGGCTTATCGGTCAAAGCGCGATCGCCAGCTACATTTTCATCCACGGTACCCTCACGATTCACCGTTGACACAATGGTGCCATCGCTCAGCCACATGCGAGAAATATCAATACTGGAGTACAGCAAGCCCCCCGGATTAGACCGTAAATCCAGGACGTAGCCAGTCACATCCCGTTTCTCCAGCTCTTGGATGGCCTCGCGCATTTCAGTAGCAGCATTCGCACTAAACTGAGTCAAACGAATATAGCCCACACCGCCCTCTTGCTCAGAGTGATAAGCAAAGCGGACAGGATGAATCTCAATGCGAGCGCGGACGAGATCAAAGTTGATTTCCTCCTCGTCACGAACAACGGTCAGCGTGACCTCAGAATTAACCGGACCGCGAATTAAATTAACCGCATCGCTCAGGTCCATACCCTCCGTTGACTGCCCATCAATACCTACAATCACATCTCCAGAGCGTAGGCCAGCCTCAAAGGCAGGCGTATCCTCAATGGGGGAAACCACAACGATTTCTTCAGTTTCCTCTTCTTGAGAAATTTGAATCCCCACCCCGGTTAGCTCCCCCGACGTGTCGATTTGCATATTGCGGAACTCTTGCGGGTCCATGAAGCGCGTATAGGGATCCTCCAAGGAATCCAACATTTCCCGGATGGCATCATAGGCGTTCGTGCTATCGGTGTAGTCACGATTGAGATAGTCTGTCCGGATAGCCTGCCAATCTTGATCGTTAAAGGTCTCGTCGACATATTCATGATCGATCAGCTGCCAGACCTCATCAATCACCTCTTTTGGGCTCTCTCTAAAGAATGCCTGACTTTGAGACCAGTGAATGCTTGTACCTGCAACGATCACAGCCATACTTGCCAAGGCTGCAGCACTCAAAATCAGGCTATGCTTCTTGGTTGCCATAAAAAGAGATCCAGAACAACGGGAAACGATACAAACTTCGTCAAACAGTATAAATAGTCAGCCCACACCTACAAATATATTAGCTTTGCTCAAATACTGCAGGTGCTGCACCAATATTGAGCCATTACTTACCCATTACTTTAATTATTCAATGCAGCTTAGCAACTCCCCTAAAGAATCGGCTACGGATTTAATAAAAATCACCATCAGCCTGATATGGGTAGAGACGTGCTGACGTCATTAGACCCCCAATCTAGCAAACTAGTCTGGGATAAACATAAAAGTTTCCTGGGTTAATGCTTAAACCTTATCTAATTTTCTGGCTCTACCCAGCGACCATCGCTCTTAATCAGGTTGATCAGTTCTTCTACACCGCTATCTTCAGGAACTCGTTTGATTTCCTCTCGACCTCTATATAGAGAAATGTAGCCCGGTGTTTTGCCAACATAACCATAGTCGGCATCAGCCATTTCTCCAGGACCATTCACAATACAGCCCATAACAGCAATATCTAGGCCTGTTAGATGGTTAGTCGCTGCTCGTACCTTGTGTAGGACTTCTTCTAGATTAAACAGCGTACGACCGCAGGAGGGACAGGCAACATACTCCACCATGGTTTTACGTAGCCCCAGAGCCTGCAGAATGCTATAGCAAACAGGAATCTCCTTTTCGGGAGCTTCGGTCAGGGAAACCCGGATAGTATCGCCAATCCCTTCGGCTAACAGGGTACCAATACCAGCAGTGGACTTGATGCGGCCATACTCTCCATCCCCAGCTTCGGTTACCCCTAAGTGGAGTGGGTAGCTCATACCCAGCTGCTCCATCCGCTGAACCATGAGACGATAGGCGGCCAGCATGACAGGAACCCGTGACGCTTTTAAGGAAATAACCAGATTGTGAAAGTTCAGCGACTCGCAGATACGAATAAACTCCAGGGCTGATTCCACCATCCCTTCCGGGGTATCACCATAGGTAAACAGCATGCGTTCTGCCAGAGAGCCGTGGTTAACACCAATGCGCATTGCCTTGTTTTGGTCCCGCAGGGATACCACTAGTGGTTCTAGGGTTTCTCTAATTTTTTCACCGATGGCATCAAATTCTGTCTGGGTGTATTCAGTGCGGCTATCGCTGGGCTTCTCAAAGACATAAAGCCCTGGATTGATGCGCACCTTATCCACATGTTTCGCCACTTCCAATGCGATTTTCATGCCGTTATGGTGAACATCAGCCACCAGCGGCACAGTTTGGTAGGTAGCCGCAAGTTTTTCTTTGATGGTGGCTAACGCCCTAGCGTGGGCCATGCTCGGCACCGTCACCCGCACAATTTCGCAGCCAATCTCGTGCAAACGTCGAATGGCGGCCACAGAGCCTTCGATATCCAGAGTATCCTCATTGATCATCGATTGGACGACAACGGGAGCCCCACCACCAATGATGACGTCACCAACGGGTACTGGACGCGTTTTACGACGAATAATTTTGGTATCGATCAGGGCGCCGGTATCGGAGGCGGGAGGTGTCAGGGTTTGCATACGTCGAGAAATTTTTCTGAATGCGGGTCAGGCTTACTTACCCATTGTATTTTGCTAGGGTCTCACAAAATGCAGGTGTTTACCGACAGTCTGGACGACAACGTAACAAGCTATTGTCTTGTCCTATTCTATTGTCGTGCCCTCGACGTTCTTTTCTCCATGGGCTACTGGCCATTGATGGCTGTACCGATTTCTAGTTCAGCTTGGTGATACATTCCAAAATTAGCCGCTGATTAATCAGAGAAAATGGCTGAATGTCTAGGGTTTGACGAAACCATTGAATGGCATCGAGATAATTGCCGACAGAGGCATGGCAAAGGCCCAGACCATGAAGTGCGCCAAAGTGGTAGGGCACCAGCTCAAGGGTTTTCTCGCAGTCATGAATAGCGGCAGCATAGTTGCCCTGCATGTAGTTAAGAACAGCACGCCGGTTCCAAGCTTCAGCAAAGTCGGGCTGGGTCAAAATCAGCTCATCTAGAATTGCTTTGGCGTCTTCACTACGTTCGGCTTCGACCAGGGTTTGGCTCTCGATCAAACGCTTAGCCCCCTGCAGTCCCTTTTGGTGAAACCACATATGCCAGAATTCGCCTGTTGCTTGATTGCGAACGGTTTCATCGCGATCTTTTAAGGCTTGCAGCAGGCGATCAATGTAGGCAGAATAGGCAGAATTCATCGGTTAGACATGGGGGGCGAGTCAATTGGTTGAAGAGTATCGGGGCCGCAATTTTGCCCCTTAGCGATGGGTAATTGACGACAACTGATAGGAAACGAAGCTTGCAAAAATGCGGAAACCGCCCACCATGCCATGAATAAATCTGGGGGGAACGATAGAGAATGACATACTCCACTAGGGAATCCTAAGGCAAACACCCTGGCTGATTTATGGAACAGTTTATCTAGTCGAATGAGTTTTGTAGTAAGCCTTTGATAGCTTGAGTCACCCTCAGGGGCAACAGCGCTAATTATGGGCAGTGTCCAAGTTATAGCCCATACTCCACATACAAAGGATTGGTATCTTAGTGTCCACGGTACTTAAGGTGCGCCCTCAGCCGTTTGTAAAGACCGCTGCCCTTGAGCAGGTCATGCAGCGGGCGCTGCGCTATCTAAAAACTGGCTATTCCATTCATTTGGAGGGTCCCACAGGCATCGGTAAAACCGCCCTGGCAATGCACCTGGCTGACTGTCGGCAGCAGCCAGTGATGCTGGTGGTGGGTGGCCTGAATTTGACGGTGTCTAGCCAGCCAGACGCTTGGCTGCGACTTGCTTGTCGTGAGGGGTGGACCCTAATTTATGACGAGTTTAATCGTTCTCGCCCTGAAATTAATACACTCCTACTGGCCGCGTTAGAAGAGCGGATGTTGGTGCTAACTGATGGACACAGAGCAGAATATGTGTCGATTCACCCTGAATTTCGAGTAATTTTCACGTCTAACTCCGAGGAGTATTGTGGCACCTACAGCACCCAGGTTGCCTTGATGGATCGGTTGATTACCCTACGGTTACCGGAGCCTAATATCTTGGCTCAGCAACAGCTACTGATGGAGCGGGTGGGGACATCTGCAGAGGCGGCTGCCTTGGTTATTGGCATTGTGCAGCAATTTTTTCGGCAGGTGTCGCCTGAGAGTTGCTCCAGCTTGCGTCCCAAACTGATGATTGCTGATGTTTGTTACCGGGAAGGCATTCGTGTTTCCACGGATGATGCTGATTTTCGGCAGGTATGCCGGGATATTTTGCTGGCTCGCTCCTGTGAATCGGCCATGGATGCCAATGCGGTGCTATGGGAATTATTTAATCGGTTATCGAAACCTGTCTCCACGTTGGAGACAGGTACATCTCGCTTATCCCTGGAACATGTGGGTTAGCCATGCCAATTGGGGAGTGAGCCTGCAGCCGCTTCAGGCGGACACCTCCACTTCTTGACTGCCCGCTAGACCAAAGGCCGTATGTACAGCTTTAAGCGCGTCAACACCGCTCGTTTCGGCCACAACACAGCTGATTTTAATTTCTGAGGTGGCAATCATCTGGATATTGATGTTGCTGTCGGCTAGAGCCTGGAACATTCTGGCGGCGGTCCCCGGTGCGGTCATCATGCCGATGCCGACGACGCTGACTTTAGCGATCGCAGTATCCACCACTATTTCGCTGCTGCCAAATTCTTTGGCTAGGGTTTGAAGCACGTCGCTGGCCATGGTGGCATCGGCTTGGGCGACGGTAAAGGCAATATCGCGGGTTTGGATGCCGTTGTGTTCGCGGCAGCGCTGGGCCTGGATAATCATATCGACACTGATGCCCCGATCGGCCAGTATCTGGAATAGTTTGGCGGCCATACCGGGCTGGTCAGGGACGTAGCGCAGGGCCAATCGGGCCTGGTTTTGGTCTAGGGCGACGCCACGTACGGCAGGCCCTTGAATGGGGGCCACCTCGTCGACGCGGGCGGGGGAGTGGTTGAGGTCAAAGGCGGTGCAGAGGGCGGCGATGGTGCGATCGCAATCCACCGCAGCAATGGTGCAGCTCACCTTTACCTCAGAGGTGGCAATCATTTGAATATTGACCCCAGCTGCTGCCAGGGTAGAAAACATTTTGGCCGCCACACCAGGTCGACCAATCATCCCGGCCCCAGCAATACTAACCTTGGCAATTTCAGTGTCCGTGACCAGCGCCACCGTATCCCCAGCGCCTGTCTTACCATCGTTAGTGGTGCCCTGCAGAGCTGGCATAAGAGACGATGCCACAGTAGTCGCCTGGGCCAATACATCCTTTTCAACGGTAAAGGCAATGTCATTAAAATTACCTTCGTTGATCGATTGAATAATCAGATCGATATTGAGATTTTGAGCCGCCACCGTACCAAACAGCTGGGCCGCAATTCCAGGGCGATCGGGTACCTGTAGCAAAGCCACCTTAGCCTGGTCCGTATCAAACTCGATGGCATCTACCGGGTGGGCCAACTCTAGACCTTCCAAAGGACGGGGCAGCCGTCGGGGAGACGTCACCCGTGTACCGGGTTCTTGGGTCCAGCTAGAGCGCACCACCAGAGTCACCCCATAGTTACGGGCAATCTCGACCGCCCGTGGATGCAGGACCTTAGCTCCTAAGCTCGCCAGTTCCAACATTTCATCACAGGTGATATCGCTCATCAGCTGGGCTGACGGCACTAGCCGAGGATCCGTCGTTAAAATTCCCGGTACATCTGTGCAGATTTCGCAGGCATCTGCCTGGAGTGAGGCGGCCAGGGCAACAGCCGACGTATCAGAGCCACCGCGACCGAGGGTGGTAATTTCTAAATCTGGAGCATTACTAATGCCTTGAAATCCAGCAATGACGACAACTTGGCCCTGATCTAAATAGCGCTGAACGCGGCTGGTCTCAATGCTCAAAATACGAGCGTGGCTGTGACGCGCCTCGGTGACAATACCCACCTGCGCCCCGGTCATCGACACCGCCGCCTGGCCGCGTTCCTGAAGCGCCATGGTCAATAGGGCAATGGACACCTGTTCCCCTGTGGAGAGCAGCATGTCCATCTCTCGGCGGCTGGGCTGACTCGAGATCTCGTTGGCAAGTTTAACCAGGCCATCGGTGGTTTTACCCATGGCAGAGACCACTACTACCACCGAGTTACCCGCTTTTACCGTTGCCTGCACCCGTTCAGCTACCGTTTGAATCCGCTCAACACTGCCGACCGATGTGCCGCCATACTTTTGAACGATTAACGCCATAGTTTTGCCACCTTTCCAACCTGCGAAATCAATTTTTTCCTAAATAAAGGGATCTGCAGCCCGATTAACCAGAGTACCAAGGGACGCCCTGTCTTTGACCGTGCTGCTTAGGGATCTAATCATGGGGTAGCGCAGGATTAAGCAAGGTTATGATCTATATCACGGTGATTATGTAAATCCCATGACACATTACGAAACATAGTCGAAAGCATTCACGTCCGTGCCCCTAGGAGTCAGACTCCAAAGTTTATAGGCTTTTATGCCAATCAGAGGGAATACTTCAGAGCATGAAATTCCCTTATGTATAGATAGTTTCGTCGGTTGATATGTAAACAAACTTTGAAGAAGAGGTTTGTTTAGACCCGCAACCTAGAGATAGACGATATAAAATTGTTAATCATACGTAATAGTTTTTAATGCTATGACAGCAGCCCTTACTGGTCAGTCCCCAATAGCCCAAAAGACAGCCGCTCAGCAAAACGCCCTGCATCATGTCGTGATTGTCGGTGGCGGATTTGCGGGTCTGTATGCCGCCAAGTCATTGGGTAAGGCCCCAGTGAGGGTAACGCTCATTGACAAGCGGAACTTTCATTTATTTCAGCCGTTGCTCTACCAGGTAGCTACGGGCGGTCTCTCGGCAGGTGATATTTCATCGCCCTTGCGTTCGGTATTGAGCCGTCAAAAGAATGTCAAGGTACTCATGGGCGAGGTTGTCGATATCGACCCAGATGCCCAAAAGGTCACCCTCAAGCGCAACGAGGTGATCAACTACGACAGCCTGATCCTGGCAACGGGGTCTAGCCACCACTACTTTGGCAATGACCACTGGTCCGATATTGCCCCTGGGATGAAGACCATTGAGGACGCCCTAGAAGTGCGTCGCCGTATTTTCCTGGCATTTGAAGCTGCAGAGAAGGAAACTGACCCAGAACGTCGTAAGGCACTGCTGACATTTCTGGTAGTGGGAGCAGGGCCGACGGGGGTGGAGCTAGCCGGAGCCCTGGCAGAGTTAGCCTATGAAACTATTAAGGACGACTTTACCAATATTGACCCGCAAGAAACCAAGATTATTTTGCTAGAGGGGATGGATCGGGTACTACCCCCTTATCCAGTGGAGCTATCGGCTGCCGCTAAAGGCTCTTTGGAAAAGCTGGGTGTCGAGGTCCGTACTCAGTCCCTGGTGACCAATATTGACGGTGACACAGTATCCATCAAGCACGATGGCACTGTGAGCGAGATGCAGGCTTGCACAGTACTGTGGGCGGCTGGCATTAAGGCCTCCCCCTTGGGTCGGGTGATTGCCGATAAAACAGGTGCAGCCACCGACCGGATTGGCCGGGTGATTGTTGAGTCTGACATGAGTGTGCCTAACTACTCCAATCTTTATATTGGGGGCGATCTGGCCCACTTTGCCCACCAGGGTAACCAGGATAAACCATTGCCGGGTACAGCAGCCGTGGCGATGGAAATGGGTAGCTACCTAGCTAAAACCATTCAGGCCAAGTTGGCCCAGAAGTCAGTGGCCGCCTTTAAATACAAGGACAAGGGCAGCATGGCCGTGATTGGTCGCAATGAAGCGGTCGCTGACTTGAACTTTATGAAGCTATCTGGCTTCCCTGCCTGGTTTATCTGGATTTTTGTTCATATTTACTTCCTGATCGAGTTTGATAACAAGCTGCTGGTACTGATTCAGTGGGGCTGGAACTATTTCACGTCCCAGCGGGGTGCCCGTTTGATTACCGGGGATGATTCGATTCCTGCACTGTCAGAAACGGTAATAAACGAGATGGAAACGGAACTCGTTACCGTAGGTCAGGACAAAAAGGAAATGGTCAAGGCGTAGCGAAATTCTAAATAAAATTTGGAAATGAAAGGAGGCCGGAACCGTCGGGGGTGGCCTCTATTTTTGTAAGGATGCCAAAGGGTAACGGGACATTGACACCATCGTGGCCGAAGGGAAGGTTAGCGACGATGGGAATACCGAGGTCACCCAGACGTTCTTGCAGAACCTCTAT
>NZ_JADEXP010000268.1 GCF_015207065.1 Leptolyngbya cf. ectocarpi LEGE 11479 | reverse complement strand
GGGTGAGTAGCTCAGTATTAATCTCGTCCTCGTTTTCCAGCGTGGCCCCCAGCACATAATTTTCAAACAGGGCCGAAAATAGCTTAAAGCCCAGCCATATGGTACTGATGGCCAGAAAAAAGCTCAAAAAAATCTCTAGCACACTGAGCCAAGGCGGCAGTGGATTAGCCAGCACCACTAGGTCTAATGTCATGGCGAGCAGTACCCCGCTGAGCCAGACCCAGTACGGAGCGATAACGGTCTGGGCGATGCTTAAAGACTGCCCTATACCAGAGGACTCAGCCATATCAAAACGATCCGGCGCTGTTAGCGTTGGCCGCTTTGGCGATACCTGCCGCGACACAGACACTCCCCAAAATATCGCCAGCAGCAGCAGCAGACCGAACAGTACGGCGACAATACCAGCAAATAGATTCGGGACAGCCAGATCAAAGAGTTCTATTAAATGCCTTACCACGGTCAAATGCCTCGCTAGAACAGGCCGTTTCAGCCGTCATGCGCCAACTATGGCACCTCCTGAGCATCTACATCTACCACAGTGGCATTATCAGGGATATTACTAGGAGCTTTATCACTGTCTTGGTCATCAGCTGACGACGAGACCCGCTCCTGGAACAGCTGGGCTATTTCCGTAATCAGCAGTGTGAGCAAGATACCGTCATCGATCCATCCCACCAGGGGAAACACATCGGGGGAAATATCAATGGGGCTCAATAAATAGGTGAGCGTCCCAAAGATAATCAGCCAACGATATTTCGGATTGCGTAAGCTATGGCGATACCAGGCATAAAACGATTCAACCAGTTGCTTCATAGAAATCTTTAGCGCATTATCTTATGATGCCATTTTCCCACTGTCTCTATGGAACGCTCTGCCCGCTGGTTTGTTAGTTCTTGTTTACTTGCTCTGGTCGGGTTAAGCGCCTGCCGTCCCGCCGCAGACGTACCACCGCAGGCTAGCACCGACGACAGCACCCTCAAACTGCTGTATTGGCAAGCACCGACGATTCTTAATCCCCATCTGACCAACGGCTTTAAAGATGCCGAAGCCAGCCGCATTACCCTAGAACCCCTAGCTAGCTTTGACGCCGCTGGCAATTTGCAACCGTTTTTAGCTGCCGAAATTCCCTCTCTGGAAAATGGCGGGGTGGCCAGCGATGGCACCGCTGTCACCTGGACGCTGCGCTCCGATGTGCTGTGGTCAGACGGCACCCCGTTTACCGCTGAGGATGTTGCCTTTACCTACACCCTCTTAAGCAATCCTGAGGTGGGCAGTATCACAGCCGGCACCTATGAAACCATCCAATCGGTCGAAGCCCTAGACCCCACTACGGTTAAAATCACCTTTAAAGAACCTAATCCGGCCTGGTCCTTGGTCTTTACTGGCACCACGGGCATGATTCTCCCCGCCCATGCCTTTAAGGACTTTAATGGGGCCAATATCCGCTCAGCTCCGGCCAATCTGCAGCCCATCGGCACCGGGCCTTACCAGGTGACGACGTTTAAACCAGGGGATGTGGTGGTATACGAGACCAACCCCCACTACCGAGAACCGTTAGCCTTTGATCGGGTGGAGCTTAAGGGCGGTGGGGATGCTGCTTCTGCAGCGCGGGCGGTGCTACAGACAGGCGATGCCGACTTTGCCTACAACATTCAGGTGGAGGCACCGATACTTAAACAGCTGGAAGCTGGCGGACAGGGTCAGTTTGTCACTAGTTTTGGCTCCTTGGTGGAACGCATTTTGTTTAACTTTACGGATCCAAACCAGACCGCTGAGAGCGGTGAGCGATCCAGCATAGAGTTTCCCCATCCATTTTTTAGCGACATCAAGGTGCGCCAGGCCTTTAGCCTGGCCATTGACCGGGATACCATTGCCGAGCAGCTCTATGGTCCTGCCGGTCAGGGGACGGTGAACTTTTTGGTGTCACCCGAAATCTATCGCTCGTCTAATACTCGCTACAGCTTTGATCTAGACCGGGCCAACCAGCTGCTGGATGAGGCCGGTTGGATAGACAGTAATGGCGATGGGACTCGCGATCTCAACGGCACCGAAATGCAGGTACTCTTTGTCACCTCAGTCAATCCTGTGCGCCAAAAGACCCAGGAAATTATCAAACAAAACCTGGCCAACCTTGGCGTCGGCACCGAGCTAAGGTCCCTAGACCCCGCCGTCTACTTTTCTGGCGACCCCGCCAGCGAAGACACCGTAGAACACTTCTACGCCGACCTACAAATGTTTGCCACCGGCAATACCAACCCCGACCCCGGAGCCTATCTTAAAACCTATACCTGCGACCAAGCCAGCCAACAAGACAACAACTGGTCAGGCCAAAACTACAGCCGCTACTGCAACCCCGACTACGACCAGCTTTGGCAACAATCAACAACAGAACTTGATATAAACCAGCGAGCCGACCTCCTGATCCAGATGAATGACATCCTGATTAAGGACTATGCTGTCCTGCCCATCGTCCATCGCGCCGACATTGACGCCGTCAGCAATCGTCTCACCGGCATTAACCTCACCCCTTGGGATTTACATACCTGGAACATTGCTGAGTGGAAACGGCCATAGTGCGCACCGTTAGGGGAGCACCAGCCTTCGTCAGATGTTTCCGGCAATCCAAACCAACCATAGAAGAATTTCACATCCAATAGAGATTAATTGAGTTCTTGTTGAAGTTGTGGCATTCAACCTTGTTGATAGGTTGGTTTTTTACATAAATTGTCACTATCAGGCGGATAGCTGCAGATATTGCATCGAGCAACGTATCCTAACCACGCATCACCTTTTGCATCCAGGGCCGTACAGAACTACCGTTCCCAATCAGATTTCTACCGTTGTTGCCTTAACGTCATCGAACACTAATTGACTCATAGGGTTTTCTCTACAGAGCAACAACGCCAACAACGCTTCAACCGTCCTTCAGCAATACTTCTATGAAACCATTGTCAGCCCTTGTGGGTATGGTCACTGGTGCGATAGTGACCACATTCGGTTTAGGTAATGCAGCGTCTGCCGCTGATTTTTCCTTGCGTGGCACGTTCGCTCAAGACGACAATGTGCAGCTGTTTGACTTCAGCGTCAGCACAACATCAGCGGTCACCTTCAGAACTTACTCCTATGCGGGAGGTACCCAGGCAGACGGCACAGTCATCACCGGAGGCGGATTTGATCCCGTGCTCACACTGTTTGATGGCAATGGATATTTTCTAGCATCCAACGATGACGACGACTCCGGTACCGTCGCGAAAGATCCGCAGACGGGGCAAGGGTATGACAGCCTGTTGAACCTGATGCTAGCGGCCGGCAACTACACCGTCGCCCTGACACAGTTTGGCAACTTTACCAACAGCGCCAACCTAGCGGATGGGTTTCGCCAAGAGGGCAATGGTAACTTCACCAGCGATTTCTCACGATGCACCACGGATACTCCATTTTGCGACTTTACAGGCAACCTTCGCACTAATCAATGGGCATTTGATGCTCTAGGTGTGCGACCCCTACTAGAAGCTGATGAAGATGTCCCTGACGAGCCCGTTATTCCTAGCGATCCGGTCACTCCTAGCATTCCTGTTATCCCTATCCCGAATGAGCCGGGTGATGAAGCGACTCAGGTACCTGAGCCCACAGCCACAGTGGCCATCGCCTTAGCCGGTATGCTGGCCATGGCAAAACGTCGTCGTAACAAGTAAGTCTGGTCTGATTTTCAGTATGATTTCATCCTGCTCGAACGTGTAGCTGACGCTGTGACCACCAGGCAAAGGCTCCGCTGACCACGAACATCAGTAGGGAATAAATGGCAGCAGGAATGGCCATGGTGGGATTGTTGAGAAATGTGGCCGCGCTAGCGATCGCAATGGCCAAGGTCCCATTCTGAATGCCGACTTCAACAGTAATGGCGGTGGCACTACGGCTATCAAGTTTGGCTAGAGTTGCGATCGCATATCCCAAGACCATGGTGATCGTCATCAGCGCAAATGTTACACCGCCCGCCTGCCAGAAAAAGCCAGCCACATTGGCCCGTTCTTTGACCAGTAAACCGACAATAATCAATCCCAGGAAAAATAGAGACAGCCATTTCACCCAGGGTTCCACCCTGGCCGCAAATCTGGGTACTTTGTTGTGCAGCACCATACCCAAAGACACCGGAATCAACGTAATTACTGCAATTTGAACCACAGTGGTCACCAAGGGCAGCTGCAATGCGGCGTCAGCTCCCATAAATATCTCCATGGCGAGGTTGACCACCAAGGGAATGGTAAACACTGTAATCACACTGCTAATCGCCGTCAGGGTAATAGACAAAGCGACATTTCCTTTTGCCAAATAGGTAATCAAATTTGAGGTAGGCCCACCGGGGCAGGCCGCCAAAATCATCACCCCAACGGCTAGCTCTGCACTTAGAGGAAAGATACTAGCCAACAGTAAACCGACTAACGGCAGCACCATTAACTGAGCCACCAGACCCAAGATCACGGCTTTGGGTTCTACTAAAATCCGTTTAAAGTCAGCGATGGTTAGCCCTAAGCCCATGCCTAGCATGATGATAAACAGGGCCAGGGGTAGAAAAACGGCGGTTAAAAAACTTGATTCCATGGAGCACTAACCTGGCAAATGCAACACTCCAGCTAGTTTACAGCACCGTATATGGCAGCCATTGATTTTGAGAGCCGCCGGAATTGACAGCGGTAATTTAGACAGACATCAGAACTTCGTAGAGGTGAAATTCATTCTCGGCTAAACCGGCCCAGTAACCATCCTCTTTACCAAAGCCAGGACGCTGTGTGAGATTATAAATGGCCTCTTCATTTTCCCATTGCCCGTAATTGATGACGCGCTCTCCGTTTGATGTTCAAGCTATAATACTGAATGGTAATATAGTAAGCCTTTTATATGCCGACTACCAAGACTTCTAAAAAGAAATCGTCTGTGCGATCGCAAACGGCTGCTGAGGAGCCACTAGCGGATGGTGGTATGACTGACCTGCCTCCGGCTGCCTTAGGGTTAGTGGCCGATTTTTTTAAGGTTTTGTCTGAGGTCAGCAGACTGCAAATCGTATGCGCCCTAAAATCCGGTGCTAAAAACGTAACCGAGATTATCGAGATTACAGGATTAGGTCAGGCCAATGTGTCTAAGCACCTCAAGCTGTTATCTCAAGCGGGTGTGGTGAGCCGCTCTCAGCAAGGGGTGTGTGTCTATTATCAAATTGCGAATCCATTCTTATTTGAACTGTGTGACCTGGTGTGTAATGGCTTATCTATTCAGATTGAGCAGCAGGCAAAACAGTTTGAGCAGTTAGGTGCCATGCGACAATCTCGCTAAGATCGGTAGTCTCTTAAAAGTCTCTCAAGTTGATACATCATGCTCGTCAAAAAAATTAAACAACTGCCGCCGTGATAGCGATGGATTTTGTAATGCATCTTCCATGGTGATTGATTCATTAAAAAATGCCTAAAAAACTCGGACTGGAGCAGTGATGTTATCTCCAGCCGAGGATCTGCTTTAAAAGGGAAACGAGGAAAGGGAAAAGAAAGAAAAGAGACTATGTGAGTGAATCCTGCTTGGATTTTCGAGTATTGATACCCAATAGTCCGTAGAGCATACAGGAGCCAAATGTCGCCGTGAGCAATGCTAGGGCTCCGGCAATATCTAGAACAATACCAAGGGTGGAACCGTCATAAATTAATAACCCGAGATAAAGTAAGACAACAGCGATAAGCAATCGCAGTAGACGATCGACTGTACCAACATTATTAAACATGGGATATATCCTCCTAGGGTTGAATCGTGCGAGCGGGTTGAGCCAGCCTTGTTCTGACGTCACGCCGCTATGGGAGTGACAGCAGGCAAGCGATCCATGACCGCCTGCATTTTTTGGCTAGCATCCAGGGCAATCTCTTTTGCCTGGGGGCTATGGATCATCAAAAACATAATCAAAGGATCGACTGCAGAGACTTCTACTCGACCATCTTCATGTTCTTGGACGACAACATTGCAAGGGTAGAGCACCCCGGCTTTATCATCGATCTGCAGCATGCGGTAGGCCACCAGTGGGTGACAGGCCCCGAGAATCTTATATTTTCGAAAATCGGTGTCTAGTTTCTCTTTAAAAGCTGCTTGCACATCGATCTCGGTCAATACTCCTAGCCCTTCCGATTGAAGTGCTTCAATGACCTGGTTAATAGCCTCATCAAAGGAGGCTTGGACAATTTTACTAAAGTGATACATGAGCGTTCTATTGGCTGAAGTCTTTTGGTTGACGTTGGCAAAGCTGCCTGTGGGAATGAAACGAACAGCAACCTTTGCTAGAATCAGCATATAACCAAATAGTAGTTTATTAATCACTGATTAGTTATATTAATAGCCCGCCATTTCTTGAGAACCTGTTTACTAACCATCCATCTGGAGAAAATATCCAGTATTTTGTTTACTTAGATAGCTTTAATGGACTTGAAAAATACATTTAATATCTATATAACTAAATAGATTTCAACTGGGTTGCCGACCAGTATCCGTTGAGAAGTTTGATCGATTACTAAGTCATGGCCATTATGAATACATCCTCTCATCATAGGACCCACTGCTGTTATGGATAGTCAGGAACTGCTGCAAGCGTATAACGCGGGTAAACGTGATTTTTCTGGGCTGACGCTGGTGGAGTTGGAGCTGATACAGCTTGATCTAAGTGATATCAATTTTAGTAAATCCGATTTGCGCCAGTCTCGCTTAGGTCGGACTCATTTCTGTCGTGCCAATTTTGAGCGTAGTAACTTAAGTGAATCGATTCTTTGGGGCAGTGATTTACGCCATGCTAATTTGAAACAGGCTCAACTGCGGGAGGCTGATTTGAGTAGTGTGCTATTGGGTGAGGCTACCTTAGAGCAAGCAAACTTAGTCAAAGCCAGTCTATGTGGAGCCAGCTTGAGCGCTGCCAATCTGGCGATGGCCCATCTGCTAGATGCTGATTTACGGTCAACCGCAGACCAAAGAACCGACTTGGCCCAGGCGAATCTCAGTCAAGCGGATTTGAGCTATGCGCTGTTGAGCGGTGTGATTTTGCGCGGTGCACATCTGCCCGGGGCTAAATTGTGCCGTGCTAAGTTAGGAAAAGACTATCGGCCTGGTAGTTTCCCCACCGATCTCAGTGAGGCCAATCTTGAGGGAGCTGACCTCAGCTATGCTGACCTGACCAGTGTGAATTTAAAGGAGGCTAACCTCAGGGGAGCCGATTTGACCGGGGCTCAGCTGCACCAAGCACAGCTGCACCGGACCATTATGCCGGATGGTAAATGCCATGAGTAGCGATAGCATTTACCCATGGGTTTCCCAGGATTAAGCATGCTGCTGAAAACGTGGTCAGGTCTCAGGATGGTAGAAGCGGATTCTGCCATCCCTGAACCAACGCTTTTAGCACCGAGCCATAGGGAACTTCATCAATCGCAGCGCTGCTACCAGACTTCAGGGCGCTGACAAACCGCTCACGCCGCGTAGGCGGAATTACAGCATTGAGGAATGCCATCTGTTGCGCTTCAGTCGGCGTAGGATTAGATGCTTTTAGTTGCTTGAGTAGCTTTTGAATTTCAGCAGCAGCTTCAGCAAGGGAGAATGTTGTAGTGGCTTCGTTCTTGATGTTGCCACCAAACAGGTGCCCTTGAACCGTCTCAGCAAAACCACCCGCAAACTGAGCATTGCTAAGATCGTATTTTGGACCTTGATTATTCGCCATTGTAGTTAAGACTCCCATTAATGTTGCTTTTTCTCGTCGCTCTGCTTCAATCAGGCGTTTCATTTCATCCCACTGCTGCTGTCCCTGTAAACGTAGCTGCCTCTCATATTGAACTTCTAGAGCCCGCAATCGTTTCTCATAAAGCTGCTTAGCATCACCTTCAAAAGATAGCCGATCGACATCCTCAGAGACTTCTAACCGAACAACAAAAGCGCCAGATTGCTTTCTTTCAATTGCTTGAATTGCTAGATCATGGCCAGCATACTGACAGCGAAGTTCTTGAAATGACTGAAAAAAGGCTTGCCAGTCAATACCATCTTGAAAAATGAGATCAACAGTATCTATGGCTTGTTGAAAAAGAGCGGTGAATTCTCCAGGTTTGAATGACCCTTTTCTAGGACGACGCTCTTTCTGATTAGCTTTAAGGTAGACGAATTCACAAACAGCTCCGTCAAACCTTGTATCGCTATTGATATTCCAGTCTTGTATACGGGCTCCAGTAAACACAACGTTTTCAAATCTTGTTCCCAACGCCTGAGTATGAAACATTGTTACCCCACTCAAGTTAGAGCGACTCAGGTTGGCAAACCGAAGATCGGTCTCTATAACATTGGCTTGAACAAGACTCGCTCCGTCTAGGTTGGCTCCCTGGAAATGGGCAAGGCTCAAATCAGCTTTGTTAAAATCAGCGTCTCTAAGTTGAGAGTCAATCAAGTTTGCTCCTAATAGGTTTACCTCCTGTAAACGCGCTCCGCTTAAATTTGCTCTAATCAAGTTGGCATCACGCAAACGAGCTTTACTCAGATCGGCATTTGTTAAGTTGGCTAGAACTAAATTGGCCTTCCACAGATCAACACCGGATAAGTTAGCGCCTGTCAGATTAGCTCGGGACAGATTTACTCCCTGCAGACTCTTTCTATCAAATTCAAGGTTCGTGAGATCAGGCTTAACGAGTAAATTTTGTTGTCGCCATTTATTCCATAGCAAAGCACCCTGATTGAGTCTGAACAAATGTTCTGGATTCGCCACGTCAATAGTTGTCTAGTTCACTCTTCAGAATTGTGCCCCGATCATGAACAAAAATTGATCGAACTCTCCTATATCAATCATTCAACTGCTAGTGAAACTCTTCTACCGCCAATACCTCGCAAGTCTGCCAACAACTTTGCTACATCCGCATAGGGTAATGTCCGATCTGCCTTGAGCATGACAAACCCATCTGGATTTTCTGTAAAATAGCTCTGAATAATGGGAGCCAACGCCGAAACGGTTACTGCTTCATCTTCATAAACTGCCTGTCCATCTTCCCGTAGAC
>NZ_JADEXP010000267.1 GCF_015207065.1 Leptolyngbya cf. ectocarpi LEGE 11479 | reverse complement strand
GGCCAATGAGCTGGCCTTCTTTGCCGTGGGCCTCTATGGACGCACCATGCCCAAACAGAATGGTGCCCCAATTCGGATGGTGGTGCCCTGGAAATATGGATTTAAAGGGGCCAAATCCATCGTCAAAATCGAATTTTTAGCAGAGCAGCCAGCCACTTATTGGAATACCATTTCGCCCAATGAATACAAATTTGAAGCGAATGTAGAACCAGAGGTATCCCATCCTCGCTGGTCGCAAAAGCGCGAACGCATGGTAGGTGAGGGCGATCCCTGGAACTGGGTCAAACGCGATACGTTAATCTACAACGGCTACGGAGAGTACGTAGCTGACCTGTATACCTGAGGCAAGAAGTATACCTGAGGCAAAGAGTCCATAACGAACAATTTGATTGGCCATGCCAGGGACTGAATAGATCTATAAATGATAAATACAACGGTCCTTGGCCATCCCTATGCATATTGCTGACCCCGACCATATTCATACCGTCTTGGCCTTTCCCTATCGCGGCGTAACGATTCAGATCGCCAGCGGCACCCACTTAGGGGTCAAAATTTACACAGCCTGGATTGATTATGCGACTGGTAGTGCAGTGGCTGTACCCAAAGCTTACAGCCGTAATGAAGCTATTCGCCGGGCAAAGCAGTGGGTGCTGCAGAAGTTTAGGTTCGACTAATCAATGGAGTCTTCAGAGCCCAGATCCTGAACAGAGGTGTTTTCGCCCTTCTTTTCTGGAACGAACAGTTTTTCCAAACGCTCTTTAGACCAGCTTTCGCTAACGAAGGAAACAGCACTGATTTCCTCTAGGCGTACTAACCATACGGTACGACGTGATACCTCATCATCGAGTTCGTCGTCGTCTTCAGGCTCATACACATGGACATAGACGATCTCAACACAGGTATCGTCTAGATAAACGGGAACACCGCTTAGCCCGCCCCAAGGAAGACGAACCTGAACCTCAGTGCCCTCTTGCATTGCTTCATCTAACCGCTGATGCAGGCGGCCGGAGTAGGACTGCTTTTTGTTATCTCCAATGAGGTAAGGCACTTGCCGATTAGTAGTCATGGCGATCCCTGTCAGCTAATGAACAAATCAGAGTAATCAACTCTTACTAATTACGGGGCAACTTTGATTGAACTCTTTTGAAGACCCCGTTGTCTGATGTTTGGTTTCTTTACGTTATCCAGGTAGCCAAACATCGATTCCAGAGCTATATCAGCAGTGAGCCTTAGCGCAATCATCCCGTACTTCTAGATTATCCAGTTGGCCTCAACGTGACAGTAAGGATTGCTGCACAATTGCTGATATAGAATCAATCTGGACCATGGGAGCTAGCTGTGATGTCCACTATAGCTACAGAAACAACTCCTTTTATTTCGTACAATCACTCAAATGGTTCAGAATCAATTTTGTTAAACTTAGCTAGCTTTAAATCAAGATTGATAACACTTTTGCAAAGTATGCTTGACCTTGGCACAAATCTTACTAATCGAAAGCTTTTGATATTTCTACGGAAGATATAGCCGAATATGCTGGGAACTAAGAGAGAATGCTGCTAATCAGCTTACTTTCAATATATACTCCTTACAAATCCATCTGGCTACCAGTTATTTCGGAACAGATCGAGGGAAAATTGAGTCTAGTTTCTTTTGAGGTGCTTTTATCACTTCAGTGATCACTTCGATAATCCATTGTTCATCTGAGCAACCAGTTTTTAACCTGGCCCATCAATATCCCCATAATTGTGCGCTCTGGCGCTAGGCTATTGATAATGCCTGTAGTAATGTGTGTAAGGTACACCCCTCATCCCGTAGACAGATAGCAACTTTTTCTTAGAGCGGTACACTCGGGTGTATGCTATCCCTAATCTTTTATGCTACAGCTGTAGCATAAAAGACATTTGTAAAATTCCTTAAACCGATTAATGAGCCTCAACACCAAGCTGCCCACAACTGATATGCAAGTCACCAGTATCCGGTTTGAACGGGAACTCATTGACAAGCTTAAGACCCTGGCAGGCAGTCGTGGGTATCAGTCGCTGGTGCGGGAGGTGCTTTGGGATTATGTCCGCCAAAATTCTGACGATCCTGGCTTTCAGATACAGCGTCAGCAGATTCGCTCGATTATGGCGGCTGAGGCCCTACGCCCTGAGCGCTGCGCCCTGACAGGTACGACCATTGAACCCCAGGAGGAAATGTGGCTGGCGTTTACGACGGATCATGAGTTGGTCCCGTTAAGCGTTGATAGTCTAGAAGAAGACTAGGCAGTGGGTGAGACTTGTTTCTGATGGTCTGACGGCTGTAGGTGAAGCCAGAATCATGTCTTCTAACGATCCATGTCCCTGTGGTAGCCAATGTCCCTATAGCAGCTGTTGTGAGCCTTATTTGACGGCTACAAGTGTAGCTCCAACGGCTGAAGCACTGATGCGATCGCGATACGTAGCCTACTGCCAGGGCAATGTAAAGTACCTGGTGGCTACCCGCCACCCGTCAACACGCAAGTTTGATGACCGCATTAACCTGATCAAAAGCGTAAAGGCCACGGTTTGGGAATTGCTTACCGTAGTCAGCACTCGCCAAGGCCGTCAGGCCGATACCAGCGGCTATGTAGAATTTGTAGCCGTCCATAGCCAGCCAGACTGGGGACAGCTCCACGAGCGTTCCAAATTTATCAAAGAAAATGGCTGCTGGTTTTATGTCGATGGCGAGCTGCTGCCACCGATATTGCCCAAGCGTAATCAACCATGCTGGTGCGGCAGCGGGAAAAAGTTTAAGCACTGCCATGGTTAACTGAATTTGCCACCTGCTTCTTTGCTACAGATTTGCTACAAATTGCGCAGCCAGTTTACGCACCGGTCCTAACTGAGTGCCCAGCTAGCTAAGCTACCATTACCCTTGGTATGGAGACATTGGTTATCATACGCAAGGAGTAAACCATGGGTTGGGCATCATCGCGTCAGACCGGCTGCAAATCTCTTCCGTTCTCTACAATTCTGTCGGTAGGTAAGGCTAGTATCCTTACCCTAGGCATTACTTTAGGGCCTATCGCTGGATTGGCCTTCGCCAACAATGGGGAAGAGACGCCTGAAACAGCCAGCTCTCGGTTTACCTGCGAGATTCAGGAGGGTGAGTACACAGTTATGTACCGTCCTAAGAGTGCGCCAGGACAAGCTTATCCTTGGGCAGTCCCGACAGAAATGGGCGGTGGCTGGACGCCCGAACTCCGCTGTGAAACCATTAGTGCCCGCTTAGAAGAGTACCGACCAGATGGCCTAGTGGAACTGCGTATCGACATTGAGAATGGCTATAACACGGTCTGTGCTACCACCGATGAAAATTTGGATGCTTGCCGGATTGTGTTTACCGTCCCTGTCGGTCAGGATCCTGTAACTACACGCGATGCCGTTTTTTCTAATATCACCCTAGCTGATGCTGGGACAGATACCAGTGCCGTTAATACGTTTGTTGGTAGTACTCGATTGCCGGGTACAGATTTGTTCGGGACAAGTATTTTGACAAATGAGACTTTAGGTACCCTCAATGAGATTTTAGGCACCGAGCAGCCGCGCGGCATTTACCTAAAACCCTATCTAGATCCCGCCGATGGTGGTACAGGCAGATATCTCAACCATACCCGATAAAACAAACCCGATAAAGTCATCCTCAACCAATATGTTGCCATGGAGCAAACGGTTGACAGTCGGTCACGCCTATCTTAAGCAGGTGGTAAGAGCTGGTCAGACCATAAACCTTTTGTCTCTAGCCATTCTCGGCTAAATAGCTTGGACTGGTAGCGAGAACCGCTATCGCATAATACAGTGACGATCGTATGACCGGGTCCCATTTGCTTGGCTAGAGCAACAGCCGCCCCTACATTAATCCCCACCGATCCGCCCATAAAGAGTCCATCTTTATAAAGGAGCTGATAAACCACCCGCAGCGCTTCGGGATCGTCAATGCGAATGGCGTCATCGGCAAGGGCTCCGGCCATGTTGCCGGTGACACGACCGTTACCGATGCCCTCAGTGATGGAGTTACCTTCAGACTTAATTTCACCTGTTTTGACATAGCTGTACAGGCCGCTACCCATGGGGTCAGCCACGACACATTTAATGTCAGGATTTTTTTCTTTGAGAAACATGGCAGTACCGGCATAGGTGCCACCGGTCCCCGTGGCCGCCACCCAAGCGTCCACCTTGCCATCAGTTTGCTGCCAAATTTCTGGACCGGTGGTGGCATAGTGGGCCTGACGGTTGGCTAGATTCTCAAACTGATTTGCCCAGATAGCATTATCCATGTCCTCGGCTAGCCGACCTGACACTTTGACGTAGTTATTGGGGTCGCGATAGGGCACAGCTGGCACCGTACGGACATCAGCACCTAAGGTGCGTAGCAGCTCAATTTTCTCCTGGGACTGGGTTTCTGGAATGATGATGACACACTTGTAACCCTTGGCATTACAGATATGGGTGAGACCAATACCGGTGTTGCCAGCAGTGCCTTCGACAACGGTGCCTCCTGGTTTTAAGAGTCCCTTTTTTTCAGCATCTTCGATGATAAATAGGGCGGCCCGATCTTTAACTGAGCCACCGGGATTTAGAAATTCGGCCTTGCCTAGGATTTCACAGCCCGTTTCATCGGAGAAACTATTGAGACGAATCAGCGGGGTGTTGCCAACGGTGCCAACAAAACCTTGCTTGATATCCATAGGAGCCTTTGTGCCGTAAATGTCGGGTGTGCAGTCTTTTTATCCTAATGGGGAATGGCACCTGGAACGCGCATAGGGGAACGAGAAAATACAATGTTTTATGACCACAGGCTATGGCCATAGGTTTAGGTCAACCGAGGTGTCCGGCATGGCATCAATCAGCCCAGCCTGGGCTAGCTGTTGGGCAGAGCGCTGCCATCGCGTCTGATCCAGCACACCTAGACGTTGGCGATCGCACTGCATATAGGTGGCAATCATCTTCAGAGACTCTACCTGATAGGTCATATCCTGATAGTCAGGTTCTACATAGCGATCAATTAAAAGCTGTGCCGTACTAGATGGATGGTTAATGGCCCAACGCCAACCAGCAAAGGTGGCCGTTAAAAATCGGTGTATCACTTCGGGCTGCTCGTGGACTAGCTGTACCGGAGCAAAAATAACCTGGCTGTAGGCATCAAACCCATAATCGCTAAATGTCAGTAGTACAGGGGCCTGACCTATACGCTGGGCAAACCGGATAGGTTCATCAAGGGCGTAGCACTGTACGGCATCAAACTCGCCATCGATCAGACGCTGATATTTATTTTGATAGGGAATTTCAATCGTGTTTACTCTAGCCGGAGCAATATTGTGGAGAGACAGCACCAGCTCTAGGGCTTTTTGACCATCACTGTGAACACCGATACGTTTGCCGATGAGCTGAGATAGGTCGTGCAGACCGCCATTGGGCAAGCTCATGAGGGACAGGGGCGATGCTTGGAGCATGGCTGCGATCGCAACCACCTCTACCCCTCTAGATTGAGCCGCCAAGATCAGCGACTCCTCCGCACAGCCAAGGGTATGGGGCTGAGATACAACCGTCTGCACCACATCCAAATCGGGTGGCGCTGGGTTAAGCGTTACCGTCAACCCCTGGCGCTGATAGTAGTTACGAGCCTGCGCCACACACAGTCCTGCAAACTGAGCATTAAGCCGCCAGTCCAGCTGCATCGTCAGCGGCTGAGGTCTAAGGCCAGGGATCATACCGACCCCGGCTTGTAAAAATGTACGACGTGAGAGCAACAGTAGCTTGAGAAAAAGGGCTAGCCTATCAGTGTAGCGGGAAGCTAAACATCAAAGCCCCCAAACTTGGGGGTTTGGGGGCCTGAATAACCGATAGCTTTTACCGAAAACGTCCTTAAGTTCTAGCCAAGCCAGACTACTTATTGACCTACTTGTTAGGCTGAGGCGTCATCCGCAGATAGGGCTTAACTTCAGTAACGCCCTTAGGAAACTGCTTCTTGGCATCTTCAGTAGAGATCGAGGGGACAACCACACAGTCGCCACCGTCTTGCCAGTTAGCCGGAGTCGCCACCTTGTGGTAGTCAGTCAGCTGCAGTGAATCAATCACCCGTAGAATCTCGTCAAAGTTACGACCGGTGCTAGCAGGATACGTAATCGACAGACGCAGCTTCTTATTGGGGTCGATCACAAATACGGAGCGTACGGTCAGCGTATTGCCTGTGCTGGAGTTGGGGTGAATCATGCCGTACAGCTCGGACACCTTTTTGTCCTCATCGGCCAGGATGGGATAGTCAACATTGGTGCTCTGGGTTTCGTTGATATCACCAATCCAACCGTTGTGGGAGTCTACGCCGTCAACGCTCAGCGCAATTGTCTTAACATTACGCTTGTCAAACTCAGCCCGATACTTAGCAACCGTGCCTAGCTCAGTGGTGCAAACGGGGGTGTAGTCAGCCGGGTGGGAGAAAAGCACAACCCAGCTATCGCCAGCCCACTCGTAGAAATTGATATCGCCAGCGGAAGATTTTTGAGTAAAGTCTGGGACCTGATCGCCTAGTTGAAGAGCCATAACCGAATTTCCTGATTGTTTCCTTAGATCTAAATGGTTGGAGCAAAGCCTTACGCCGAGGCTAGTTTGGCTAAGCATCCCATAAACCCCGGTATTCCGCTCGGAGTTTAGATGATTCTTAATCATCCTATCGTGAAAGGACTCAAATGGTATCAGCAGCAGCAGTTGCCTACGCGTAATTCTGTATATTTTTTAACTTTATGGCGATCGGCATAATCGACTGAAATATAGGGCTGTCAGGGTACCTGCTAATACGATCTGGCTACAATTTGCCTGCAACCTAGCAGACGCTATTGACGGGTAAATGTCAGGGATCGGTATTAATGGGATAGGATTTTTCAGGGTTGGGGATTAGACACAGGGGAGTAGGCCCCATGGGATGGTTCCATGGGGATGCCCCAATACCGATTAAGCTTAGAAACTGTAGCGTCAAAGGAAAAACCATGGCAGAGGCACCGAGACGAGTCCTGTTAGTCGATGATGAACCCGGTCTGCGCGAGGCGGTTCAAGCCTATTTAGAAGATAGTGACTTTCAGGTGCGCACCGCCAGCAATGCCACTGAAGGTTTAGAGCTATTACAGCAGGAAGCTCCAGATGTGCTGATTTCGGACATTATGATGCCCGAGGTGAATGGCTATGAGTTTCTCAAGCAGGTACGTGAGGATCCTCGCTATAAGTCACTGCCGGTGATTTTTCTGACGGCTCGGGGCATGACTAGCGATCGCATCCAGGGCTACAACGCTGGCTGTGATGCCTATTTATCGAAACCCTTTGACCCCGAAGAGCTGGTGGCCATGGTCAGCAACCTGATTGAACGACAGGCGGCCCGCACACCGGAGGCCGGAGCTACCCCCGATATTGCCGCCATGGCTCGGCAAATTGAAGAGATCAAGGCCCTGCTGACCCAGCGCGGCACGATTCCCCAAAAAACGTCCCCCATTCGGATTGATTTAACTCCTCGCGAACAGGATGTGCTCAATCTGGTGGCAGAAGGTCTGATGAATAAGGAAATTGCCAGCCGTTTGGGTACAACGGTACGCAACGTTGAGAAGTATGTCAGCCGATTATTTGGCAAAACAGGGACCAACAGCCGCACCGAGCTGGTGCGGTTTGCTCTGGAGCATGGGTTGGTGACTACATAAGCTTTGACGTCGGGCTAACGTAACCGTCCCACGAACAACCAGCGTCCCCTTCGACTCCGCTCAGGGGGCGCTTACGGCTTAAAAACCCTAGTCAAACAAGTCTAGAGGAAACGGCCCGTAGGTACCATTGACCAGCTCATACTCGGGTTCGCTAGCGTGAAAAGATACTAGGACACCCCGATTAGGACCGACATAATCGTCCAGATACCACGCACCTTTGAGGGTATTGAACTTGATATAGACTGGGCCGTCCCGTGGGGGCAGGTCCAGGGTAATGGGACGGGCTAATTTCCCAACATAGGCTTCTGTGGCCGTGATACCAGCAGCCAGAGTATCTGTACAGATGCCGAGGGTTTCATAGTCGGCTAGGTCGCTAAACCACAGCAGCGCATTAATGACGTCTTTCTTTTGAGCAGCCGCTAGCTGAGGGGGAGCCACTAGACAGCTAAACTGTCCCAGCTGCTGACGGACCTTTTTGATATTGGCGGGAATGGGTTGGAGATGGGGCATCACCCTTAGGTAACTAAACAGCTCACGATGATTTCGTGGGAATGGAGTTGCTATCGGAGAACTGATGGGCTCACTAAAGCAGGGTGCTGCTGTCCGACAGCGCATTGCCCATTATGCCACTGAGTCTACGCCTATGACACGCCTGTGCGATCGCAAGACCCCACGCTACAATCTGCGGGTCAAAGACATGCCAATAGACCAGCGGCCTCGGGAGCGGCTGATGGCCTATGGAGCCAAAAATCTGACCCTGGCTGAGCTACTAGCGCTTTTACTGGGCACCGGGGTCAGTCGAGGCAACAAGCTGTCGGCAGTTAACCTGGGGCAGTATATTCTCAATCAGCTGGCCTGGGAAGGGACATCCGCCCTGGATGCCTTGCGCAACGTCACCCACCAGGAGCTGATGACGGTCCCCGGTGTGGGCGAAGCCAAGGCGACCACTATCTTAGCGGCCCTGGAGCTGGGTAAACGGGTTTTTCAAAACCGTCCTGCCGAGCGTACACTGGTGGACGATCCCGCTGTAGCAGCGGCGGCCCTCAGCCAAGATCTCATGTGGCAATCCCAGGAGAGATTTGCGATCGCGCTACTCGATGTCAAGCATCAGCTCCTGGGGACTAAAATCATCTCCCTGGGGACCGCCACCGAAACCCTAGCCCATCCCCGTGAGATTTTTCGGGAAGTAATCAAACAGGGAGCCACCCGCGTGATTGTGGCCCATAATCATCCATCCGGCAGCCTAGAACCCAGTGAAGCTGATTTAGACTTAACCCGTCAGCTACTAGACGCCGCTACTATTTTGGGAATTCCCCTATTAGATCATCTCATTCTTGGCAATGGAGACTT
>NZ_JADEXP010000266.1 GCF_015207065.1 Leptolyngbya cf. ectocarpi LEGE 11479 | reverse complement strand
TGCATAAACAACGTGCTTGCAAACGCTCGTACTGTCGTTTCCTGGGCCTCAGGCAATGCGCCTTTTAGCTCCTGAAAAAGGCCCACGATTTCCACCACATCACGACTCGTCGGCTGCGTAGTCGGAACAGATGCAGCTGGCGGCGTTGGCAGCGCTGTTGGACCGCTGGGAGCCTGCGGCACTGGGTCAAATTCGTTGTGAGCAGGTGAATCAATCCGCCGCTGCTCTAATTTTTGAATCAGCTCCGGCGGTTGCTCCGCCGCCATGCGCCACTTCCCCTGGCGATAGTGACACATCACCGTATCCCCACGCTTCAGCAGCGATAGCACGCCAGGATTGTAATAAATGCGGTGTTCCTGACCATCGTTAAACACCACTAATACCCCGTGCTGAGCTTGCCACTCAGGGTTAGACGTGCGCGGCTCTGAAGGATCGAATTTTAGCGTAGCCCATTGCCATACGTTTGATGATGTCGTTGCTAATGCAGTCATAATTCTGTTGTTGATGTAGAGAACAGCGGGGCACCACTCCCGCATCAGTGCAAAGGAAGCGTCTAGAACGGCGTATTAGGCTGGTAAAAGCTGCACTTAGCCGCGTAGTGCTGCGGCATCTGCACCAGGTCGCTGGCTGCTCGTAGCTCACACAGTCCAGGGCTTGTATAGGTGTTGCCGTTGGATAGAGGCATCGGGTGCGGTGGCTGCCAGTTCACACACTGGGCGCAGAGAGGCTGATACTGCATTGGTGGGGTGTCTGGGAGTTTAGCCAGTTCGGTTTCTATGGCCTGCTTTCCCCATATCCGCACCAGCTCCGCTAGTTCCAACGTGGCAAAGCCCCACTCCTCAGCTTTTTGATCGTCCTGTCGTTCCCGCCGTTCCTGGCAGGCACTAAAATCTAATTCGTACATCTTGTTTCCTTTTGTTTCGATTGGTAGGCAAGATGTGCACGGAATGATCTGGTTGCAGCCAGGTCATTCCACCTAAAGCAAAAACTTGCCAAAAAGAGAGTTAAAAGAGAATCTTCTAAAACATCTAAAAGCATTGATATAAAATGACTTTAGACATCAAATAAGACTCTCTTTTAACTCTTTTATTGTACCATTTTTAGCGCTAAAAATGGTACAATAGTACCAAGTACAAGGGGGAGCGGAACTCGCGTGAGACTCGGGGCGCTAAACGGAAACGCAGCCCGCAAGGGTGGACCTAAACAGAGACCGGCGAGCTAGGGCGGAAACCCTACAAAGACGGAGCAGTAGAGCCAAACCAACAACCCCAGGAAACAAGCCAGAGACACGCCTAGAGCCCTGCTAGCGGGCAGCAAGCAAACAACGGTAGCAACGGAATGGGACAACAACCCACCCCAGCTAAAGGCCACAGCTGGGGGTGCTAACTCATGCACAAGCGAGCTATGAAACAACAACAACTAGAACTAAAACCCAAGCCCGAAATACTCAACGCCTGCCCGTGGGCACGCCCACACCGCGACGGCATCGCCTGCGGCGTAGTGCTAGCGGTGCCCCTGCGGCTGCCCTATGGCCTCGCACCGTGGCTGCACGCGCAGGGCTGGCGAAGTAAGGCCGTGGCCGCCGATCGAGGGCAGTATGCGGCGCTGCTGGTCGGAGGCTGCGCTGTGGAGCTGCTGAGCTGGGTGCCTAGGCCGGAGAGCCACGGAAGTCTAACAGCAGGGAACTACCTGCCGTGGTAGAGCAGCAGGCCCCTCTAGGGGCCACACGGCGACCGCTGGCGCACACGACCGGCCCAGGCTGGGGAACGAAGAAACTACCGGCACCGAGCGGCCTAACGGCTAGAGTGCGAACAGATACCCTTACCTCTCCTTTCTCTCTCGTCTCTTCAAACCCCCAGCTAGCCGCTGGCACCCCAAGAGCATAAGCGCTCACAGCTTGGCTGTGATAAGCTGCCGCTCGACGGTGACAGTGGCGAAATAGCGTGAGCAGCGCGAACAACAACCGTCCACGGCGCAGCGATGTGGGGTGTGGCGGCGTAGGCGGACGTGTAAGGTTGCCGTTGGTACTCTACAGGGCAGTTTTGGGTGGTTGAGGTGGGTTGCTATCTCAAGTTCAAGATGACGCAGAAGAGAAATATAAGAATGCCCTTATGGTAATATTTCTGTAGCTGAGAAAACCCTTAGTTCTCGACAGTCGCGGTTAGGGTCAAGAGATATACCATCAGGTAATTTAGTCAGACAAAGTTTTGCTTGAGTCAATTGTTCTTGAGTTACCACTTTTATGTTTTGTAGATTCGCATCTCCCAGAACAGTACTTTCTAGATTAGTGTCCAAAAAGGCAACCCCTTCAAGATCAGCTCCCCAGAAGTTCGCCCCTTTTAGATTGCTTCTCCACAGAAAAGCTCCTTTAAGATTTGCACCTCCCAGGTCAGCACCTTCCAGGTTAGCCCCCAGTAAGTTAGCCTTCTCCAAATTAGCCTCTCTCAAGTCAGCACCCCCCAAATTGGAATAACTTAGATCGGCTTCTGGTAACTGAACTTCTCTGAGATAAATCTTTTGAGATATCTTATGCGACAAAATATCATTTAAGAAAACACTCTCGTTATTGGATATATTTTCATCTTCTGGTTCTATAGAAAGATCTATCCCAGCTAAGCTTTCACTCTCCCAAGTACAAATCCATAGACAACTTGCTCTTCGTCGCCAGTTTGCACCAGAATAGTCAGATTCTCCATTTCGAGGAGACGCGTTTAGGAACTCTAAAGCATGTATCCGTCCCCCATTTCCTGGTTGACCTTGAGCATTAGTGAGGGTTTGCCAAGCATTGAGTACTTCAGCATCACGCCGCTGTTTCTCTGATCCGACATACATTAAAACAGCCATGATGACTCCAGCGTTACCGATTAAGCCTAGGAGACTCAGTATCGCCTGGTTGTTAGCCCATGTCAGGATAGGTTCCCAGATGTTTTGTTCCAGCTTGATGAAGGAACGATGACATATAAACAGGGTTATCCTTAAAGGATTTTGAACAATTTTACTCGCTGTGCTCCAGTCACTTTTTGAATCTCCTGATCGTTTTAGTAACAGGCGGTTCTGATACAAATCATATGCTATTTTTTCAATGCGCTGCTGCTGCTTTAGCTCACGGCTTATTTGAGGCTTTAGCTTACGTTTCCAACTCAAAGACATCGCTAGTAATCAACTCAACTGACTATAGCTTCACTTATAAAAATTCAAAATTCTCACTAATTGGGATGAATTGAAGTTAGGACCAAAATCCATAGACTAAAGCAGTCCATAACATAGCAATTAACTGGTGTGGCTGAGCTTTGATTGTTCAATGGATAAGAACTGCAATTAAACTCATCTACGTGCTAGTATTGAAGGCGTGTGACTTAATTGAAATATATTGAAACATAGCGCAGACATTACTAAACTAGCGCTTCTCGGCAAAGGTAGAGCACAAATTCTATTTTTCGGTTCAAGTACCTTAATTAAGACTGAATACAGTGGCTAAATGGACAGATTTAAAACTGTCCTATTGTTGAGCTTCAACTTTCATGATGCTCCAACATCAGTGTATGTACGTACGCTAGCAAAGACTTTCTCACATGCGTTCCCTAGATATCGTTACCCTACTTGCGGGTATCGCCGATGTTACTTGTGTTTTATTTTTACTTAATGATCGACTGCGCAGCTTCGCTAGCAGTCAGCTCTCACAAAAAACAACGAGATTAATGCTAGCTGCTGCACTAATCTTCTGTTTTATTCTTACGACAGCTGCTGCAGCTACAGCTATTCATATAAAAAGCACACCAAGCACCTTAGCAAAAATAAAAGAAGCTGATGAATTAGTATGCGGAGTAAACGGTACTCTTGCTGGCTTTAGTCAACAGCATGAAGGAAATCCACCCAATTATACAGAGAAAGACATCTGGAAAGGTTTTGATCCCGATTTCTGCCGAGTTGTTGCTTCTGCCATCTTTGGGGATGAAATCCTTGATGAAGCAGGACATCTTGAATCATTTGAAGATATACGTCCTCTCATTGATAGAAAAATTAGCTTTCAGAAGCTTAGTGATAGCAATCGCTTGAGCAAAGTTGCCGACAGAGAAGTTGATATCTTATTTCGTAATACAAGTTGGACAGTTGGTAGAGATCTTGAAAAACCGATACTCTTCGGTCCTACAATCTTTTACGATGAACAACAGATTTATGCCAAAAATGATTCAGGAATTCACTATTTATCAGATCTCGATGGAAAAACAATTTGTGTGCAAAACTCGACAACTTCTTGGAAAAACATAGAAAACTTTAAAAACACTCATGGCATCAACGTTGCTCTTTGGGATCCAGCCTCAGAAGACGGTACAGAAGGGACAGATCAAGATCGCTTAAATAAGGTCGACTTCTTTGATATTTACGCCTCAAATCTCAACTGCCATGCAATCACAGCTGATCAATCTCAGCTAAAGGTACATCCTGAGCAAATGAAGAATAGTTCTGCGATCACCTTGAAAATGTCTCCAGATCTTGATAATCAGCTAATCTCTAAAGAGCTCTTGAGCCCTGTTTATCGTGATGGGGATTCTAGTTGGCGAGATATTGTAAATTATTCTGTTTATGCCACGATTCGAGCTGCTGAACTGGGTATTTCACAAGCAAATGTAAAGGATGAAGCTCGTGATCCTAAAAGCTTTGCTGCCATGCAGTTTTTGGGTCTAGAGTCTAACGACATCGAGTACCATATTGGGCCTTCTTTAGGCATATCTCAAAAATTTGCACAGAACATTATTCGTTTAGTTGGTAGCTACTACGACATTTTTGATAGAAACTTATCAGAGTATTATCCACCTCGTTCCTCTTCAGATACATCTACTCAATGTGCAAAACCTACAATCGAAAATGACAAGAACCAGCTCTGGCACTGCGGTGGAGTATTAATCTCACCGCCATTTACTACTCCAGAAAGTATTAGCTAATTTATCGGAGTTAAGTATTACGGCGAGATCGCAACGCCCCACGCCCTAAAACGGCATCACCATATCCTGCAACGCCAGCTCCGGCAATCGCTGCTCATCCAACGTCAGCATCTCGCGCAGCGATTGGATTACCCGGTTACTTTGGGGCCTTATTCAGTATGCAGCAGTCGTACGTTATACGTTTCTCCAGCTGTACTACAGGTAAATCCTGGAACAGAGCGTTCAATGACCCACGTCGTATCGGCCACGGTCGAAGGTCCAGGCGTATTGGTCTCAAAGCGCATTGAACCCACGCAGCGTTCTGCGCCTGTAATATCCTCAAACCGATGAAGCCCAATATTATCTCTGGCAGCATCAGGTCCAGCCTCACAGTCTGTAGGATACAACAACCCTTGAGCGCCATTGCGGACTTGATATGACGCGACAGCCGAGCCGCTAGCACAGCTTCTTCCCCAACGGTCAATGATAGTCAACGTTAAATCACCGGAGGCGGTTGCCCACTGTGGGGTAGCACCTCGGATTTGAGCCATACTTGGTTGGTCAATGCTCAGTAGCACTATTGTTGTGATGGCTGCCCTAATAGATATAGTTTTCCAGTTCATAGGTGGAGACTAGGTTTAACAAGCAGATCTTATCGGGCAAAGTCAGTCGCATTTCAATTAAGTTCTCAAATCCAAGTTGCGATCGCAACCCCGCAACCCACCTGTGACCCCCATCACCAACATTACTCAGCCAATCTCAGAAACCCCTTAAGTAACGCTCAGACGCCGGTCAGATGACGTTCAGGTAGCTCCCGCATTCTAGGAATCAATGAAGCAAGTAACCACACTTCACTGATTCACCAAGGAGCTTTAACTATGAAACGCACTATCCTTTCCGCCCTAACCGTCCTCGTTGCATCCGCTGCCATTGCCCCCATCGCCGCCGCCGCTGAGCCCGCTAGCTTCAATATCCAATCAGCGCGACTAGAAGAACTAGACAGCCGCACTAAGAATTCCGTCCATAAGCTACGCATCGACCACCTAAACAATCAGTCCAAAGCCATCGAAGATATCCAAGCGACTCGGCTAGAGGCATTGGACGCTCGGACTAAGGCTGTAGACAACGTTCAAGCCGCTCGTCTAGAAGCGTTGGACGCTCGTACCAAAAACAGTGTTCACAAACTACGTATCGAGCACCTAAACAACCAGACTAAGGCTATCGATAGCATCCAAGAAGCCCGCCTCGATTCGCTGGATGCTCGTACTAAGTCCGTCGTCCGCTGACAGCGCGGGACGTCAGGCTAACCAAGCTTGGGTGCCTGGTGCGTCTCCGTACATCTGTGAAGCTTCATTTTTCATGAGGCACCCTTTCCCTCTCAGATTCTCTCCAACAACACACTCTCCAAGCCTCTGCCTATATGGTGGAGGTTTTTTTGATTGAGGATCGCAGATAAATGAACTCTTCGCTTGCACCGCTCCTGATTGCCACGCCGTCACGACTCAGTAATTATTGAGTTATGTAAATAAATGTTTATATTTATTATACAATCAGTAACAATACTTGACTTTGGTGGCGAATTGATATCAACCAATCTATCTGATGGCGTTCATTCGGCGACTCCCAGCGTCAAGCTGAGACTCCCCCTCTTGGAGGGTCAGGCCGCTTCTTTAACCTGTCAGATGCATGTGGGGCTTGCCGCTGAACCCTCTGATCAACCGGAGTTAGCACTCGTTCAACTTCTAGAACACATCCGTAGCGTATTAATTTCTCTGCTGAGCTATCGAATTCAGCCTTCCTTATCCACGATTCAAGTTGGGGTGGAGACGTTGACTGAAGGCGATAGTATGCCAGCCCAGGCCCAGCGCCAGGTGACTGAGCTGGCGTTGAACGAACTCTATGAGCTACATCATTCAATTGAAGGCTTTCTGGACTACTTCACTCAGATCTGGTCGATGACCTTAGACTTTGTGCAAATACGTTCAGACGAAGATGTCAGTCTTTATTTGAACTCGCTGTTTGAGTCCTTGCCTGAAGGATTAGCAGGATATCAGCCTTGGATTGCAACCATCAAAATGCGGTTAGCGCCTTTCCTGCAGAAAATGGCGGTACAGGAGAAGGGCATAGATAGTCTCTCTCGCAGCCATCAGATTGAGCTGCTAGAACGGGAACGCCGACAAGTGCTGGCGATTGTGAACCACGAGCTGCGGACGCCTTTCTCGACCCTTCAGGTTTGTCTAGAAACATTACAAGAGGACGAATTGCTCTCGGAAAAGAACCGACAAACGCTATTAGAGGTAGCCTGTACAGACTTAGACCGACTTCGTCTGCTGGTTCAAGATATTGACTTGCTATGTCGATTGAAGGCTGGACAAATCTGTTTTCAAACGGAGTTAATGAACCCCAGCGATACGCTACAAGCTGCCCTGAGTAGCTTTCTTAAGCAGTCTCCCAAAGGAGCCTTGTCGAAGCTGCGGGTTGAATGGGCCAGTCAGATGTCGCCGGTTTGGGCCTATGGAGACCGTTTGGTTGAAGTGATGAGGCGGCTGTTAGAGAATGCTGTTCGATTCACGTCGGCAGCAGGAGAAGTCAAGATCGACGTTCAGATGATGGGGCAAGAAGGTATCAAAGCTTTGTGGTCGCAGCCTGCTGCGCCTTCGTTGATGAAGGTCTGCATTTCTGATACGGGTCGAGGAATTGCTTCTGAAGAGCTAGCGCGAGTGTTTGATTGTTTTCATCAGGAAGAAGATTACCTTCAGCGAACTCAAGGGGGAATGGGATTAGGGTTGACCATCTGCCGTTCGCTAGTCGAAGGGATGGGTGGAGATATCTGGGCGGAGTCACCTGGCAAACAGCAGGGGAGTCAATTTTGTTTCACACTGCCTGTCCGCGCGGAGCCATAGACGTGCGGCAGGTGCTAGCTAACTTGAATAAAATCCCACCGATAAGTGTCATTTATCGGTGGGATTTGTTTTTAATATAGACCCAAAGATAGTTACAAAACTTAAACAAAAGTTGTTATATTAGGGTCATACATAACGTAAACCCGCGTTCATTTTCTTTTGTTCGCAACCCGCAATTATTTAATTCATGACTACCCTTCTACAACAACAGCGCAACAGCGCTAGCCTGTGGGATCAGTTTTGTGAGTGGATCACCAGCACCGAAAACCGCCTCTACGTAGGCTGGTTCGGCGTTCTGATGATTCCTACTCTACTCGCTGCTACCGCTTGTTTTGTAATCGCCTTCATCGCCGCTCCTCCCGTTGACATCGACGGTATTCGTGAGCCTGTTGCTGGTTCTTTGATCCTTGGTAACAACATCATCTCTGGTGCTGTAATTCCGTCTTCCAACGCTATCGGCCTACACTTCTACCCCATCTGGGAAGCGGCTTCCCTGGATGAGTGGTTGTATAACGGTGGCCCTTACCAGCTGGTTATTTTCCACTTCCTCATCGGCGTTTTCTGCTACATGGGTCGTGAGTGGGAACTTTCCTACCGCTTGGGTATGCGTCCTTGGATCTGTGTTGCTTACTCTGCTCCTGTAGCAGCAGCTTCTGCAGTTTTCTTGATCTACCCCATCGGTCAGGGTTCATTCTCTGATGGTATGCCTCTCGGTATTTCCGGTACGTTCAACTTCATGCTTGTTTTCCAAGCTGAGCACAACATCCTGATGCACCCCTTCCACATGCTAGGTGTGGCTGGCGTCTTCGGCGGTTCCTTGTTCTCCGCGATGCACGGTTCTCTGGTAACGTCTTCCTTGGTTCGTGAGACCACTGAAGTCGAGTCTCAGAACTACGGTTACAAGTTTGGCCAAGAAGAAGAGACTTACAACATCGTTGCAGCTCATGGCTACTTCGGTCGTCTGATCTTCCAGTACGCCTCCTTTAACAACAGCCGTTCCTTGCACTTCTTCTTGGGTGCATGGCCCGTCGTTGGTATATGGTTCACAGCACTGGGTATTTCGACCATGGCGTTCAACCTGAACGGATTCAACTTCAACCAGTCCATCATCGACTCTCAGGGTCGTGTCGTCAGCACTTGGGCTGACGTGATCAACCGTGCCAACCTGGGTATGGAAGTAATGCACGAGCGTAACGCTCACAACTTCCCTCTAGACTTGGCTGCTGGTGAAGCTGC
>NZ_JADEXP010000265.1 GCF_015207065.1 Leptolyngbya cf. ectocarpi LEGE 11479 | reverse complement strand
GCTGTAGATTGTGCCTGGCCCAGCTTACTTTCAAGGTCAAATAGTCGTTTTCGGATCGTTTCAAATTCCTGCTGGAGAGCCGCTAGTTCTTCTTTTGCAATCTGACGTTCGCGGTTGTTGAGGGCGGCGGGAGCCGGAGTTAAAGGCTCAACCGGCTGTGTTGGAATGGGAATGGGCTCAATCCGGGTCTCAGGGGGCGGTGTGGGTTGCCAGCGATCGGGCAAGCGATGGATTTCTGTAATGATCCGATTGCTCCGACGCAGAACTCTCTCCTGGAAAGGTACGTTCTGGCCAGGTCCCGCTATCACCCTAGCGGTGCTCACACCCAAAAGCCAGGCAATCGGCAGTCCCATCAGCAATAGCCCCAAACCGGTTAATACATTTGCCCCATAACCTATCCAACGACGGCGTGGAGCCAGAGGCTTAGCCTTGATAGTAGGGGATAGTTCAGGTGGGGGGCCGGGAGCAGGAAGGTTAGGATATTGCTCGTTAGACACAGCGATGGAACCTCTGGCCGTATCAACAGTTGATTTTATTAATGTGGATTAATATGGCGTGTCTGGTACGTCCCGAACACTAAGGCCATCCATCCCAAGGGTTAACCTCCACCACATTGTTGTCGCCAATAACAACGAGAAAATCGAGCTGGGGTTGCTCAGTCGTCGTGGTTTGAACCAGATCCGGTATTTTAAAATCGGCTGCATACTGCTCGGCGGCTGTATTATCAGCTTCATAGCCGGTGACATTGCCATCTTCGTCGATGCGGACGCGATAGCGGACTTCTGGACCAGACCAGTTGTCAACTCGCTTATCAATAATTGACCGCCGTAGTTCTTGATTCAGTTCGTAAATGCGATCGCTATCTTGAATAGGACGATCTATGGAGCCCAATAGCTTGGCTGAACCGCTGGCTATAGATTTAGATGAACTATCGGATGAACTGTCGGCAGATTGGCTGCTGGAGGACGGTGCTGTTGGATCGCTGCTGGTAGTGTCCTCGTTTATGCTGTCCTCGTTTATGCTGTCCTCTGCCTCTGTAGACTCTGGGGGAACTACCTCAGGCGTAATGGTTTCGGGAGTGACCGTTTCAGAAACCACGTCAACGGTGCCATCAGCGGCTAGCGTGACCTCAAACTGGGCCACGGGCTCTACAGTGGTGGCATCTACTGGTATGTAGGTCAAAGTCGGCAGCGGAGTGTTGTCTAAATTGTCCAGTGAGGCTTCATCTAAAGGGTTGTAGCCGAGGATATCTCCATTCTCAGCCACCGAGACTTGATAGCGTAGCGGCTGGTCAAAGGCACTATCGCTGGGTAAAGCAGCGCTAATTTGTTGCTGAACTTGTTGCTGTAGCTCAGTTAGCTGAGTGCTATCCGTAATGGGGTTACTGGTCTGGTCTGATAGGGCGGCGGTCTCAGGTTCGGATACATCATCATCATCGGCTGGCTGAGTCTCTGTAGCCGGTATATCAGCAGTCGGTGTATCAGCAACTGACTCATCGCCGTTGGAGTTCTCCAGGGCAGCCGTATTCTGCTGTTCGCGATTTTCCGGGTCTGCCAGTTCTGGAACGGGTAAGAAGAATAGTCCAAGGGCGGCTACCGCCAGGGTGCCAAATCCGAGTAAGGGAGGGATAGCTCTCTGGGCTAACGGTTCTTCTGGTCTGACATATTTGCGCGCCAGGGGAGCCAGCGGTATGGAGAAATCGGGCAAGGTTTGGGTATCTGCACAGAACTGATCGATGGCTTCGGCCATGTCAAATAGCTGTACGGTGGATAAGTCGATTGGCTGGGAAATCGAGGTCTCAGCAGACTCAAGCAGCTCAGGTTTGATCGTCAGCCGGTGATATTGCCCCTCACCGGGTTCAACCCCAACCGGTGAGGCTTGGTTGGGGTTGTGCTCCGGATGGTCTAAACCGCTCAGCAGACGTTGGTGATAGGCGCTGACTGCACCGACGACGGACTTAAAGAAGTCAACTCCCCCGGTTAAGGGTTGCTCAATTCCAACAATTTTGAATTCAGCACTCGCTAAAATGGAGAGCACATTGGAGGCGTCTGCGCTCAACCCTTCTAGCACTAGGCTGCAGTTGGGTAGTACATATTGGCGTTGAATGGTCATGATACCTCCCCATCAAAGAGGCTAGCCCACAGACGTTCTTCGCTGCGAGTGCCAGTACATAGCAGTAGTTGAGTCAGTAATGAGAGGGCTAACTCGTCTAGCTTTTCATCGGTGCTGTAGGCTAGTACGGTCGCCCGTTTGGGATTCATCCGAGCCCGAAAATGGGAGCGAAACCGCTTGAGATACTTGGCTAAGCGAAAATGGTGCTCTAGGGAAAGCTGTTGATCCTGCAGTTGCTGGTAGCCCAAAAACAGCTGACGAGTGAGGACGGTGAGCTGACGGCACAGATAGCACACCACCAGGACTAGAGCCTTAGCTTCTTCCAGGGAGAGGGGCTGACGTTGGTTAAACTTCCGCAATGGATTTGTACTACGCAGTCGCCATAGATGAACTCGACTTTTGAGGACATCTTGTAAACCCAGTTCCTTAATAGCAGTCAACATCACCTGGGATGCATTGAGTTCAAGTGCCTCAATCGCAAGCATGATAAAGTCTAGCTGCGTCTTTGCCCGTCGGGGGCACTCATCGCTTTGGATGCCGTAGTTAGGCAGTTTGTCCAGTATCGGAGGTCTGACGGATTTCTCGGGTGGGCTTTTGACGGTCATTCCCTATAAGACTCTTGTGAATTTAGTCGCTGTGGTGGATGTGAACGGTTGTTTACCTATCGGTCTAAAAGACCAGCTCCTATCAAAACATAAACTACATCCAAGATGAAACCCTGAGTTTTCCCTGCGAAAACTGTAAGTTCTGGATGTGAAACAGGTTGAGTTTAACCCATATCAATGGCTGTGTTGTTGTTACTGACAGTGTTGCTTAAGGGCAATTTTATTATCAATACTTATTCATATCCCCTATGAAGGTACCCGGTTGCTGTGGCGGAATAAACGCGATTTCCTAAAACGCTTAAGCTTTGGGTGGGGAGTTAGCCTGGACTTTGGGATTTAGGAGCGCTACTCTATGGTGCAATAGTAACCATGTACTTTAACTATGCAGTGGCCGGTATTTTTTCTGGCGGGGACGGGGGCAGGCTGTTTAGTGAGTTGGTTCGGATGGCGGCTGCGATCGCAAGCGATCCGGGAGCGGGCCAAAAATGATTTGGTAGCCGAGCGGGCCACCATGGTTGAACAGCTCCACACCAGGGATGAGCAGCTGATTGTCTTGCGCCAGCAGATTGACAGTTTGCAATCAGGTCTAGAGCAGCAGCGACAGGCGATGACGGCAGCAGCGGCGCAGCAGGCGGTGGCTGAGACTAAAGCCGCCCGCACAGAGCAGCTGCAAGCACAGCTACAGCAGTTGCAAACAGAGAATAGTCAGCTGATGGCCCAGGTGGTTCAGACCCGCACCCAGCTACAGGAACAGCAGCAGGCCACCGATGAAAAATTGGCCCTGTGGCATCAAACTCGAGAACGCATGGCGGACGCGTTCCAGGTGCTGTCTGCCCAGGCATTACAAACCAACAATGAGGCATTTTTGAATCTGGCCGAGACGAAGCTGGGACAGTTTCATGCTCAGTCGAGTAGCGACTTGCAGCAGCGGCAGCAGGCGATTGATGGGGTGGTCCAGCCGCTACGCTCTTCGCTGGCTAAGGTGGAGACCTATTTGCAGGATCTAGAGCGGCATCGGCTATCGGCCTATAGTCAGCTGAGTGAGCAGATCACCCAGCTGGCTCGGGGGCAATTACAGCTACAAACCGAAACGGTGAATTTAACCAAGGCGCTACGAGCACCCACCGTGCGGGGACGCTGGGGGGAAATTCAACTCAAGCGGGTGGTGGAAATAGCCGGGATGGTAGAGCACTGTGATTTTACTCAGCAGGTTGCGATCGCAAACAACACCCTCCGCCCTGACATGGTAGTGCAGCTACCCCAGCAGCGACGCATTGTCGTTGATGCCAAAGCCCCCCTGTCAGCCTATCTAGAGGCGTTGGATGAGACCGATGAAACTCGGCGACTGGCCAAGCTCAAAGAGCATGCCCAGCAGGTGCGTCGTCACATTCAGCAGCTGAGCCAAAAAGCCTATTGGGACCAGTTTCAACCCAGCCCTGAGTTTGTAGTCCTGTTTTTGCCAGGGGAGATTTTCTTTAGCGCTGCACTGGAACAAGACCCCAGCCTGATTGAAATTGGTATCGCCCAGCGGGTAATCTTAGCAACGCCCACCACGCTGATTGCCCTACTCAAAGCCGTAGCCTATGGCTGGCAGCAGGATGCAGTCACCGCAAATGCCCAGCAGATTAGCGATCTAGGCCGAGAGCTGTATGAACGGATGCGAGTATTCACGGGACATTTACAAAAGATGCGCCGGGGTCTGGACTCAACTGTCGACACCTTTAATAAAGCAGTGGGGTCGTTGGAAAGTCGTGTTTTGGTGAGTGCTCGCAAATTTAAGGCCCTGGGAGCAGGTACCGGAGATGAGCTAGACACCATTGCGCCCATCGATCGACGGCCCCGGTCTGTGCAGCAGGACAACAGTGGGGAAAAGGCCTAGGAGCAATTCCCGGAGGATATCTCTACCACTGGCTACATTTTTCCATCATGACCATTAATTAATAGTATGGATACGTTATGACATTTACTTTTTAATGCTGACCGCATTGTTCAAATTTTTACCCAATGGTCGCTTGACCCAGCTGTTGCTGCTAGCAGTAACGGTGCTTGTGCAGAGCGTGATGGCAATTGCGGTGGCTAATTCTATCTTTGTGAGTCAGCTAGGGGCAGAGCGTTTGCCCCTAGCCTTTATTCTAATTGGCCTGTGCTCAATGCCTGCCTATGTTGGGGTGAGTCAGGTGGTGCAGCGGGTACGCAGTACCCAACTTTTTTGTGGAGCCCTGGTGATTTTCCTGGTGTTGTTCGTGGGGCTGCGGCTAGTATTGCCCCTGGAGCTTACACCGGTTTATTACGGGCTACTGGTAGTCAGTTTTTTTCAGTGGGATATTTGCAACAATATTCTCTATCCGAGTTTGCTGACTGACTACTTCAATACCCTGGAGTATAAGCAGTATGCCCCCTATATCGGTATTTCTCAGGCGGTGGGAACTTTGATCGGTGGGGGCATCGTCAGCGGTCTGTCGCGGTGGTTAGATACTGAGAATTTGCTGTTGTGTTTGCCAGGAGTGATCGTAATCTCATTCTTGCAACTCACCTATCTCGACCGCACCCAGCGCCCTTTAACCACGGCCCCCACTGAAACCGTGGGAGTTTTAGAATCGCTGCAGTCTTTCCCGGAACTGACCAAACGCTATCCTCTGGTCATTTTTCTGGCCACCAGCAGTTTTCTGCTGGTAATCATTTATCTAAGTTCTGAATTTCTGTGGTTCAGTATCTACGGTCAGCAGTTTAGTCAGCGGGATCTGACTGGCTTTTTGGGGCTGATGCGGGTGGTGGTCAGTATCGTTCAAATGGCGGTTTTATACGGTTTGACGCGGCCTCTGTTGCGATGGCTGGGCGTCGCCCGGATGAATGTGGTATTTCCCTTAACCACCCTGATGGCATTTGTGGGGCTGGGGTTAAATGGTCAGCTACCGGCAGCCATTGGTCTGCAGATTAACGGAGATGCCCTTTACAAAGCAATCAATTTACCGGTACACCAGCTCAATTACAATGCGATTCCCCAGGCGTTTTTGGGGCGGATTCGGGCCTTAAGCGATGGGGTAATCTACGCCGTGGGCCTGACCTGTGCCGGCGTATTTTTATTAGTATGTGAACACGCCCTGAGTTTGGAGCAAATCTCCTGGGTGGTGTGCAGTCTGGTGGTGGTATTTCTCATGGTGCGTCTGCCCATGGGTCGTTTTTATGCGGCGGGGTTAGAAGATTTGATCCGCACCGATGCCATTGACCTGGATCGCTTGGCCAGCCGTCAGTCGGTGTTGCCTCTAAGAGCTACCGTTGAAACCCTGCTGCGCTCAGAGGATCGCTACGATCAGATCAAAGGACTGGACCTGGCAACGCGGTTTGGCGCACCGCTTGAATTTTTAGAGGATGTGCTGACATTATTGCCGGGAGCCGATCGACAGGTGCGCTCGGCGGTGGTGACGCTGTTTAGTGACGGCTTTGAACAAGTAGAAGGCGGTGTAGCCGAAACCGCCGAGGCGGACGAAGCGGCGCTTTGGGCTGTATGGCAAGAACAGCTGGGGCAAGAGCAGCCGTTGGCCTGTCGGTTGACCGCTTTGGAAATTTTAATGGTGCAGCAGCAGCCGATTGCAGAGCCTCTATTGGCTGAACTCAGCGGCCATGAAGATGCCAGTTTGCAAGCATTGGCGCTGGTGGCGCAGCTACAGGGTCCAGCGGTAGCCACTGAGCTGCCTGAGAATCTTGCGGAGGCCCCGTCCATGCTAGATGAGGGGGTGGCTAAGGCCGTGATTCGGGTGGTGGCTCGCAGTGCAGATGGAACCTTGCTCAAGCTGTTAGTAATGCGGCTGCTACCCGAGGGCACGGCTGAAACCAAGCGACTAGGTCTGGAAACTCTGGCAGCCCTGATCGAGACTATGGCGGACGATGATAAGACTCGGGCATTGGCTCTAGCGCAGCAGCATCTGTCCCATAGTCAGCCTGCCGTGAGGATTGCGGCTCTGGATTTGTGGCAGCAGGGCCATCAGGATTTGACACCGCTGATCCATGCCTTAGGGGACTCTCATCCTCGGGTGCGTAACCAGGCGGCCCAGTGGCTAGCCGCTCAAGGAGGGCTAGCAGAAGCTCAGGTCCAGCTGGACTCTGGCGATCGCAACACGGTGAACGGTGCGATCTCAACCATCGGTCAAATTCGTACCCGCCGCGCCAGCGATATTTTATATGCCCACCTGGCCCATGATTTTCAGCAGGTGAGCCACACCCGTCAGTGGCAGACCCAGATTCCCCGCGATGACCCCAACTGGCAACCCCTGGCTGTTGCCATTGACGATTATCACTATCGGCTGATTCAAAAGGTGCTCTATGTCCTATCCAGCTTGGGCCATAGCCGCACCGTCAACACCGTCAATCAGATTTTTGTCACCACCGACAGTCGCGATCGCTCCAATGCCGTAGAAGTGCTGGCCTCCCTCAGCCATCGTCGGTTTGTGCTGCCGCTGCTGCCGCTCTTGGAACAGGATGTCGAAAGTCCAGGTCCGGTGCAAACCCGGCAATCATCCCTGAGCTGGTTGCGGAAAAAAGGCTATAAGATCCTGCTTGAGGCGATTGAGTCTAAGGACCGCTGGCTGCGGGCAGGGGCTTTAATTGCCTTAGCCAAAATTCCCAGGACATCTTTGCTCGATGTGGATCCTATGGTGAGAGCTGTTGCCCACGATTTGTTTCCCACAGTTCCCTTAGCTGTTCCCCTATTACAGGATGTCTCCACGGTATCGCCTACTCCCGACACGCTTATGAACCGTCTACTGATTCTCAAAGATGTGGCTCTGTTTCAAAACCTTTCCTTGGATGAGCTGCTTTTGATTGATGAAGCGCTGGTGCCGCAACAGTTTATGGCTAGTGAAACCGTATTTGAAGAGGGTAGCTGGGGCTCCCATCTGTACATCATTGCTTCTGGGACGGTACAGATCGTTAAGACCGTTGAAGATGAGCAGCGGGAGATTAAACACTTGGAAAAGGGTAACTATTTTGGTGAGATTGCTCTATTTGACGATGCCCCCCGCTGGAATGGAGCCATTGCTAGGGATGACTGCATGCTTCTAAAGCTAGAAAAACAGCGGTTTATTAGTTTGACGACTCAGCGACCCCACATTTTGTTGGAAATTTGTCGGTTTATGAGCCAGCAGCTGCGGGAAACCGATAAGTTTCGGTCGGCTAAGAAATTTGTGGCGAATACAACTGATGTTGTAGATGAAACTTTTCAGAGCTGTTAGGAGATGTCATCATCACAATAATCGCATCTCCTGGCTTGATAGCGATACTTACACTAACGCTGGAGTACCTTTCTCATTGGCCTTTGAAGGTTCAGGTTGAGTAGCCGCCGCTATCTGCTTCAGATGAATTTGATTAACTTGATTTACAAAGCTTTCAACAGATTCTTGAATTTTTCGCTTTCGCTTTGCTTCGTCTTCTATATCAAAGAAGCGATAAGCAGGCGTAACACCTAAAATAAATCTCTCCTGCTCTGCTTCCAAAAGTTCTACCGCAGTGTTAGCAGCAACTGAATTTTCTTGAAATGGAAAGGATGTAGAAATACTAGTTACGATTGAAGCAATGGCTGGAAAGATAACAGGAAGCCATTTGACCCAATTCGACTGTACTTCAACCTTATCTAATAGAACTAAAATAGGAGTTACACCAGATAGGATAATAGTTGAAATTTGGAATACATAATAAATACTTCTCGAAGTACGGCGAGTCTCCTTATAATCATTGATCAAATCTTGGCAATACTGAAGCGCTCTCTGACGCATCAGGTTCATCGACTTATCTGAAGCAGAGTCTTCTAAAACGATGCTGTAGAGACCAGCTTTCTTCTCATTTTCCTGTTTTTGAGAAGATTTACGATAATCTTTTAATACCTGACGATTGAAAACCAATACTAAGAGAAGAATTGAAACAATTGCAAGCGCATAGATAACTGTTTCTCTATGACCCAAAGAAAGAACTAAGAATGCAACTAAAACAATACAGATTGACAACAGCAAGAATTCAATCAACCTGAATGTTAGAGGAACGCTCTTACTATCTATGCCTGAGGTTAAATCTGCTGGGTTTAACCTTATTTTGAATGAATCTGGAGTTTTACTAGTCATTTTGCTATTAGAAGCCTCGACAAAAACGTATTTTCATGCTGTCTTATTTTAACAAGACAACTATTAATTTACATATAAATAAGTTGTTAATTTTTTCTAATCTTAGAGAGTCTCCTAGACCAATTTTTGGACTGTGTGAACAGTAGATATACTCAAAAAACATTTTTTGTAGAATCCAGGCAGATTCGATGTCAGCTTGCTGCTTTTTTACGTATATCTAGCTTTATAGGTCTATTGTCTTCGATTATCAAGATATGATTATTAGGCCAACGTTATAA
>NZ_JADEXP010000264.1 GCF_015207065.1 Leptolyngbya cf. ectocarpi LEGE 11479 | reverse complement strand
GTGACGACGTTGGCAATTTCCTGAGCGAGCTGCGGCGTCGCGTGTTCGTCGGCGTCGAAGATGAGTACCCATTCGTGCTTCCACGGCACGTTGGCGAGCGCCCAATTTTTTTTCTTGGGCCAGCGTCCGTTGAAATCAAACTGGACCACCTGCGCACCGTAGGATTCTGAAATCTCCACTGAGCGATCTTCACTGTGGGAGTCCACCACGAACACCTCGTCTGCCTGGGCAACGCTCTCCAAACAAGCAGGCAGGTTAGCTTCCTCGTTTTTGGCAGGAATCAGCACAGAAACTGGAATTTTGGTGGCAGCAGTCATGGGTAGATGGAAAATTAAATGAACGGTAGATGATTGATCAGAACATCTGTAAGGTACAGCAGACTTTGAACCCTTTGCCTCAGTGTCTGTATCAGGAATTAGGCCCGCCTATGAACAGGGTTCCCGCCTGTCTACTGCCGCTGGGGGCGATGACTGCGACATCCCTTTAAGCAGATGACTTAGCAGGTTTAGATTTAGTCGGTTTAGCCAGCTTATAGGGTTTGATCAGATGTCGTAGGACACGTCCTAGATACCCTAATTGACCGTAGGCGTAGGTCAAATTTTCAAATCGCTGGGCCGGGTCATTAGCATATTTAACGGTTTTGTACATTCCTCGGACGAGTCGTTCACCGCCCCACCGCAGCTGGGACATACCGGCACGTCCCGATACTTGTTCACGGTAGCACTCACTAATACCTTGCCACCAACTGCGACTCAGAAACCAGCCTGGCTTAAGTCTAGCCGGGGCCACATTATGGGCAGCCAGGGCATTGGGCACATATAGCACGTGCCAGCCGCGTTTGAGGGCTAGCTGGGTCATGTGCAGCTCTTCATTGGAGAGCAGGTTTTTGCCGACGCGGCCTAAGTTGACGTCAAACCCGCCTACGGAGTCAAGAAAGGTTTTGCGCAGCGAGTAGTTTAGACCGCGAGGGGTGAGATTAGGATTTTTGATGTAGCGTACCTGATCGCCCAGATCATAGGCTCCGAGGCCACTGGCCAAATCATCAGACAGCCAGATCGGCGGGTGGCTTACCTCGGCAGGCCACAGTAGGGTGACTTTGCCGCCTGCGATCGCAACTCGATGATTGTTTTGATAAACCTCCAACAGCGAGGCTAGCCACTGGGAGCTGGCAACCGCATCATCATCTAGATAGGCCAGAATATCCCCGGTCGCAGCTTTCGCCCCAGTATTACGAGCCGAAGACAGCCCCAATGTGGGCTCATAGACATAGCGCAATCGAGAGTCAGATAACCGCTGCTGAACGACTTCAGCAGTAGCATCGGTGGAGGCATTATCTACCACAATTACCTCAGCATTATCAAGGGTTTGGGCCAACAAACTATCGATGGCTGCCCCCAAATATTGAGCTCGGTTATGGGTGCAAATAATGGCGGAAATTGATAGCTCAGCCATAAAAATCTTGAATAAAAACGAACTGGACTGAAATAACGAGTAATACTATGGCAGTAATAAAAACGCTGGACCAACACGCTAACGGGCACGTTAACAGTTAACAGTAGTAGATAGCTCTATTCATGAGATAGACGTACAACAACCCCACATGAATCGGGTAAGGGTGACTTGGCTGATACCCAGACTCACCTACGGTGCTCAATACGTAATTCTGCTTTAACCAAAATTCCCGTTTCACTATAGATGCACTCATTAAACTTTACTGAAATTACGCAATCGAGTCCCCCCTATTCAGTTTGGTTTATCCATTCTTCAAACGTGTAAAGTCCCTGCCGCAGGTCATCCTTCAGGTTCTCCATCATCCACCTAGCCCCATGAACATCGACTCTGATATCGATCTTGCCCCCTACATTGACCATTCCCTATTAACCCCAACCGCCACGTTAGAGCAAGTCGATCACTGGTGTAGCGAAACTCAACGCTATGGCTTCGCCAGTGTTTGTGTTTACCCAGTGCATGTTCAACGGGCGGTGGAAAACTTACACGACAGCCGCACAGCTGTTTGCACCGTCATTGGCTTTCCCACCGGAGCCGATACCTCAGCAAGCAAACTTTTTGCCGCCCAAGAAGCCGCTGAAAATGGAGCCACTGAACTTGATGTGGTGATTAATCTAGGCTGGGTCAAATCAGGCCAATTGGACCGGGTTCATACAGAATTAGCTCAAATCGTTGAAATGACCGGTCAGCATGTAAAAGCTATTTTGGAAATGAGCCTGTTGGATCAGGCTGAAAAACGAGCAGCCGCTGACGTTTGTATGGATGCGGGTGTGCACTTTCTCAAAACCAGTACTGGCTGGAATGGTGGGGCCACCGTTGAAGACATTCGCCTACTCAAAGACATCACCCGTGGCCGCATCGGCATTAAAGCCTCTGGTGGCATTCGCACCCCCACCCAGGCCATCGCCCTGATTGAAGCTGGTGCGACGCGCCTAGGCACATCGCGGGGACCCGATATTTTACGACAGCGCTCTGAGGACTCACAGTCTCAAGCTTGAGTTCACAAGTCCCCCTTCGAGAGCCTCAAACATCAAAAATACTCAATATTTTTTCAGAAATCTGCCCCCAACGGTAACTATGTCGGGCACTATTAAATAGCTGTAGCCTTTCGTGACCACACTATGACTTCCTCTGCAAACTCGGCAGGCAATGCCCCGTCTCCCATTGCGGCACTGGCCCTCAAGCTAGTAGGCGGTGTTACTATTTTGGCCGCCCTGGTGGATTTTCTGGTGCTGCTCCTGCCGCCCGATTTACTCAATCGTGCCTGGCAAATCAATACCACCACACAGCTAGTCGACCGGGGCATTGTGCCGTTAGTCGGGATTGCCCTACTATTTACTGGCTTTTGGATTGATAGCTTTGTCACGGGCAAGCGTAACCGTACTAACCTGATGCTTGACGCTCGGTTTTGGACCTGTCTTTTGGCCTGCATTCTCGGGTTGCTCTTCGCTATCTTAACCCCCGTTCACATGAACAACGTGCGGCTGCAGAGTAAGGATGCTCTGACTCAGGTAACTACCGAGGCCACCGAAGCGACGACCCAGTTAGAACAGCGTCTGAATGCAGAAGTCACCCAGCAACGCGATCGCATCAGTGGCCTCCTCGAAAATCCAGACCAGATTGAACAACTGGTCGCCAGCGGTAACGTCACGGCTGAGCAGGCTGCGCAAATTCGTCAGTTTGAGAACGACCCAGAATCGTTGAACGAGTTTCTCAATGGTCAGGCCTCCGAGCTACGCACCCGGCTAGAAACCGAAATCGGCACCCGTCGAGAAGAAGCTGCCAAACGTGTCCGCTCTGAAGCCACCAAGGCCAGTATCCGCATTTCCCTTAGCAGTATTTTGCTGGCCGTCGGCTACATTGTCATCGGCATCAGTGGCATGAAACGGTTGCTGGCTATCTAAATGCGCCGGTTCTTTCCCGTGTTTCGTGCGGTAGGGGCGTTGCATCAACGCCCCTACCGCACCATCGTTTGATCAATCGTCACCAAACGGTTTTTGGATTTTGGCCAATAAATCATCAAACGGCTGCCAGTTATCCTCAGCAACAATCGGCTCCCAGATAGCCTCAATTTCAGGCCGCAGCAACACAATATCGGGGTTAGTTCTACGCAAACAGCTGCCCACTTGCACCATTTCCGCTGCCGTCAACGTCGTCAAGCAGGTGTGGTAGTGCAGTCGCCACGCCTCCAACAGTGTGGCGGCCTCATCGTCAGAGTTCTCAGCCGTCGCCTGCAAAATCTGCTCCGGACCGTCACCCCACCGTTCTGAAAACTGTCCCGTTAACCCGGTAAAAAAATCGTGGTAACCCACCTGAGTCTTTTGCAGCAGTTCCAACGTTAGTCGCAGTAGCTCATCGCCCAATTCCGGTAGCAGCTCTTCAAACCCTAGCTTGGCCAGCATCCTCTGTTTATAGGCTGCATAGTAATGCGAACGATAGGTAGCCAGGCTCGACTCCAAATCTTCGGCTGCCATGATCAGCTTTAGCGGTTTCTGCAACATCAACAGATTCCATTCGCACACCCGTGGCTGGTTGCCATAGCTATAGCGCCCCATATAGTCAAAATAAGCCGCCGTAAACCGGGGGTTAAACTCATCCATAAAGGCATAGGGGCCATAGTCAAAGCTTTCGCCGGTAATCGACATGTTGTCGGTATTGAGCACCGCATGACAAAAACCCACCGACATCCACTGAGCGGCCAGCTGTGCCACCCGCTGTACCAGTTCGGCATAAAACTGGGCGTAGCGTGCTTGAACATCCTGGATTGCCAGTAGATGGGCGTAGTAAATCTCGATCACATGGTCTAGCAGGGGCTGCATCAAATCAGCCCGACCCAGGTATTGCAACCGCTCAAAGGTGCCAAAACGGATATGGGACTGACTAAAGCGCACCATCACTGACGAGCGTGTAGGCGAGGGCTCATCACCTCTCCATAGACGCTCGCCTGTTTCCACCAGGCTGAAACAGCGGGATGTGTTTACGCCCAAAGCATGTAGGGCTTCAGACGCCAGAATCTCTCGGACGCCGCCCTTGAGGGTTAAGCGACCATCACCATTGCGGGAATAGGGTGTGGTTCCTGATCCTTTGGTGCCAAAGTCGTAGAGCTTGCCATCGGTACCCCGCACCTGACCATAGAGAAACCCGCGCCCATCGCCCAACGCGGCGTTGTAGTCACCAAACTGATAGCCGTGGTAGCGCAACGCCAACAGCGGTGAGTGTTGTTGAAACTGGCCAAATGCTTCAATAAAGTCAAAATCGCTGACGTTAGAGGGCTGCAGCCCTAGCCTGGGTAATAAATCATCATTGCGAAACCGCAGAATGTGTTGCGGAAAATCAGCGGCTGCAACAATATCGTAGTAGTCATCGCCTAGAGCTTCCAAAGCAGGCTCATAGGTCAGATTTAGAAAGGGATTCTCAGTGGTCAAGGAATGAGGTTAGCGTAGCATCAGCTTTAGTATCAAACACTCTGAGATTTCCTGCTGGCTGGGCAACACAATTTCCTTACTATTCAATCACCTCGTCATACTGGACTAAGTCATTATCCTGACGTTGCTTCATGGCATTAAGAATATCGTCTAGGGAAGTCTGATCAAGCCAGGTGCTGCGCTCTTGAGTATAGTCACCCTGACCAGGGCTAAAGTGCTGAATAAATCGCAGAGTATCATAAATGCCAAGGGACTCTACTAAAATTTGATAGCCTTGACGTACAACCTCTTGCTGAGTTTTAGGCATTGTTATTCTCCTCCGTTTAGGTAGACTGCATAAGCCATGGTACTGGGTTATCAACTGTGATTTGAATAAGCCGGAAATGACGTTTTGCCCGTTTTATTAATCTATCGTCAGTGGATAGGAAAACATCAGCGTGACCTTGTTCAGCACTAGCAAGGTGGGCTGCATCATAGCCAGTAAAGCCAAGCTGTTGCAGTTCTCGGACTCGATTTTCCAAAATCTGACTGCTAAGCACTTTCACTCTAGCGATTGTCAAGATTGTTTTCACATTGCTAAGACGCTCTAGATCAGGGGTTTGATTAAGTTCTACGTCAAGAGCGGTGCTGGTAATGAGCTGCCACTGGGCAGACTGGCATTTTCTCAGAATAGTAAGAATTGCCTGGGCCTCAAGGGCAATACGGGGCTGGTTTTGATCGTCAAAGGGACGATTAAGGCAGCAGGCATCTAGATAAATCCGCCAGTTTTGACTCATAGGAAATATAGACGACCGCTAATGGCAGTAAACTCCAGTATAAATGGGGATATTATTCCTCACTCTAGATTGCTTCTTTGTTTTTTCAGCTAATGTCAGTCGCCCTAGCAAAATGGACACTGGATGATTATCACCGCATGACCACTGCGGGTATTTTGGATGGTCGTTCGGTGGAATTGTTAAACGGAGAAATTGTCACGATGGCACCGGAAGGGCCTGAACATGCTTTTTTGGGTGATGAGGGCGGCGACTATTTGAGCGAGCTGCTGGGAAGCCGAGCCAAGGTGCGCGAGGGTCGTCCGATTACGCTGCCCAATCAGTCAGAACCTGAACCGGATTTAGCCGTTGTAAAACCACTGGGAGACATCTATCGTCAGCGGCATCCCTACGCAGAGGATGTTTTTTGGGTGATTGAATTTTCTAATACAAGTTTGGCTAAGGACTTAGGCGTCAAACGCAAAGTCTATGCAACGGCTAATATTCCAGAATACTGGGTTGTCAACCTAAAAGAGCAAAACATAGTTGTATTGAGAAAACCTGAGCAGGGTGATTATCAAATCCAGCAGACATTAAATAACGGCACTATTCAGTTAGTGACTTTTCCAGACGTTACTGTTTCCATTTCAAGGATTCTAAGACAGCTCTGACAAAAGCATTTTCTAGCTTTGAAGAGTCGCTATCTGCTGGTTAAACCATTGGGCTGCACTGATATTCGTTTCACTTTCCAGTTTGACGATGGTTTGCTCAAGCAGCGCGATCGGTAAGCCTTTTAAGGCTTGAGACGTTTCAATCAGCTGATACTTGCCATCAGGCTGAAGTAAGAATGCGAATACACGACTGCCCCGCACGTCAATCACCCAATATTCGGGGATGCCTAACGCAGCATACAACTGCTTTTTTTCATCTAAATCACTGGCCAGTGTGGTATCTGAAATTTCGCCGACTAAATCAGGTGCACGCCACTGATTCAAATCGATTCTGCGGGGCTGTCCAGGTTGCCAGCGGGGATAGTCGTCTCCTAGATATAGCACCAGGTCGGGAGCACCCGCTGTTTCTTCGTCTTTTTCAAGCAGGCATCGGCCTAGGGAACTGGCCATTTGTTCAGGATGGATACTAAACCAAACGTACAAAATAGCCGTAAAAAGATCGCAAATCGTCGCGTGGTTAATGCCTTCCCAACCCATTTCGGTGATTAGTAGATAGCCCTGGTGAAAAAATAAGCGATATTGGTCGGCGGGTAAGCGGTCGCGATCGCACACATAGTCATCCCAGCTGGCCCGTTGCCAGGTTGCCAAGCTCGACCGATTTTTGACAGTTACAACAGCAGACATTGTCCTTACCCTTGCTATATTTTTTGATGATTGCTATCAAAAACCTTAGCTACCCTTCAGTTTCTGCACCGCGTTTCTAAAGCCTAACACCACCAAAATATTGGACAGCGTCAGAAAAAACTCAGCGCTGCCGTGGAGCCAATCCACATTGGCCAACTCCAAGCCATAGACCTTTTGAGCATAGATACCGGCGGGAATCGTCACTGCCACGAACACCAGTAGCACATAGAACCCAATTAGGGCCAAGCGAGGCGTCTGACCAGACTTGGTAACAAAATAGAGAAACCCCAGATAGGGAAATAGAGACACCGCAAACAATGTTTCCTTAGACACGGGCCTGCCTCCAGATATACCAAGCAGCGGCACAGCTAGTGCAGTTACCAACAACCGTCATTGCGGCCTGTAAAATGACCAGCCAGCTCAAGGATGGCGAATTATCAAAAAAATGCCAGGTGCAGGCACACATGGCGCTAATCAGAGCTGGCAACATCCCAAAGGATAACCATCTCCAAGCAGGCCAGCCACTGACATCGGCAAACTGCCAGACAAAATAGATGGCGGCGATCCATTCAATCACACTGGAGACGTGAACCATCCAGGTGGGTAATGAGAGAGCGTGCATAGGGCGTGAACAAAAGTGGATTCGGCTGGGGGTGAGGCGGTAGTCTAAAGCGATAAAGGCAGTAGCCTTAGTTTCTGGAGGCAGCCGCCTTCAAACTGACCGAGCTATTAGTCAGACCTTAATTTTATCGGGATTGCGGGGCGGACATGCGAGCAGTTTTATGTGGTTACTATGGCATGGGCAACGGCGGCGATGAGGCCCTGCTAGCAACGCTGCTGCAGCTGTTGCCTCAGTCCGTGACGCCGATTGTCCTCTCGGGTAACCCTGAAGAAACGGCCCAACGCTATGGTGTGGAAGCCGTACCACGCAAATCTTTGCTGGCTGTCTGGTCAGCCCTACGGCGTTCTCAGGTCTTTATCTGGGGCGGTGGCAGTCTGATGCAAGATGCCACTAGCGTCATCAATCCGTTGTACTACGGGGGGCTCATGAAGCTAGCCCAGTGGATGGGCCTGCGCACAATTGCCTGGGGCCAGGGCATTGGCCCTTTAAAGCGGCGCAGCAGTCGCTGGATCACTCGCTGGGCGCTAAAAAAATGCGATGCGGTCAGCGTCCGCGATGGAGCTTCGGCTCAGCTGTTAACTGACTGGGGTATTCGCTGTCAGCTGGCCCCAGATCCGGTATGGGCGCTCAGATCTGCCCACTTGACCGGGTTTGCCGATTTGCCGGCACCGCGTATTGCCATTGCGCTGCGGGGCCATGCTCACCTGACACCTGAGCGGCTGACAAATTTAACTAAGGCCATTGCTGACCTGCAGAAGGCCACACAGACCTGTATCGTGCTGCTGCCGTTTCAGCCGGTGAAAGATAGTGAGATCGCAGCCCACATCGCCCAGCATCTCAGCGGTCCCCATGAGATTATTCAAGTGGGCAATCCGGCCCAGCTCAAAGGTATCTTTCGCGGCATTGAGCTGGCCATTGCCATGCGGTTTCACGCGGTAGTGATGGCGGCCGCCGAGGGCTGTCGCTGTTTTGCCATTAGCTATGACCCCAAAGTTACTCAAATTATGCAGGAGCTGTCTCTACCGGGCTGGGGCCTCTCACCTGACGCCCCGCTGCCGCTGATACCGGACGATGCCCACACCATGACCCAGCAGTGGTTAGAACACTATGCCAACGGCGATGGTTTGAGCGATGTGCAGGTGCGATCGCACGTTGATAGAGCCCTGTTACACAGTGTTTTGCTAGAAAAAATGCTCGCCACTAACTCTTAGGAAATATGAATTAGTTTAATTTTTAATACATTCCTTACGAGGATAATATTGCCTGTATGTCTTGATTTATCAATCTTTCACGGCGATAGACCCATATCAATTCGATTTTCTATGTTAATACTTGGGAGAGATTGGCGTAAGATGCCATCGTCTCCGCCTTAGTTTTTGCGGTGCTCCAGCATGTTCAACTCTCCCCCATCCCAAAACGACAGTCTTCCGGCAACAGGAGATGACGCTCGCGGCATTTCGTCGCATGGAGCACCGTTGCCCGTTGAACAATCAGCAGATAACAATA
>NZ_JADEXP010000263.1 GCF_015207065.1 Leptolyngbya cf. ectocarpi LEGE 11479 | reverse complement strand
CCTCAGTCGCCCGCTCACACCTCCCAATAAACCGACAAGGCGGTAAATCATTCCGCCGTAAATCCGGCAACCCACCCAAAATAGGAATCAAATCATCAAACCCCTTATGCGGCTCAGGCGTCGCCGCAATCAACTTAGCCGTATACGGATGACGCGGCCGACTAAACAACGGATGCGTCGGCGCACTCTCCACCACATGCCCAGCATGCATCACCAAAATGCGATCGCAATATTCCGAAGCCAGCGCCAAATCGTGAGTAATCACCACCGTCGCCATATTTTGCCCCGTCGCCAGGTCCTTCAGCAAATTCATCACCGTCGCCTGTGTCGTCACATCCAATCCCGTTGTTGGCTCATCCGCAATCAACAACTGCGGAGCACAAGCCAACGCCAGCGCAATCATCACCCGCTGACACAAACCACCCGACAGCTCATAGGGATACGCATCATAGCGCTGCTGCGGGTCAGGAATTTTAACACTAGCCAAAAGCTCTAGGGCACGCTTTTTAAGCGCCGCTCGAGGCAAATCAGAATGACAGTGCAGCACATCCACCAGCTGTTTGCCTACCTTACGGATAGGATTTAGCGCCACCCGAGGATTCTGAAAGATCATCGACAGCTCTTTCCCTCGCAGCTGCCGCAGCTTTTTCTCAGACATCTTGAGCAGATTGCAAGTCTCCGTAGATTGACTCCACAGAATCTCGCCCGCTGTTACATGCCCTGCCCGATCCAAGATACCTAAAATAGCCAGCGCCAGCACAGACTTACCTGAACCACTCTCACCAACAATTCCCAGAGTCTCTCCCTTGCCAATGTGAAAGCTGATATTTTCTAACGCCTTAACAGTGCCCGTACGGGTACGAAACTCAACCGACAGATCGCGTACCGACAACAGGGATGTCTGAACAGATTTGGTGGCAGCAATGGGTGACATCATGGGATTAGTTCTCTAGAAACATCTAATTACGTCTGCTCATGTCCGCATCCTCGGATCGATTAAATCCCTTAAACCATCGCCTAGCAGATTAAAACAAAATACCGCCAGCATCAGCACCGCTCCCGGAAAGATCGCCAGCCACCACTCGCCCGAGATAATGTACGTTGCCCCTTCCGCCACCATAATCCCCCACTCCGGTGTCGGTGGCCGCACCCCCAACCCAATAAACGACAGTCCCGCCTCATTCAGAATCGCCCAGCCCATATTGAGCGAAATATGCACCATCATCACCGGCAACACATTGGGAAACAGATGGGCCGCCATAATCCGCAGATGGCCGTTGCCCGCTAGCCTGGCCGCCTCCACATAGCCCGCATCGCGCCGCACCAAAATCTCCGCCCGCACCACCCGCGTATAAAGGGGCAGATTGATCACCGCCGTGGCATAAATAATATTCTCGACGGTGTTACCCAGGGCCGCCACCAGCCCCATGGCCAGAATAAACAGCGGAAACGCCATCAGTGTGTCGATAACGCGGCTGATAATGAGATCGCACCACCCGCCAAAGTAGCCAGCACAGGTCCCTAAAATACTGCCCATGACAAAAGACAGCGCCACCGCCACCACCGCAATCCCTAAGTCTAGCCGAGTCGCCACCAGCACCCGACTCAGCACATCGCGCCCTAGATCATCCGTGCCAAACCAGTGGGCAACAGAAGGCGGGGATAGGGCCACAGCGGCATTGCTAGCGGTGGGATTGTAGGGTGCGATCGCACCGCCAAACAACGCCAATAGCACCATTCCAAAAAATAAAACAAAAGCCCCAAAGGTAACGTAGTTCTCACTTAGAATATAGCGAGCCTGGGCCAGCGAAGACTTTCTGATAACCGACTGAGATACCGTCATCACTCTACTCCCGCCCGCGGATCAATCACGGCATACAGCAAATCAATCAACAAATTAAGCACCACATACAGCAGTGCCATAGTCAGCACAAAGCCTTGCACCGCCGCATAGTCCGATGCAATCAGTGCAGACACCGCATAGGAGCCAATCCCTGGCCAGGCAAACACCTTTTCCACCAGCACATTGGCCCCAAGCAAAAAGGAAAACACCACCCCCAAAGTGGTCACCACCGGCAACATGGCATTACGAAAAGCATAGCCAAACAAGATCGTGGAGGGAGCCAGACCGCTGGCCCGAGCTGTACGAATAAAGTCGCTGGACAGTACGCTCAGCATCGCGGCCCTCGTCACCCGCGCTAGGGGAGCCAAAGCAAACAACCCCAGGGTGATCGCAGGCAACATCAGCTGACCAAGGGCCGCCCGAAACGTATCCACATCCCCCGCCAACAAACTATCGATTAAAAACAACCCCGTCACCTGATTCGGTGCTGAGTAGAGAATCGCTAACCGTCCCAGGGGAGCTGGCGCAATACCGAGGAGAAAATAAAATACATAGATCAGCAACAGCCCGGTAAAAAATGTGGGTAAAGAGACTCCAGCCGTAGCTAATACCCTCACACCATGGTCAATCCAGGACCCCGGACGAGTAGCCGCTAAAATACCCAAAGGCAACGCTAGTGTGAGAGAAAAGAATAAGCCTGCCAGAGTTAGCTCTAACGAAGCAGGCAAACGGGTGAGTAAATCAGATACCACCGTTTGTCCTGTGGTTAAGGAATTACCCAAGTCTCCCCGCAGCAATTCTCCCACATAGATCAAAAACTGTACCGGCAAGCTGCGATTCAGACCCAAACTTTCTCGAATCTGATCAATCGCCTCTTGGGACGCAGCCGGCCCAGCAAAATAGGCAGCCGGATCGCCAGGCAGGGCACGGGTAAGCACAAACGTGACTATAATTACCCCAATGATGCTAGGGATAGCACCCATGACGCGACGAACAACAACAGAAGCCGTAGAGGAGCGAGCCATAACGTCCCCCTCTTACGCTTTCTGTAACTGCCGATAGTCCAGCTGCCGGTGGAACCAATACTGATAGCGACTCACACCGGGCTGCATTGCCACCGACAAATACGGCTGTGCCACCACAATGCGAGGCATCTCCTCAAAGGCAATCTTCAGAAATCCTTTCACACTCTCCTCATAGGCCGGATCTCCTGGAGCAGTAGCCAGGGCTGTGTCCACCAGCTGATCCAGCTCAGGATTCTGATAGGAGCTGCCGTTAAAGGTGGCATTCTGACCGTGGTAAGAATAGAAAAAGAAATAGTCAGGATAATTCAGCCAGCCGCCAAAGTTGTTAATAATCATCGGACGGCTCTTCTCTACTAGCACCGCTCGAAAGTTAGAACCGGGTACTTTCTCCAAGGTAACGTTAATGCCAATCTCGGCTAGGGACTCCTTCACCAATACACAGAACGGTTCTGCCCATTCTTGGGTGCCCAGGTTAAAAGCTAGCGTAGTATCAAATCCATCGGGGTAGCCCGACTCAGCCATCAAGGCCTTAGCCTTAGCCATATCGGTACTGTAGGGATAGGGCTGAGGCCAGTCGATAGTGGTAGGCTCAAACTCTCCACTGCCGTACATTTTGACGCACTCGCCGTAGAGTGCCGTTTGGACAATGTCGTCATAGGGCATGGCGTAGGCCACCGCCTGCCGTACTTTGACATCATTGAAGGGATTAGGTGCCCCCCCTAGCTCAGGCTGAGAATTGAGATCAACCGTGTAAAGACAATTCTCAATCGGCGTTGAAGTAATGGTGTACTTATCTGTTGCCCTCAGCTCACTAATGTCTTTTTCAGAAACCTCATAGTTAATATCCACATCCCCCTTTTCCAAAAGGGCGCGGCGGTTGCCCGCTTCCGGTACATTTAACCAAATAATCTTCTCAATGGCTGGGGCCGGACCCGATTTCCAATCATTGTTGCGGACCAGCACCACCCGCTCTTCTGGCTTAAAGGTATCGAGGGTATAGGCCCCACTGCCAGCTGGGTTAGCATTAGCCCACTCTAGGCCCCAAGGATCTTCTGCCGTCACATTCGGTTCGATCAAAGCAGAATTCATAATTGCGGGAATCGGCACCGCCATATCCATCAGAGTTAGCTTGTCCTGCCGAATAAAATTGACCTGGAACGTATGATCATCAACAACAGCAAACTGGTCCGGGCTTTCCAAAGCTCCAGCTTTCATTTGGAATGAAGGAAAGCCACCGACCGACACCGCCCGGTCATAGGACCATTTCACATCTTTAGCCGTGACGGGGGTGCCATCATGGAAGGTGGCGTCTTTACGCAGGTTAAAGACTACTGATAGGCCATCAGCAGCAACGGTCCAAGACTCAGCCAGCTCAGGCTCAATGACGGTGTAATCATAGGATAGGGAGCCATCGTCCAAGGTTTTGCTACCAAAGGTGACGAGGCGGTCGTAGAGACACCAGGAGATCCCATAGGCGGGACGGTTAGTCCCCACCTGGTGAAGGTCGAGACCATTAGGAAATCCGCCGCCCTGCACCACGGTTAGTACGGCAGGCTCAGTGCTTGTAGCCGCATCAGTGGAGGAGTCTCCAGCAGTGGACTCGGCAGCCGGTTGGGAATCGCCACCGCAGGCGTTGATGAGGGCGGCTAGGGATACGCCTCCAGTAAATGCTGTACCGCGCTTTAGTAGGTCTCGTCGCCGCATGGCCTGACTCCTTTTGCCGATGGATTAGCTGCAGGTTAAAGCAGACAGGTGAAATTTTTCAGGAAAAATTCGAGAAGAAATCGGGAAGATTCAAGTAGGAACGGCTAACTAAATCAACTCATCCCTTAACTCAGCAACAGTAAACCAGAGTCTAGCTTGTAGAGTGTGTGCTTTAGAAGCAAAACTGGACAAGTATGAAAATACTCATATCTCTGCTAGTTTCACGCTTGTTTATTTGTCCTTTGAAGACTACATAAACGATTTGTCCCAAAGAGAGAACAAAGTAGTAGCTGCAGCCCGCGCTGGGTTGAAACGCCAGCGCTAACTGAGGGTTGTCCGCTAAAGGGACAATTTGGTGTAGAGATGCGGATGGTCGTTGTGGATTGGTTGAAGCATAGTTGACCGTTACCGTTGTGGAAGCGAATTCTCACAGGTGCAAGATCTCAGTAGAATATTGAGTGTGCTTGCTTCTCAGGTTTGTGTGTGAGTTCAGCGCCTTGCTGTAAACAGCTGCCCTATCTACCGCCAGCCACCTCAATAAATGTACCGGTAGTATAGGACGCTTCACTGGACAACAGCCACAGGATAGCCTGGGCCACTTCCATGGGTTGACCGCCCCGCTGCATGGGGAGATTTTGCTTGACCCGATCAACGCGGTTAGGTTCGCCGCCGTCAGCATGAATATCCGTGTAAATAAACCCTGGTCGCACGGCATTGACTCGAATCCCTTCTGCGGCCACTTCCTTGGCCAAACCGACGGTCATGGCATCGATCGCGCCCTTAGAAGCGGCATAGTCTACATATTCCCCCGGTGCTCCCAACCGAGCTGCCACAGAGGAGACATTGACAATTGCTCCGCCTGAACCACCATGATGGGTAGACATGCGTTTTACTGCCTCGCGGGCACAGAGAAAGGCTCCCGTAATGTTGGTGGCAAACACTCGATTGAGCCGAGTCGCGTCAAGATTTTCAACTCGCATTTGCTGTTCTAGAATGCCCGCATTATTTACCAGGGCTGTGACTGGGCCAAGCTGCTGATCGACTGCTTGAAAGAGGGCGATCACATCAGCTTCGACCGCGATATTGGCTGCGATCGCAACGGCCCTACCCCCCTGCTGCCGAATGGTTTCAACTACCGCCTCAGCCGCCCTATGATTTTGGCAATAGTTTACACACACGCCATAGCCACGTTCGGCTGCTAAGTAAGCCGTCGCCGCCCCAATACCTCGACTACCTCCAGTAATTACAACGACATTCTTCATCTCTCATACCTTACTACTGACTTTGTCAGCAAGCCCCAACGTGTGGCGAAACCAGCATTTAACTTGGCAGAAAACGGCCATGTCAGTGGCTGATAACACCCAAATCAGTGCCGAGAATGCGTGATAAATATAAAACAACGTAAACAGAAACGTAAATTGATGCGTCCTTAAGTATACACGGTTTCAGAAAAGTGGTTATATTGTTGCTTGGGTAAAACTACGTACTCGTTGTTTGAGTGATTTTACTCGGGTCTTACGCATTTGTATTACGTCGCAAAAAGGTAATGGGGGCAATGGGTAAGGTTATGGCATCTATCAAACGGTCAGCTGCCAGATGGTTGAGCGTATGGGGAGGAGTTGCGATAGCAACCGTCCCATCGTGGGCCTATGCTCAAAGCATTATTCCAGATGATAGCTTTGGTAACCGCAGCTCTGCGGTTCTATTCAACGGTACTGATACCTACACCATTGGCAATGGTTTGGAATCGGGCAGTAACCTATTTCACAGTTTTGAGCGCTTTGGCCTGCTTGACAATGAAACAGCCGCCTTTACCAGCAATCCCGGCATATTGAATGTCATTACTCGGGTAACCGGGGGCGACGCTTCCACGATTAGCGGCACGCTCCAGGCCGGAGATGTAAATCTTTTTGTCATTAATCCCAGCGGATTAACGTTTACTGCTAATGCCTCGCTCGATATTGGCCGCTCCTTTGTCGGTAGTACAGCCGGCAGTCTGCTATTTGAAGACGGCACCCGCTTACTTACAGGCACCGCAACAGACTTTAGCGGCACTGGCTCCATGCCATCCGCGTTTGAAATTCTAGATAGCGGTAGCAGTCCGATTAACGTGGTAGATACCGGTACTGGTTCTGGAAATGGATTTGGTGATGGGCTCGAGGTTGAATTAGACCAAACTCTGGCCCTGATTGGTGGCGATATTACGTTAAATGGCGGAATCTTGCAAGCTCCCAAAGGTACGCTATATTTATCAGCTCTATCAGGTGGAGAGAGTGTCGGCGTATCTGTTAATGCATCTACAGGTGAACTCGCCTTTGAAACACCTGATAGCGATAATATTTCAGCCAGTGCTGATAGCGTTATCTCTTTAAATGACAGCATCCTAACCGCTAATCTGGATTCTGGCGAGACAGGCTTAGCAGGGGTTATTCTTCTTCGAGCTGGCGCTCTAATATCTCTGGATAATAAAACTGAGATCCAGTCTTTGGTGAGGGGAGAGGGAGAGCCTGGACTAATTTCATTAATAACAGGAGACACTGGTACTGTTGCTCTGGATAATGATTCAGCCGTGTTTACAACTATTGAAAGAGGAGGAGTTTTTGATGGAGATGTCGGTATAATTTTTATCGAAACAGGTTTTCTGACAATGGATAATGGTTCGCAGCTACAAGCTCTTGTGAGAGTAGAAAAAGATGGAGAACCTGCAGGTATCGGAGAGCCTGGAAACATATTTGTTTTAGCTTCGCAAGGCATTGAATTACGTGGAAAGGGAACAGAGGGATTTGATACAGGTATTAGTACTGATCTAGATGGTGAAGGAACAGGCAGTACTCTGTCAGGCGATGGTGGTAACCTACTTGACTTTCTAAGTAACTTAAGTAGTACATCTGGATTAGGAGATTTATTCGGTTCAGTTCTATTGTTTACAGACGGAGATGTAGTCGTTGAGGATGACGCCTTCATAGCCACAGGGACGTCTGCCAATGGCAATGCTGGTGCTGTACTTGTGGTAGCTGATAACGTATTTGTTGAAAGCAGTGGTTCTATCAGTAGCAATGCCGTAGGCGATGCCACAGGCAGTGCGGGTGTTGTTCTTATCGCTGCTGACAATGACATTGTTGTTAAAGGCGAGGGCAGTAATATTAGTAGTGCAGTCGGTCTCAATGCGTCTACCTTTTCAGTAGGAGGCTCTGGAGAACAAAATGGTGCGGTTTTATTAGTTGCCAGACGGGTGGGAGCCCTCAATGGCGGTGAGATATCAGTTGATAACAACAGCTCTGGCGAGGCTGGAGCCCTTTTAATTGATGCTGATTTAGTTGCCCTTAATCGAGACGGTCGGATTTCTGCTGCGGCTGAGGGTGATGCTACAGGGGGAGCCATCATTGTAGATGGCAATTCTGAATCTAGAGCATTTTTTATCGCCCTAGCCAACGGTAGTGAAATCTCAACCAGCACCAATTCAGGTAATGGTGGCAACATTTTGTTGAACGTATCTCCTGAGATTATTGCCGCCCCTTCCCAGGACAATAATATTCTGACTGAATCCAACGATCCTAACTCCAATGCTTTGATTGATGTGAGTTTTGGGTCTCCGTTTTTGCGCAACATCTCGGTGACCCTTACCGGTGATTCGCCGATTAGAAACGATATTTCAGCCGCGTCACCAACCAACGTTAACGGTACTGTTAACACCACTGGCCTCGAAGATTCCTTACTGCAGGACCCGCTGCTGTTGCCAGATGACTTGGTAGACCCTTCTCGTCTCATTGCTCAAGGCTGCGCTGCAGGTGATCTAAAAGCAGCACAAAATATTGGTGGCTTCACACGAGTGGGACGGGCTGGAATATCGGCCACACCGGAGGAACAGATCAGCAGCAGCGCGTCGGCACCAAGTTTAGTCAGCTCTTTGGATGAGGCTGAACTGGCCCAGGTCGAGACTTGGGTGGCTAATGACGATCATGGGCAAGAATCTGCCCTTGTCAGCAATTCAGGCAGTAATACAGACAATACTCCCGAGGCCCAGACCTGGCGCTATGGACGTGATGGCCAGGTCGTGTTAGCAGCCCATACAGATAATGCTCCGTCATCTTCCGTGTTCCCTGGATTTACCTGTGATGTTCTCTAAATTATTGTTGTCTACCCAACTGCTACAATTTTTGCTAGCGGCCTTGCCGCTGGGCACATGGGTACTAGCACCTGCTGTACTGGCCCAGGAAACTCCTACCGATCTACCGCCGCTGATTTCACCTCCCTCAGAGGAAGAATTTCAGCGACCAGAAATCTTTGAAGAGATTGAAAATCCAGAAACACTGTTGGAAACTCAGCCTATTCCTACGCCGCCCGAGCCTGGACCTGATATTCCTGAGACCGTAATAATCAATCAGTTTAAGTTCGAGGGCAGCAGTGTTTTTACAGATGAAGAGCTGACCACAGCCGTTGAAGAGGCTTTGGGGGCGCAGCTACCCGTAGAGATTTCATTCTCAGAGCTGTTTCGGGTGAGATCAGCGATTACTGAGCTTTATAGGACTGCAAATTATATAACTTCGTCAGCGATTATCCCACCTCAGGAGTTTGCAGCAGCAGGCGGCACCTTAGAAGTC
>NZ_JADEXP010000262.1 GCF_015207065.1 Leptolyngbya cf. ectocarpi LEGE 11479 | reverse complement strand
ACCTTATTATAATGCCGTAGGAAAATATCCTCTTCATCACCTTGCAGAGGAACGTCGATTTCCGAATAAGAAGTCGCTCGCTGCACATCCAACACTCGCATGTCGCTCAATTTATACTGAGGGAATGCCTTTTTCATCATCCATAAAGCCAGTCTTACTGCCTCTTCTGATAGCGTAGGATTTTCTGAAAAATAAGGATAGACAATACGATTGGTATCATCACCTACCTTTACAGCTAAGGTATTTTCGACTTTTACAGTTGCATTAAGTTCATTGATATGGTGGCGGGATTTTGGATTCTGATCAAACAGTTGGAACGGTTGGTTATTCCAACGCCTCTTATGATTCCACCATCGTAAAAAACCATTTTTTAAAACCGGATACAGGCGCTTTCGCCTATAATTACTATCAATTCGACTTTCGGTCTGGATAGTTAAATCAGTTTCACCAGCAACATGGCTTTTGGCATCCGTCCAAAAAGGAATATAAAAATCACCGCCACTGGATTCTTCGCCATTTTCTTTAGCAACCGTACCACGAACATCTGTTTTCAGTTTTGTGGTAAGTTTATTTTCCGGCAGAAAGAACAGCTCTAATAGCTTTCTCAAATGTATTTTGTGTACGGACATTACTTTTCTTTTCTCACACCTTTAAATGGTGTTTTTGATGATGTTTTGACATCCATAAAACGACCGCTTGACGTATCTCTTTTGATGTAATGGCCGGCGGGTGTTTTCGTTTGCGAACGACCCTTAACAGCGCCAACGCGCTTCCCGTCTCCTGTGGGTGGATTTGTAGCCATTTTGACTTCCTTTCATTTTCACTGCGTCAACAATATCGTACGATAATATCTGTACACTTGTCGGGAGTCAAGTTGATATGGTATGATTTCGTATGATCAGCAGAACCAATCAATGCTATTCAAAATTATACGATAAATATCAAGGGGTTAATTGATGTCGCTTGCAGCGAAATTGAAAGAGCTAAGGCTAAAAAAAGGGAAATCACTACAAAAACTGGCTGACGAGGTCGGGGCTTCAAAGGCACATATTTGGGATTTGGAAACTGGACGAGCAAAAAACCCGAGCATCGAGTTACTCGCCAAGCTTTCCAATTCACTTGACACGAGCGTTACAGAATTGGTCGGCGAAGACCCTCTGTCTCAAGATGAAAAGCCTGAACTTGTTGCGATGTATAGAAACCTAAAGCAGCTTAATTCAAATGATAGGGAGACAATAAAAATTATGATGGAGCGCCTGCGCAGCCGAACAAAGGACGGCGAATGACCGTAACTAGGCTAGATTTAGACGGTACTGGGTCTCCGTTTGGATTAGTCACCAAAATACTCAAGGCTGAGCCGAACCTTCAAATACCTGTTCCAATCGAAGAACTTGCTCAGCAACTCGATATATCCGAAATCGGCGAGTTAGAAACAGACGGTTTTGAAGGCGGTCTACTTACCGATGAGGTACGGAGTTTTGGCGGTATTCTTATAAAAAAAGGTGCGAATCGAAAGCGGCGGCGTTTTACAATTGCACATGAACTTGGCCACTTCCTCATTCCTTTTCACAAGCCAGTAAAGGCAGGTGAATTTCTTTGTTCACGTGACGATATGCGGAAATGGAATTTATCTGAACAAAATCGGGCCACCAAAATGGAAGTTGAAGCCAACCAATTTGCCGCACTTATTTTGATGCCCCCTCCACATTTACGTCCTTTTATCGAGAATTCAAAGGACCCAGCGATTGTAAACATTCTCCGATTGCATGAAGAATTTGATGTTAGCAAAGAAGCCGCCGCACGTGCATATGCAGAGTATCACGGTGAGAAAGTTGCAGTGTTGGTCACACGCCACAACAAACTATTGCGTGCATACAAACGCTCTTCATTCCCAAGACTCAACATTCGTAACGGACAGAACATCCCTGAGCATATAAAGGACCTTCCAACATCCCGACTTCGTCAAGTCGGTGCTGAATATTGGTTGGAAACCGAAAATAGAAAAGTGCTGCCGCGACTGTTTGAAGAAGTGCTGTCACAAAAAAATGGCTTTGCGTTAATTATGCTTTGGGTTGAAATTTTCGAAAACGATGAATTTGATCCTGATGAAAACAGGACTTCAAAACAGCGCCTTCAAGAGAGGCTCCATCGGACTCAATTTCGCTAATAGGAATTTGATCTAGGAGCGTTCACGAATCTCAAGTGTAGCGGTATCTCCTTTGGTCATGGATGGTGTCGGAAGGAGCAGGAACGTTCCTTATGACTGGCGGGTGTCGGGGGCCATTACCCTGACGAGAGGGTGTCGGGTCGCGAAAGACCTGATCGGTATCCAAACGGCGAACGGTTGGCCTCAATGGAATTGTCGATGGGTGCAGGGAGAGCGAAGTCTCCCGCGAGTGATTGATCGACGATACGATCTACTGGCGCATAAAGGCTCAATGCCTGAGATGCGCCAAGGCGAGAGGGATGCAACGGGAGAGCGCCAGCGTCTCCCTTGCCAAGATAGCGTGGTAGTACCACGCACATCTTGCGGTGAGCCTGTAAGCGATCCGTTGTCGCGAAATACATTCAAGTGTACTACACGGTTGGTTCCGAGCAAATTTTAGGTTTAGTACGTAGCAGTTTAGTTAGGTGTCTCAGACAAACTGTTTCCCTTAGGTTCGTGCACGGTACACAATCTTACTTCGAAAGAGTATGTCTCAAAGCACTGAAGCTAATGCCTTGGAAATTTCTGGATGCCTCAAATGGGCACCTATGGCGTGTGCATCCTCGCCATGTTCTAACTTGACGCCTTCGATGTTCTTTACTCCGTCAAAACCAACGTCGCCTTTTTTGATAGGTGATCCCACCGGCACAAAGTCGTCTTTATCGTAAAGGTTCAGCCACTCGCCGATGTTTTCTGGCCGCCACAGCTCCTGTTGATCCAGTGACATTCGAATAAATTTCACGGGAAGTGGTGAGCCAAGCGTAATGAAAAGAGGAATCGGCGTACCCTTCATCAACTCTTCATTGAGAAGCATGCGAAACGCAATTGCAGTCCCGAGCGAATGCGAAATGATCACCATTGGTTCATCACCAAAACCGGCTGCGGGTTTGTGGGCATCGGTTTCGCCCATGATGATGTTTGCCACTTGATTTTCAATACCATTCCTCAAGCCTCTATTGTTTGCCCAGACTGCGGCTTGCTTAAGAAAGGGTCGACTAACGGTCTTGGACCATTTCGGTGGAAGTAAGTCTTGCGCTTTGTCTATCAGCCATGTGAGCCCCTGCCACACACCCATCTCGATTTCACCCTCTCGCTCAGGCGCTTCTACATTGGCAAGTTGCATATACTCCCTGATGAGAGCATCCCCGTAGCTGCCATCGGCAATGGTACCGCCCATTCCCATTTGGAATGTTTTTGTTCGGTCGAATTGTGGTAGCTCATCATTGAGCGATCCAAAATCAACAACCATTTTGTCTGTAGCGTAATACAACCGTTGAGCATAGTAGCCGACGGTAACCACTGAAATATGAGGCAACTTAACGCCCGCCATAGCCGCCCCGCGGTGAATTTGGGATGTCCAATTAGTCAGAACATCGCGAAGGTGGTGTTTTTGATTATTGATGCCATGGATGAAAACTATTTTCATGCGATGATCTGCCTTTCTGAAAAGTACGTTTTGAACCAACTATCGATTTCGCCGATTGTCCCTTTGTTCGACATTACGGGTAGAATACTCCCGCCGATCTTCGGACGAACTTCCGCGATCTTGTTATAAAAGTCTGGAAGATTAGCATCATCAATTAGAGACCACCCATACGCCGTTAACGGCGTCTGCGTTTCTATTGCAACCGTCTCGCCTTCGAAATCCGCCGAGAGTTTGCGTGTTGTTTTATCCCAACTGACAGGCCAGTCGCACACTAGTGCAACATCTATCGGTACAGACCGATCGCTGCGGGCATTTCTCAATGCGTCTTTGAATATCGCTACTTTATCCGCTCGGTGGGAGAAGTAGGCGACGGCTAAAACTTGAAATGGATCCACCCACTTGGCCGATAGCCGATCGATGAGTTCATCAACAAACTCAGAATGACTATAAGAAGATATAAATTTTTGTAGAAGCTGTGCGCCAAGACGGCTAATTTTGCCAGAATTGTCTTGTGCCGTGTAGGCAACCCCGACGGGCGTAATTTGAAAGTCGCGACCGATCAAGCCATGGTCATCCGTCGTCCCAACACTACTCTTTACCCAAGTTGAACTGCCCATAAATTCAGGAACTAGAAAACTGTGATCAGGCTCATGTATAAGCATCGTTCCATTAGTTGTGTCGTCCAATTGAATGACCCGCGCCGTCGCCGATCCTGCGAAAACACCACGGGGAGCCGCAACCTTTATTAGATCTGGTGATGACACCTGGGTTGGGGTTCCGGGCGGCGAGAATTGAGCAAAGTCTTCAAAAATCTCAGGAGGTATCGAAATTGTCTTCTTGCCGCCAAGCGGGCGTGAGGCATGCTCAACCACAACGACACCCGGAACTGAGTTGTGACCCGCCCTGACCTTAACTGCTGGCATAGTGTTCCCAAGACCTTCCGCTAGCAACAGGCTATCCAGCTCTTTCTTGGCTTCGATTTTTCGGCGCTTCGTTCTTTGGCGATTCGTCGCCTCCAATTCTTTGCTTGAAGTCGCATCAACTAAACCCGGCGGAATGCTTCTATAAATATGATCTGGTTTTCGAAATCCACCATCGCAAAAAGGAACACATTTTCCATTAGTATCTTCTAACGGAAACACTCTTTCTATGTATGCGTGTAACAGATCAGAGATCACAGCATTATCGGGCTGCGAAACAGTTTCCGTGACAGGCGGAGACGTTTCGAGCGCGCGCAGTAGAACTTCTGTAAATATGGACCCATCTGTGACAGCATATGTCGAATTCCCACCTTCCGACGCCATAAGTCGTTCATATTGTGGCTTGTCTGAGCGCTGAGGATTCATTTTCGGCGAGGGGATCGGCGACTCAACGTTTTGATCGAGATTGTGTTCGAGGACCGCACATGCGTCGCTAATAAACCCAATTTGCTTGGGATTCCATTGCCGAAGCTTGGCTTTCATTCTCGCCACGCCAAGAAGACTAGAATCGCGCATTTTACCCTCCGAAAGGAGCCAAATTTGATCACCACAAAATAACCCATGACCACAGAAGTAAATGATTATTCTACGCCGACGCGAAAGGCGGCCATCTATGGGGTGATCGCCAATGCGCTTATTTATTATGTCTTGCAAAATTGATTCTGTGGTTATGGTTTTTCCATTTTCATCAGACCAAATCCAACAGTCATAGTTTTCTTTGTCGGCCCACTTTTTCATTCGAGAAAGAGAGTCATAAATCCCGGCAGGTAATGGTTCGAATCCTGTCGGTTTTCGAACAGCTATTCCGATAAACAAATCCTCAGCCAATAGATCGTCCTCATAATAATTTGAAATTGTTGATGCAAATTTCCGTCAAGGAATTTTTTGGAATAATTTTCCAAGACCAACCATTCTAGAATCGCAAGCCGAGAGTTACATCGATGAAATTTTCATCTTGGAACGTTTTGACGTTTCGACCATCCACATACTCTAGCTTCATAAACAAGTGTTCGGCACCGGGCAGCGCGTAATTGAGGCCAACGTTGAAACGGCTGGCACCATTCAAATTTATGTCCCCCGCGACAAACTCTAAATGCCGGAATCCGGCTTCGACTGAGAAATTTTTGAAAAAATTAAGGGGACGATCGGCCTCGAGCACCACTCCTATCTCCCCCCCGATGCCGTAATAAACCTCGGCTCCAGCAAGCTCTGCGCTCGTTCCTGGGTCGAGAATATCAGCCGCCTCCAAGAACAGCGTCGCTGATGGCGATAAATATATCCCGGTGTTCGGGAGCCAGTTATTCCTGACCTCGTAGTTCTCTTGTAAGAAAAGCGGATAAGAGCCAAGTATCGGGCTCGCTTCAGTTGTTATGACAAGTTTTTTGGCTTCTTGAGCAAAATCAATTGAATATAAAGCCTGTGCCCCATAATTAAAGCCAATTCCTTTTTCTAGTTTCGCCGACCAGATGGCTAATGGCGACAACACATGAACGTTTGTAGTCTTGGTCGGCGAGTTCGTTTTACTGCGTTCATAATGCGCTCCAAAAACAAGAGCATTTTTGAAGTGATGCTCTTTTTGGGTTCGATCAATAACGGGTATACCAACACTGCCATTGACACTAAAGGTGGTCGTATCGCCAGCGCGGTCATTTCGGAGTGAAATTTGAGCAGCTGAATATTTTTTAAATGCGGCACGTTGCAGCTTTCTAACTGTCGCCTCCGATTTTTTACCGTCCGCATTTTCAATTTCAATGTCGCCAATCCCCGGCTTCAAAAGATCGGCCGGTTTGCCGCGTATTCGTAGAAAAGAGGAAACAAGCTGCGGCTCATCGTCTTTCGGCGGGGTCGAGCATCGTAGATAAACATTTGAATCAGTCGTGGAGGTTAAATCACGCAACAGTCTGCTGCTACCGAGGCGCGCGCCGTTAGCGAGATTGGGCAGTATGGCGTTTCGATCGTCATTATAATACCGTTCAAGGGCGGCATCGCTCCACGCGAAATATGTAGTTGTATCTTTTGGCTCCGGGGCTTGAGAAAAATTGGAGCCAAAATCTTGGGCGTTTACATGTAACGAGCAATAGGCAGCTTTCCAACGTGGGGCAGTCTTTGTGTTTAGACTGTAGCAGTCGTCTCTAAAGTCGCTTACCGGCGTTTGACTACACGTGTCGTATTCAGCTTGATTTTCGCCAGCCAGTCGACAGAATGGATTTTGACCGCTTGCGTAATCATCATGAATAGAAATGTAATGGTTGTCGGTAAGTTTAGATTTTGAAAATACAAGCAGCAGCGATTTTCTTATTTCTGCTGGGTTGTTCTGATCGATGCTATCGGCGAGTTGCTTTAGATCGCTCGGTAATAATGCGGCGCTAGCCAAAAGCCCATGTTCTTCCGGCTTAAGCGATGTTTGTTTTGCCACAAAACTTTTAAGTTTATTGACCGGCACGCGTTCTGTTTGTGTGGTGACATTACCCGCGAGATATTCTGCTTGACAGAGGTCTTTTTGCGCGCCCTTTGGGAGGCGGTTGCTTTGCCCTAAGACTGCATGTGGGAATAGAGTTGTTGCGCCGCATATCGCGATGCATAGAATGACATTCCTTTTCAGCATTTTACTTGTCCCAAAATTAATTAGATGGCGACGACATTTTGTGAGCGCGTCTGGCAAGCCAATCCGCCACTTGACTGATCATCATGCCGTGGGTCTCGGACGCTTCTGAATTCGTGCCGCTGCGAATGTTGTCGGAGAGATCTTGATCGTAAGCCGTGTTATGCGATTGAATTTCCCTCGCGGCAGCTCGCAACCGTCTTGCCCAAACATCTTGGTTGGACGTGTCCATAATGTCTTTAGGCTTATCCCATGCGTCTGGTCGAACACGCCCATAGGTATCTAATATTTCGTACAAACAAAGATCGCGAGTATCGGGAAATTCTGGCAATGAACCGCCTGCCGCAGAATCTAACGCCGGGAAGTTTGGCATAAAAGTGAGTGGCTTAACGCCCGTGACCGCTGAAAGGTATTGTCGCGACGACGCGGAGTTTCTTGCGTCAAGGTCGTCTTCGCCCAACGGTACTTTTTTTCCCGGTGATGCCACGATACCGATAAAGCGGTCGACCATGCTTCTAAAAAACAATTCGGAAAACCCGCCAACGAAGCCGACGGCAGCAAATACGGACAACTGCGTCGTAACTGCGGAAACGATGCCAACTGATGCAATGCCTGGCACAGTAAGGATGGTGTAGACAACAAACCCACCGATAGCACCAACGAGTGTGCGCATCCAAAATTTAACAAGGTAGTTACGAAAGTCAGTTGCGGTAGGATTATGGTCGCGCGATTCTAAGAGGGCGCTGGTCGCACCGCCCAATAATGAAAATGCAAAGATCCAAAACAGGTCGATTGGACTCCCCGAGCCTGAATTGGGGGTTTGGTGATCCTCGTGCAAAAGGAAGATAGAGATAAAAGCGAGCAAGGTTACGAGGGCAAGACTAACGGTCACGCCTCTCGTTAGGCGGCGCTTGAAACGGACCGCTTGTGAGACAACTGACCACTGATGAGAATAGATTGACAGCAGTGTAACAAGAGTGCTGCCTTTACCGTCGTTTGCGTATATTTCTGTTGCAACAGTTCGTTCACCTTTTAATTTTTGTGCTTCGTATTCACCGTAAATTTGAGCAAGGTGCTTGTCGAGAGCAGGCTCTAAGGCATGATACCGGGTCAGAAAATCTCGCTTGTCGAAAACTTCTCCAGGCAGTTGTATAAGCACGCTGGAAGCCTTGTTCAGAAGGCGCCAAGCATCGGATGGGCTGACGGCACGCCGTGCCGCTTCGATGCAGGCTTCAACTATGGCGAGCTTTTCGAGCTCGTCTGAAAGCTCATCGGAGTTCTGTTGGTCCGCCGTTTTTTCTTTCTTTAATAGAGTTTTGCGTAGCGGTTGTGCTTTGGCATCAAGAAAATCTCTAAAAGGGCGAACTTCACGCGGTGGCCCTGCTGAAACTAAGTTCAGCGCTCTTTGTAATAGATGGGATAGGCTGCTGCCCTCATAATCAAGCTTACGCAGATGTTCTTGAACACACTTGTCGTAGCACTTGATTCTTGCCGCATACTCTTCTGCGTTCATACTCATTGCTCTCCCCCAACAAATAAAAATCTATATTTTACATAAATAGCAGGAAAATAGGTTTTTTAGAAGTAAATCGCATCTGCACTCATTGCGATCTCAACTTTGTGAATAAACTTTTGCTACAGGTTCAAAAATAAGCAATTCACTTGAAATTTATGCACTTGGCCATATGAAACTTTGACGTGGGAAACAACAAAACCATCCTTGGTGTGATAATATACCATATGAAAAAACAGGCCGGGATGCTCGGCCCGGCCTGTTCCTCCACACAACGCAAATCGAAGAGGGAAATCTGCGCTCAAGGAATTTGTCTAGGTAATTCCGAACGCGGCGGCGGCTGATTGAAAACCTTCTCGCTCAACATCTTCGGCAGGCTCGCTTGCCTGCTCTTTCGCCTCTAGCGGTGTGGCTGATGATGGGACGCTGCCGTTCATGCGTTTCACGATAATATCGGCCCGGACA
>NZ_JADEXP010000261.1 GCF_015207065.1 Leptolyngbya cf. ectocarpi LEGE 11479 | reverse complement strand
GGATGCACCCCCAAACGCCCACCGTACCAGAGCCGAGACATCTCCTCATAGATGCGCACCACCCCGACCACCTGATCAGGCTGATCAAGAGTGTGAGCAATAGCCACAATCGGGTAAGACCTATGATCGATGGAATCACGGTCATCCCCTTGGAAAAGTCCCTGTTCTTCACAGAAAATCTGTTGCCTGAGGTCAAAATAATCAGCAATCTCAGATTTAGAAAGAGCCAGCTGAAAACTATAGGTACGTTTTTTCATAGTCTTGGATACTAATTCTCAAACAAAGACAGCGCCGAACAGGCTCCGCACTTAGCACAGCCCGCCTTCATCTCACTGGACAACAAATTTGCCCGTTTTAGCAGTTGGCCAATACCCTGATACAGGTCATACATAAACTCACTGCTGGGGGGCTGATGGTGGGCCAATGGAGTACCGCTGATGGGCACAAAGGGCACAACAAAGGGATAAACACCGATGTTAATCAACCGCTCGCTGATATCTAATAATGTCTCTTTGCTATCGCCTAGACCGGCCAACAAATAGGTGCTGACCTGACCGCGACCAAAGACATTTGTAGCCGATTCAAACGCCTTAAAGTAATAGGAAAGTGGCACCCTGGCTTTACCGGGCATAATCCGCGATCGCACCTCAGAATCCGCCGCTTCCAGGTGCATGCCTAAACTGTCGATGCCCGCTGAGCGCATACGCTCAAACCAAACAAAGTCATTGGGGGGCTCACACTGGGCCTGGATGGGCAGATCCACTCGAGCCTGAATCGCCTGGGCACAGTCTGTCAGGTAAGCCGCTCCTCGGTCGGTGGTGTTGGGTGTCCCTGTGGTCATGATCATGTTTTCCACCCCGTCTAGACGCACAGCCGCTGCGGCCACTTCGGCTAGCTGTTGCGGTGTCTTCTGGGCGATGGTGCGGTCGGCGGCTAGGGATTCGCCAATGGCGCAAAACTGACAGGCGGTTTTGCGATTTTCATAGCGAATGCAGGTTTGCAGCACCGTGGTAGCTAGGACATTGCGGCTGTGGAGTAGGGCAATTTTCCAGTAGGGAATGCCGTCAGCAGTAGTGAGGTTGTAAAACTTAGGCTGCTCTGGAAAATCGAGCGCGGTGATTATCTGGTTGTCTTTGGTCAGCACAGACTGACCGGACTTAGAATCTACGCTGTAGGGAGACTGGGCCGCACCATCGGTGTACACCGGGACCATAAATGTTGTTTCACCAATGGTGACTGCTTTGTGGTCCGATGGTCCGGCTCCTCCTTTACGACCTGAGGCACCAACGGTATCGGTAACCAGGTTGAGGCCCTTGGTTTGAAGCTCGGTAATCACCTGCTGTGGGTTCATGGTCTGGCAAATTAAAAGGAATATCTAAAATATACTGGGCGGTTGGTGCTTTACTCTGGTGTGGACTCTGTGGGAGCAGTCAAGGGCTCTGGCGTAGCGGGTGGGAGAGTCTCAGCAGTCGTAGCTGTTTCTGGAGATACGACGGCATAGGCGGACTTGTTCACACTCAGCTGCAGCAGATCGGGACGGGCGTAGTGGCCCACCGAGTCCATCATGCGTTTGCGCTTGGTGATAAGAGAGAAGTCTAGATCTGCGATCGCAATCCCCTCCCCTTCCCGAATCGGCTCACACAGGGGCACCCCTTCGGGACTAATAATGGTCGTATAGCACCCACCCCGTAAGACCTTTTCCAACCCTTCATTGGGGGCAATCTCGCTCACCTGTTCCGCCGTCAGCCAGCCCGTCGCATTCACGACAAAACAACCCGACTCCAGCGCATGGTGCCGCAGGGTCACCTCAGTTTGATCCGCAAAAATCTCCCCTACCATGGAACCCGGAAACTGAGCACAGTGAATCTGTTCATGGTTAGCCATCAGACTATATCGAGCCAGGGGATTATAATGCTCCCAGCAGGCCAGGGCACCCACTCGACCCACCGCCGTATCGCACACCTGCAGGCCAGAGCCATCTCCTTGTCCCCAAACCATACGTTCATGGTACGTAGGAGTGATCTTGCGCCGCTTAAGCAAACAGGTGCCATCGGCATCAAAAATTAGCTGAGTATTATAGAGAGACCCTTGATCGCGTTCATTCACCCCCAGAACCACCACCATCTGATGGCTGCTAGCAGCCCGACTTACCGCCTCGGTCACCGGTCCCGGCACTTCCACGGCTTCCTCGTAAAGCCGCATATGCTCTTTACCCATGAGTACCGGCGGCAGCACAAACGAAAAATAAGGATAGTAGGGAACAAAGGTTTCTGGAAAAACAACCAATTCTGCGCCCTCTTGGGCCGCATCGTCAATGGCTTTTAACACTTTTTCCACAGTGCCTGAGCGGCTGTACAGTACAGGAGAAATTTGTACAGCGGCTGCTCTCACGGTGCGAGAGAAGTCCATAGTGACTTATGGGTTAGGGGATGGGTTACGGGACAAGACTTTCATTCTGACAAGAAAATCTGCTGGTGAACTATAACGGCGTTATTAAAATAATTCACCAGCAGCTGTTAGAAGGAAAGATGTGACGGACAGGAACGCTAGTTTCGAGGAATAGAACCTAACGGACAACGTGATTTACATAGTCCAGGTATCGAGTATAAACGCGCCGTCTTTGCGATGTAGCAAGACAATATCCAGCACATCTAACGGATTAATCGGTGTAATCCCAGGAATTAAAGAAGGCTCACCGTGGCCGTAGAGAGCCTGCAGCGCAAACCGACAGGCATAGACCTTACCGCCTTCTTCCATCAGCTTGACCAGCTGATTGTTCATCGCCATATGGCCAGGAAATGCCTCATCGCCTAGCTTAGGAAATCCGCGCTGTACACCTAGGGTTACCCCAGGACCGTAGAGCAACACCGACGTCTCAAACCCTTTGCGAATCAGGCGGGTAGCCTGCAATAAATTAACCAAACCAATGGAGCCTTCAAAAGCAACTGTGTGGAACGTCACCAGCGCTTTCTCTCCAGGCTCCGCTTGAACATCCGGGAATACTTTTTCCTCGTAGTTGACAAAAAAGTCACCGGTCTTATGAGCGGGGGCGGTTACTTCAGGCATTAGAGTCACTCTCACATGCGAATTTGTCAGCAGCTTAAAAGGTCTCAGAACCTCTACCGGTATCTGTTGCTACAAAGTCAGAAAGCCTGACAAATGAGACAGCCAAAATGGTCAAAATGATTTAATAAAGTCGCGAGAGATAATTTAAAAGAGCATCACACTGTTTAAAAGTACAGGTTTATAGGGATGGATGCAAAATTTCTGGATACTTTGCATAGCTGTTCCAAGCCATGGCCTGCCCATAAGCCGAGATCTTAGGGTTTGGTAGCCGTGGCTACAGGCTATTCCAAATCTGATTTCTATGGTTGGACTGTGCTGTTATCAGGTATCCACACCATGCAGGTGCTCACAAATTCTCACTTTCCCGTTGCCATTATTGGGGGTGGTCAAGCCGGACTGTCAATTAGCTACTGCCTGAAGCAGCGAGGTATTGATCACATCGTTTTTGAAAAGAATAAAATTGCCCACTCCTGGCGTTCCAAGCGATGGGATTCATTCTGTTTAGTAACACCCAACTGGCAGTGTATGCTACCCGGCTATCCTTACTCCGGTCATGCCCCAGATGGCTTTATGCAGCGGGATGAAATCGTGCGGTACATTGAGGACTATGCCGCCTTTATAAAGCCTCTGATCAAAGAGGGGGTGACGGTTTCAAAAATATACAAGCCTGAAAACGTATTTGAAATTGATACCTCCATCGGTCACTACGTTGCTGACCAGGTGGTGGTAGCCACAGGCGGGTATCACACCCCAAAAATTCCTAGAATGGCGGAACGGCTACCCCTGAATCTCACCCAACTCCATTCATCGGAGTATAAGAATCCCGAGTCTTTGCCAGAGGGCGGTGTTTTAGTTGTCGGCACAGGTCAATCAGGCTGCCAAATAGCGGAAGATTTGCACTTGGCCGGGAAACAGGTTCATCTATGTGTTGGCGGTGCCCCGCGCGCGCCCCGCGCCTACCGAGGAAAAGACGTGGTGGACTGGCTCGATCAGATGGGCTACTACGATATGTCCATTGATGATCATCCCCAGAAAGAATCTGTCCGCACTAAGACAAATCACTATGTCACCGGCCGCGACGGTGGCCGCGAGATCGACTTACGCCGTTTTGCCCTGGAGGGGATGCATCTCTATGGCAAACTCAAGTTTATTGACAGGCAGCATCTGGAGTTTACAGATGACCTGGGGCGCAATCTTGATCAGGCCGACGCGGTAGCCGAGAGTATTAAACACACCATCGATGCCTACATTGAGAAAAATCAGCTAGATGCACCAGTAGAGCCCCCTTACCAGTCGGTATGGCAGCCCCAAAGCGGTCCCTTATCCTTGGATATAGAAACCGCTAATATTTCCACCGTGATCTGGTCCACGGGGTATCACACCGACTTTAGCTGGATCGATATTCCTGTTTTTGATGGTAAGGGCTACCCTGGCCATGAACGGGGGGTGACGACATCCCGAGGGCTATACTTTTTAGGACTGCCCTGGTTATATACCTGGGGCTCAGCCAGATTTTCAGGCATTGCCCGCGATGCTAACTATTTAGCTGACTGTATTGCTCTAAAGCATCGGGTATTGCCCCGTCAGCTAGGCCGCAACGTAAATGAAGTAGCATTGGGGTCATAGCCTGCTGCCACCTACTATCGTTTTGCCCATGGGTTTATTTGATACGTCCAACAAGCTCTCGCCCGCCCAGCTGCAACAGATTAAGTCTTGGGTATACCAGACTCTGGCCCTAGAGGAGACTATTCCTGTGTCCATTAGTCAGCTAACCTGTACAGAACCCGGCTGCCCACCGCTGGAAACAGTCATTTCCGTCATGACCCAGCCACCTAAAACCTATAAACTACATCAGCCTGCGGCAGAGATTAGTCAGGCTGATGTAGTGCAGGCTTTGAGAGCGGAGAACGAATAAGTTGCGTAAAGTCCCTTTAGAACCAGAGGAGTAACAACAAAGCCCCAGCTATTCAACACATTCCATAGTCCGCCAACGGCTGCTACCCATTTTCAGCATGTCATCACCGTCTCTTAATTTCATAGCTAGCCAACCCAGCTTGAAATTAGGGTCAAGACTGTCAAACCAAACCCTGACAAATTTTCCATCTGCACTCAGTTCTGCGGGAGAACGGGTGAGATAAACAGGGGCACTCGCAGCTGGACCATCAGGGCTACCGGCAGACGCTCTGATAGGTAAACCTCCTGGCGCATAGTAAGCGATGGGTCCAGGTTGTGTCTTTGAATTAACTTGACGACACAGTTGGTTGAACTGAGATGTTTGGGCAAAGGCTGATGTTGATATTAGACCTGTCAGGATAATAAAGCTCAAAACGAACGGTACTAACCATCTTGTAAGAGATTTAACTCCTTTTTTGTTAGCCATTTCATTAACTTCCTTAAGACAGAGTAGATGAAGCTTGAAGTCGAGTAGTCAAGCTCTTCAAAGATTTGACCACCAGAGAAACTCTCAGAGCTTATTTTTCAGAATAATGTCGGCTATGTGTAGCAAGCGACTATTTATGCAACACGTAAAACTATCAATGGTTTTTGTTTATGAAAATTAATTTAAGGTGACAGTAGAGTCGCCACTGCTTGCTTTTATGCAAGCGTACAGTCTGACTTCAGGATGCAGTCAGCGATGATCGGCCTAAAACATTACAAAGTTTACAGATAGATAAATTGTTTTGTTTGCTATAAACATTTCTAGGCTAAGCCGCTTCCCATAATCGTCCATAATCGTTAAGCAAAGTATTTGAGGACTGAGCGCCCTATGGTCACTGCAACCGCACCCACTGAAGTGGTAAAAACCGTTCCTGTTACGGTGCTAACGGGATATTTGGGGGCTGGTAAGACCACATTACTTAACAATATTCTTACCCATGAGCATGGCAAGAAAGTAGCTGTAATCGTCAATGAGTTTGGCGAGGTGGGGATTGACAATCAGCTGGTGATTGATGCTGATGAAGAAATCTTTGAGATGAATAACGGCTGTATTTGCTGCACCGTGCGGGGCGATTTGATTCGCATTATTGGTAACCTGATGCGGCGGCGAGATAAGTTTGACCATCTGGTGATTGAGACCACTGGTCTGGCAGATCCGGCTCCCGTGATTCAGACCTTTTTTGTGGATGAGGATATCCAGTCGCAGCTGTTGTTGGATGCGGTGGTAACGGTGGTGGATGCCAAACATATTCACCAGCATTGGGACAGTGATGAAGCCCAGGAGCAAATCGCCTTTGCCGATGTGATTTTGCTCAACAAAGTGGACTTGGTCACACCGGAGGATCTAGATGCCCTAGAGGGCAAAATCCGGGACATGAATGCCCTGGTGAAGATCTATCGGACTCAAAACTCTGAGCTAGAAATGGACTCTATTTTAGGGGTGCGGGCCTTTGATCTGGACCGGGCGCTAGAGGTGGATCCTGAGTTTTTGAGTGAAGATGCTCACGAACATGATGAGTCGGTTTTCTCTCTGGCCTTTGTGGAGAATGGGGAGTTAGACAAGGAAAAACTCAACACCTGGATGTCGGATTTATTGCAGACTAAGGGACCGGATATTTTTCGAATGAAGGGGATTCTCAATATCCAGGGAGAGGATAACCGGTTTGTCTTTCAGGGGGTGCATATGATCTTTGATGGCAAGACCGAGCGACCCTGGAAGCCGACGGAAACTCGCAAGAGTGAGCTGGTGTTTATTGGTCGTAATCTAAACGAAGCTGAGCTGAGAGAAGGCTTTCGGGCTTGTTTGGTATGACGGCGCGATCGCAAAAAAATCTGAACAAAAAATCCAAATCCCGCTCCCGCTCAAACACCTTTAAGGTTACCTGGCAGGGGGCACTGCAGGACTATGTGACGGCCCTAGCCTGGTCACCGGATGGGACCGGACTGGCGGTGAGTTCCTCTAGCGGAGAGGTTGTCTTTTGGTCAGCAGATAGCGAATTAGTACCTCTGCTGTCGGCTCAGGCCGATGGAGCCATTAACTGTCTGGGCTTCTCGGCTGATGGAGCCTACTTGGCGGCGGCGGGACAGCAGGGAGATGTATTTGTCTGGGCTGTTCAGGCGCTGGATCAGCCACCTACGGTTCTGCAGCATCCCTCCATTTGGGTTGATCGGCTGGCTTGGCATCCGCATCAGCCCTGGCTAGCCTTTGGAATAGGTAGCCAGGTGCAACTATGGGATGTAGCTCAGGGGCAATCGCTTACCCAGCTGGACTTTAAGAAATCCTCAGTACTGGGACTGGCTTGGCACCCTGAGGGTACGCTGCTAGCGGCCAGCGGCCACAGCGGTATCAAGGTTTGGTCCAGCGATGACTGGCAGGCTAAGCCTGAGTTTATTGAGGTGCCCGGTGCGAGTATTTTTGTGGCCTGGTCCTCAGATGGTCGCTATTTAGCTTCTGGTAATTTGGACCGGACGCTGACGGTAGTGTCGTGGGGACATCCGCCGCCGTGGCTGATGCAGGGCTTTCCGGGCAAGGTGCGCCAGGTGGACTGGGCCATGCCCGTAGCCGATCGGCCATCGCTGGTAGCAGCAGCCTGTCTGGAGGGGATAACGGTTTGGCAACGCCAGGGGCAGGGTTGGGAGAACCAGGTATTGACTCAGCATGACGGTACGGTGGTTGCGATCGCATTTCATCCCACCGCTCGCCTGCTGGCCTCGGCGGCCCAGGATGGTCATCTGTGCCTCTGGAAAAATGCCAAGAGTTTGCAACAGACTCTAAAAGGTGTGGCTGCGGGTTTCTCGGCAGTTGCCTGGCATCCTCAAGGTGACTACTTAGCGGCTGGCGGCAATCAGGGAGAGATTCTTATTTGGCAGCCAAAGACTCAGGGTCAGGGCTTTCAATAAGCGTATGTTCAAATGAAACCGTCCCACGAACAACGTTGGCTGAGCGGAGTCGAAGCCAACCTTGCACGATCGGCGTTCCCTTCGACTCCGCTCAGGGAACACTTACGCTCAGGGAACACTTACGACCGACTAGAATGGAACGGTAAGAATAGGTCGGCTACGATGACTGCCATCAACCTCAACTTAGAACCGTTAGTCCATAGGCTAACCCATGAGCAGTTCTACAGACTCTGTCTGGCGAACAAAGATATTGCCATGGAACGAAGTTCAGTAGGAAAGCTAATTATCATGTCCCCAGTTGGTGGCGAAAGTGGACGAAAAGAAGCTAACTACATTGCTGATTTGGTGTTCTGGAATCGTCAAACCGGCTTGGGTGAGGTATTTAGTTCTTCAACAATCTTCAACTTGCCTAACGGAGGCGATCGCTCGCCGGATGCAGCCTGGGTCAGTTCAAAGCGCTGGAACGATCTAACTCCAGAACAACGGACAAAGTTTCCACCCATCTGTCCTGATTTTGTGATTGAACTGCGGTCTGAAAGCGACCGTTTGAAGCCGCTGCAGGAGAAGATGCAGGAATATCTTGATAGTGGGCTGGGGCTGGGATGGTTGATCAATCCTCAGGGAAAAACTGTTGAGATTTATCGTCCGGGTCAGCCAGTCGCGGTGAAGAATTTTCCGGCTACGGTTTCAGGAGAAGATGTTTTGCCTGGATTTGTTTTGGAGATTAAGTAGGATGTGTCACGACGCATTAATCTGTTTGGAAAATCTGTTGCTGTACTATTTTTTGCGATCGCACTCTTCTGCTGGAGAAGAAGCGCCAGCCCGCCCAAGGTTGGAAACCTAGGGCTAACTGAAGGGTGTCCACTAAAAGGGACACAATTATCGGAGATGTGTTTTTAGGATTCGCTTTCACAGCAGTTGGCTGGTGCTCGGTCCACAACCGAGCACCAGCGCTTCCACACCAAATTGTCCCTTTTAGCGGACAACCCTCAGCTAGCGCGGGCGTTTCAACCCAGCGCGGGCTGCAGCTGCATTACGGTTTCAATCAACCCTGACGCGTTTGGTTAAAATCGCCATTAGTTCATTGGGTCGCCCGGTGGGTAAGGGTTTGCTCCAGTCATTGGGCTCGGCATAGTTGAGCTTATGGAGTAGGGCAATGGTGTTACGAATGGCGATCAGGCTGCCAAACAGCGTGTGGTTGACGTTTTCGTATTGAAACTCGGGCAGCGATGGGTTGGCAGGCGGAACGTTGGACGCGCCTGCGCCCTGGTTGGTGTCTCTAAACATGGGATCTGGTCTCCAGATA
>NZ_JADEXP010000260.1 GCF_015207065.1 Leptolyngbya cf. ectocarpi LEGE 11479 | reverse complement strand
ACTTTGGGCATTGGCCAAATTGACCAAACCGGGAGCCACATCCTGACCCAGCTGTCGACTGAGCGCAATATCCTGTCGATGATACTCAATCGCCTGCTCATACTCGTGCCGCTGATCATACACACTGCCAATATTTCCTAATGCCGCTGCTTCAGCTGAGCGATCGCAAATCCGTTTTGCCAGCACCAGCGCTTTCTGATGACAGTCAAGGGCGCGGTCCAGATCCCCCAGCTGCTGATAGGTATTCCCCAGGCCCTCTAAAGCTCGCCCCTGGCCCGCCAAATCCGATAGGGTCAGCGCTAGATCCCAATGACGCTGATAGCAGCTTAATGCTTGTTCATACTCGCCTAGCGTATGGTGCGCATTGCCCAGATAGCCCAGGGCATTGGCTTCACCTTGGCGATCGCCTAGTTCCTGCGCGATGTGCAGACCCTGGTGCAAAAACGAGATCGCCCGGCGGCTGTCTCCCCAATGGCGATACACATTGCCCATATCGCTGAGAGTTTGACCTTCGCGGGTGCGATCGCCTAGCTTTTTTGCGATCTCCAACTGGCGTTCTAGCCCCGCCATCGCCTCGGCATATTGCCCTAAAGACAGAGCAATCTTACCCAGACTGCCTGCCGCTAGACCTTCTGCCATCAGATCACCAATTTTTCGAGCGAGGGTTAGCTGCTGCTGATAGCAGCTGGCAGCGGCCACATAATCAGCCAGGGCGCTGTAAACATTGCCCAGGTTGCCATAGGCGTGGGTCATCCCCTGCTGGTGGCCAATACGCTGGGCAATGGCCAGGTGTCGCTGATGATAGTCCAGCGCCTCACCATAGGCACCCACAGCGCAGCGAACGTTGCCTAAACCGCTGAGTGCATTGCCCTCTCCGGCCAGATCGCCCATGGTTTTTGTCAACGCCAGCTGCTGTTCGAAATAGTCTGCAGCTAAAGAATAGTCTCCTAAAGCATAGTAGGCGCTACCTAGACCGCCCAGGGCGTTGCTTTCGCCCTGGCGATTGTCAATTTGCCGAGCCAGGTTGAGATGTTGCTGGTGATGTTCAATAGCCTGGGGATACTGACCCAGTGAGAAATGTACGCTGCCTAGATTTCCTAAGGCTGCCCCCTCATTTTCAACATCTCCCTGTTGGCGAGAAAGCTTATAGTGCTGCTGGTGATAGTCCAGGGCCTTGGCATACTCTCCCATGGACTCATAGGCATTGCCCAAACTACCCACAGCAATTCCCACCCCATGGATCTCATTGGCCGCCCCTGCAATGCGAAGCCATTCTTCAAAATGCTCAATTGCTCTGGGATAGTCGCCTAAGGCATAGTAAACACCCCCCAGTCCGCAGATGACAAAGCCTGTTTCTAGGTCAGTACCATCCGTCTCATTGAGAATCTCTAAGCTACGCCTGAAGTACTGTAGCGCTGGGATGTAGTTCCCCAGAGACTGATGGGCCGTCCCCAGTATATTGTTGACTTCGCTGTTCAACTTAGGATTAACATGGTCAATTAGCTGAGAGAACAGATCAATCTGTTCTTGGTAGTGGCCCCAAAGCTTAAGTTGATAGTGGAGCAGATCCCGTGTGGGTGTGTTAAGCCGAGTTGAGATCAGCGTATATGCCCGGTTCCATTCTTGAATAGCACACAGGTGATGAAACGCCTCTAGATAGCCTTTGACCTGCCCCAGCTGGGACGCATCGGCTGACTGATAGCGCGTTAGCCAGTTGATGATGGCACGACAGTGGGTACGCCGCAGACATGAGGTCATCTCCGATAGGCTAGAGGGCAGAATGCCTAGCTGAGTAAGGATAGCCTGGGCCGGTGGTGTAATCGGGCTGCTCGACTTTTCCACATCACACCTCCCGCTGCAGCGCTAGCGCTAGCGTCTGTTGTAAATCCAGACATTTTTCCACCAGCGGCTCCACTGACGTATGAGAGAGTTCTAACGCCAGCCGACAAGAGCGCCAGGCCTGTTTTATTTCATCCTGTTGCTGATACGTTAATGCTAAACAATACAGCCCCATCATTCGCAACAGCCGCTGTTCATCCTCACCTACCAGTTCGGCTACCGTCAAAAGTTCCTGATAGCAGTCAATCGCTGTTTCCAAGCGATTTAAGTTGCGACAGCCTGTCCCCAGGTTTAACAACAGCGCGGCTCTCTCTAGCGGTTCGCTGATAAAACCTCTGGCCAGTTGCTGATAGCCCATTGCCTGTAACGTATCTCCTCGCTGTCGGTACAGCACTTCTAACTGTAAAATCGCCTGCTGCCGTCCTTCTTTATCTTCGATTTTGTTGGCTAGCGCCAGTGTTTTCTCTAGACAATCAATGGCAGCATCGTCTTTTTGCAATGTTCCATACACCAAACCCAAATTACCCAACGCCCGACATTCTCCTAGCCGATACCCGATAGACTGGGCAATTGTCAGGGCTTGCTCCAGCACCGTCAGCGCCTCGGTCAGCTCTCCCTGGGCCAGATAGGTACTACCCAAACTACAGTAGCCGTCTCCTTCTCCCTGCTGGTCTCCGCTAGATTGGGCAATATCAATCCGTCGTTTGGCCACGTCTAGCGCTAAATTATAGGCTGCGATCTCACGATACGCATTGCCTAACCCGCCCAGGGCTACCCCTACCAAACGCGGCTGTTCTAGCATTTCAGCCAGGTCTAACTGTTGCTGATAGTAGTCAATCGCTTGCTCAAAATTTTGAAGTGACAGATAAGCATTGCCCAAACTTCCCAGAGCCGTACTCCTGGCTTCTGCGCTTTCTAGCATCTGGGCCAGTGCCAGCGCCTGACGGTGGTACTCAATCGCCCGGTCGATGTTTCCCCACACATCCTCCAAATTACCCAAACCGCTGAGACACACTAGATCCATCGCCGCATCGGCCTGGCCAAAAAGAGACTTGTAAAGCCGCTGCTGCTGGCGATAGTAGCCCCAAACAAACAGCTGACGGTGCAGCTCCTGGTCGTGGGTGGCGGGTAGTTGGATAGTTGCGATCGCGCGAGCATTGTCCCAATCTTCCACCTGAGCCAAGTGATAAAACGCTTCCAGGTAGCCCGTTACCCGAGCCAGGTTGCTCTCATCGGCAGGCCGGTAGCGTCTGAGCCAGTTTTTTGCCGCTTTATACTCAGCTAGCTGATACGCTGCTAAACCAGACCGACGCGCCGCGATCTGAGCCTGTATCTGCTCATAAATACAGGCACTTTGAGAGATGTTTAACGGGGCAATCGTTTCTTTGTCCATATCAACAAAGGACTCTCACAAAGACAATGGAGTTGCTCATGAATTGCACCAGCTTTATTGAAAACCCCACAGCCTCATTAGGAAATCATAGCCAAGCATCCAGACTTAGGATAAGCTCGCAGTCTATGAGGAATTAAAATAGACAATGGCCTATACATTTTTTGATGTAAGGGACTGAAGTGGCCCATGTGGTATACAGCCTGAAAGCATCAGGTGCTCTGACAGGTGAGGTGGCACTCTTAAATTGCCGGGGCACAAGCGGTGTGGTGCGAGAGGTATTAGAGCATGTCATCAAAAAGTCTGAAGAAATGCTTTAAGCGCTGGACATGGTCTAAAAAGCAGGCTAAGTTTGGGGATAGCTCCTCATTTCGTGGGGGTCTGCCGGACCTTGAAAACTGCATTATTTCGTCAACCCTAGAGAATCAACTGGTATACAAAGGTTTCAGCCTTTTTCAAGGGTGCCTTATTGCAGCTGATTCTCAATTGTGGACCCCTTGCTTAGACCCCCGCGAAAATGGGGGTCTCAAGACCTTACTACGTATAGGTTTCAAAAGGTAGGGGTTCAAATCCCATTACCCCGAAAGGGGACGGAAACTGTTCACTACGAGCATAGATTACAAAATAGACGTGTTCAAATCCCATTACCCCGAAAGGGGACGGAAACAGGAGTGGGGTTAGTGCTGAGGTTCAGCAACAACGGTTCAAATCCCATTACCCCGAAAGGGGACGGAAACCTTAGTCCCGTCGATCCAGTTTGCACCTGCGATCGTGGCGTTCAAATCCCATTACCCCGAAAGGGGACGGAAACTTGAAGTGGGAAGTGTCCCAGTAAAACTCCCCTGCGTTCAAATCCCATTACCCCGAAAGGGGACGGAAACCTGCTCATAGCGATAGTGTCCGTTCCGGTTCCGAGTTCAAATCCCATTACCCCGAAAGGGGACGGAAACTTTTCTGGCAGGTTTTTGTGAACCCAGAGTGTACAAGTTCAAATCCCATTACCCCGAAAGGGGACGGAAACATTCCAACCGGCATCTGCATCAGCTTGAGTGTAATGTTCAAATCCCATTACCCCGAAAGGGGACGGAAACAAACACTCCGTCATCGTCCTCCACAGAACTTGCCGGGTTCAAATCCCATTACCCCGAAAGGGGACGGAAACCCTGTGCAATCGTTGCTCCCTTTACAAAAACACCAGTGGTTCAAATCCCATTACCCCGAAAGGGGACGGAAACATGCGGAAAGTAACAATACCGCGTAGAAATCCTGACTGTTCAAATCCCATTACCCCGAAAGGGGACGGAAACCCTTTCCTCAATTGCTTCAGCCACGAAATTCCAGTGGTTCAAATCCCATTACCCCGAAAGGGGACGGAAACGTGCTGTACGCTGTGCCAAGGCCGTCTACTAAAGTGTTCAAATCCCATTACCCCGAAAGGGGACGGAAACTTCGGCTCGTTTTGCCTTTTTCCACTCTTCACACTCGTTCAAATCCCATTACCCCGAAAGGGGACGGAAACCCATCAGAGCTTTTTGCTGTAAGCGTAGAATTGTCAGTTCAAATCCCATTACCCCGAAAGGGGACGGAAACTTGAAGTAAGTTGCCCTTACGACACCTATAGTCAATAGTTCAAATCCCATTACCCCGAAAGGGGACGGAAACATTCATCAGGTACCCATGCGCAGCGAACGCGTTCAAATCCCATTACCCCGAAAGGGGACGGAAACGTAATCAGGAACTTGAACATGCTGAATATTATCACCCGTTCAAATCCCATTACCCCGAAAGGGGACGGAAACAATCTTAGTACTGGTCAATCCATACTCCTTTTACAGGTTCAAATCCCATTACCCCGAAAGGGGACGGAAACCTGCTCAAGCAGCGCCATCGTCTTTTCTTCAACATCGTTCAAATCCCATTACCCCGAAAGGGGACGGAAACGTGCAAGCTTATAGATTCCTTGCGTTTCGTCATAATCGTTCAAATCCCATTACCCCGAAAGGGGACGGAAACCTACTTCACCTACTTCAGCTGGATCACTTTCAACCTGGTTCAAATCCCATTACCCCGAAAGGGGACGGAAACAGGTTGCCCGACGAAAAACCCAAAAAATACAAGCGTTCAAATCCCATTACCCCGAAAGGGGACGGAAACATGGTTATAGAAGTTAGCCCATAAACGTGCATACACGTTCAAATCCCATTACCCCGAAAGGGGACGGAAACGAGGAGCTGGAGCTGGAGGACGCGGAGGAGCTGGTTCAAATCCCATTACCCCGAAAGGGGACGGAAACCAGGGTTAGTGCCACGGAAATCAAACTCAGTAGATGACGGTTCAAATCCCATTACCCCGAAAGGGGACGGAAACCTTGAGACCGGTAATAATATCGACTTCACCGTCGGCGTTCAAATCCCATTACCCCGAAAGGGGACGGAAACAAACAGTTTAATGCCGTGCGTACACAAGGCGTGATTGTTCAAATTCCATTACCCCGAAAGGGGACGGAAACCTTTGGCTGCGCCAGAGCCGCTGTCATACCCATGGTTCAAATCCCATTACCCCGAAAGGGGACGGAAACAAGATACAGGGCGTAGTTAATCCCTAAATCAAACTGTTCAAATCCCATTACCCCGAAAGGGGACGGAAACCTGACTAGCTTACGCTAGCTGGAGGACGGGATTACCGTTCAAATCCCATTACCCCGAAAGGGGACGGAAACCGGCTATAGTAGAACGTGGCATCTAAGCCTTCTCGTTCAAATCCCATTACCCCGAAAGGGGACGGAAACCTCCATCCTCGGGAGTAATCGTCTCTGCGTGTTCTTCGTTCAAATCCCATTACCCCGAAAGGGGACGGAAACACCACGAACAACGAGACTGTTTAGACGCTTATCTCGAGTTCAAATCCCATTACCCCGAAAGGGGACGGAAACACGGGTACGTGCGGGGTGACGCACGAAGAGCAACCGTTCAAATTCAATTACCCCGAAAGGGGACGGAAACTGCACTTATCAACACGTTGGCCACGTTTCCACGTTCAAATTCAATTACCCCGAAAGGGGACGGAAACTTAACTTGAGTATCAGCTGAAAAGTTGTAATCAAAGGTTCAAATTCAATTACCCCGAAAGGGGACGGAAATAAGAAGAGAGATTTTCTCATGAGAAAACCAATAGTTCTATCTATCACATATCGTTCAACATTTATCGTTTCAGGCTGAGGCAAACCAAGAGAGCAAAACGATATAATTTCCAAATATCCCTCCTCCATCACCCTGCTTCTTTCCGATGCTTCCTCCGTCTGATGTCATCATAAGCAAACTCCACCTGAACCTAAACTCCCCAACCCTAATCAAATCGCCTGCCGATCGCAGCCAGTACCGAGCCATACTAAACTGGATCCAGCGATATCACCCCCCTGAAGCAAGCACTAACCTCGAAAAAGTCACAGGACTCATTCAAGCCTTTCACCATGCTTGCGATGTAAACAACTGGTCCATGGCCCGTCAGCTTCTATCTTTGCGCCTAAATACACCAACCCAAGAAGAACTCGACAACCAACTACAAACCTGGGGATATTACAACGAACAAATCGAACTATACACTCCCCTCCTTGGAAAACTAAACGATGAGTGGGACGCCATTCTCCTAAGCGGGCTAGCCATTGCCCACAACAGCCTGGGCAATCACCACATTGCCCTTACCTACAACCAACAAGAAACACAAATCAGTCAAACACTAAATAGCCCAGCCCTTCGAGCTAGAGCCCTAGGCAATACAGGCCTTACCCACCACTGCCTGGGCCAATATCCCCAGGCCATAGACTACTATCAACAGCAGCTGGCCATTGCCCGCACCATCGGTAACCCATCTGCGCTTGTACCAGTACTTGCCAATTTGGGTTCCAGCTATTACCAGCTAAAACAATATGACCAAGCACTAGAATACTACCAGTGTCAGCAAGAGATTATAGAACTACTGGATGACACTAACGGCAAAGCAAAACTACAAAACAACTTAGGCAACGTTTACTTTGCAAAAGGTGACCTTGACAACGCATTAAACGCTTACCACACCTGGCTAGTCAACGCCCGCAAGCTCGGCGATCGCGCGGGAGAGGGACGTGCCCTTAGCAACATTGGTAACGTCTACCATGCCCAAGGCGACTCTAGGCAAGCCATAGACTACTACAACGGAGACCTAAAAATTACCCGAGACATCGGTGACCGTCGAGGCGAAGCCCATGCCCTCGGCAATTTGGCCACTGCCTATGCCTCACTCTCAGACTTAGATCAGGCTAAAACATACGCTGAGCACCACCTTGATTTAGTTCGAGCCTTAGACGACCGCCCCCACGAACAAACAGCCCTGACCCACCTGGGTAACATTCATGCTCTCAGCAAGATGCCAATGTTTGCCATCCATTGTTTTCAACGTGCCTTGTCTATTGCAGAAACCCTGAACGACTATAATAATCAGGCCGATCTCCACGATAAGCTAGCCTATCTATTCCTGCAACAACATCACCGGGAGCAATCAATCAGTCACTACCAGGTAGCTTTGGCTATCGCAAAACAGCAAAACGATTTAGCTCTACAAAGTAAATCATGGAACAATATAGGCAGCATCCATCTTATTTGCAAACAACTTACCCCAGCCATCGAATGCTTTCAGCAGGTCGTGAACCTTCGCCACCAGCAGGGTGCTCTCTCTGGAGAAGCTAAAGCGTGGGTGATTTTAGGCAAAACTCTGAAACAGAATGGGCAGATGGAAGATTCTCTCAACGCTTTTCAGCAGGCACGGAAAATATTTGAAAGTACGAACAATTTAGACTTGGTTGCCCGGTGTGATGCAGTTTTGGAGATGTTTGAGGCAGTGTAGAAACCGGATAGGGTGCTTGTTAGTCCACAACCGTCGCACTAGCATGCTTATCATGTCGTCTGGCTCTGGCCTCAGGATCAACCGATGTTTGGGAATTTCGATCAGCGGTCTCCACTGGCTGGATTCAACATAGCGTAAATTGTGCCGCAGGTAGATGGTCTGACGGATATGACTAGGGTGTCCTAGCAGGACATGGTAAATAGCACTGCCCGATGGGTAGTGCTGGAAAAGTTGGCAGGCAGACTGGGCGGCACGGGGATGCCTGATGGGGGGCGCTACAATTCTTTGATGTGGAGAGTGTCTTGGAGGTTCATCACCTCAGTAGCTGGTTTTTCCTATTAGGCAATAAGCCCATTGAGTTTCTATTAGGGAATAGGCCCATCTTTTTGTGCTATGTCGGCTCTATCCTTCTCTAGGTAAGGGATAGGGGCGATCTTTGGTTAATGTTAGCAATTCGCTGAATACTGATAACCGTGAACTGGGCATTTTACGGTTGCAGCATCAAAAAATCTTTATGCAGTTCCAAACATCTCACATCCCCTCAGATATTGATACCTATGAGAAGCTGGTCGCATGGGGATGTACGGCTTTAAATGCTCACGGCTATGCAATGGACTACAACGAGCGCCCCCCGAGTGTCGTCACTGGTGATAGTGGCATTCAGCCACAGTTTGAGCGAAACGGGCCGTTTGTTTCTCATCAAAAAGATTTTCGTTTGGTTTTTCGTTGTGCCTTTCTTCTAAACGAGGATCATTCAAGTGCTGTTTACAGCATGGAATACCAAGCTGTAAAAGAGGTGATCACGGCTCCGGTAAATGTTGACTTCATTGCATAAATTAAGATGCCTAGCCCAGCAGCACCTATAACAACAAGTGGGGCCAGAGAGTTTCTAAGGCACGCTTATCAAGCTCCAGCAGCATCACGTCCTAACCCACCTCGAACCGCTAGCCAGGCGAGGCAAATCAGGGGATTGAACAATCTGGGTGGGTTTACGGCGGCTTCTCCTACCCAGTCAGTTCCTAAACCTCTGAGTCTGAACCCGCGACCGCTACACCATACGGCTGGCGGTCGCGCGGCTATCAATGCAGCGGCTAACGGCATGAATAAAGCCTGTCT
>NZ_JADEXP010000259.1 GCF_015207065.1 Leptolyngbya cf. ectocarpi LEGE 11479 | reverse complement strand
ACCAAGTCTGATGAAATTGGAGCATTCCCTCATGAAACGAGCTGTTTAACCGTCTTTTTCCTTGTCATTGAGCGAGACCATGCTAAACATGACCGCAAATCTGTGGCGAAAAATTCATGACACTAACTAAAGGGCTTGTGTCTTTTTAGCATATCTATCATAAAATCATGCTCTTATTCTTCTTAGAAAATAGTTACTGTTTGCTTGCAGGGAGCCATAGCTAATGGAACAAAAGCTGGATTTTCTTCGTTTTTTTGATGCTTGTGATCCTAGTCGAACTCTGATCCCAAATCGACCTGAAGATCAGGCATACTATGTTGACTTTTCTTCAGTGCGAGGAGGACGCATCATTGAAACATTAGAGCGCACAATTCTAATGAGATCTCGTGCTAATCAGTCTACGTGCCAACTCTTTACAGGTCATATTGGATGCGGCAAATCTACAGAACTCAGAAAACTTCAAGCTGATTTAGAAGCTCGAAATTTTCATGTAGTCTACTTTGAATCAACTGAGGATTTAGATATGGCTGATGTTGATGTCACGGATGTTCTGTTGGCGATTACTCGACAGGTAAGTACAAGTCTTGAATCTATTGGTATCAAACTTAAGCCCGGTTACTTTAGAAATTTATTGGATCAAACCGCTGACTTTCTGGGGACTCCAATTGAACTATCATTAGAAGCAAAAGCATCGCTTCCACTCAGCTTAGGTGAAATTGTTGCCAAGACACGAGAAAGTCAAACTCTGCGTCAACGATTAAGACAATATCTTGAGCCCCAAACTGAGAGAATCCTAACAACACTCAATAAACATATCTTGAAAAAAGCACATGAACAACTCAATGCAAAAAACAAGCATGGTTTGGTTGTTCTAGTAGATAATCTAGATCGTGTAGATAATCGTAAAATTGAAGGATCAGGCCGTTCACAACCTGAATATCTATTTGTTGATCGAGGAGATCAACTCCGAAAGCTAGATTGTCATGTAGTGTACACTATCCCCTTATCCCTCATTTTTTCAAACGATTATCAATCTTTGACTAATCGCTTTGGTGGAGGAATCGCTCCAAAAACCTTGCCTATGGTGCCTGTGATGAGACGAGATGGCTCATCACATGAGGAAGGTCTACATTTGCTTAAGCATATGGTGATGGTCAGAGCTTTTCCTTCTTTGGTAAATCAAGTTGATCTCGATGCTGCACTAGTCACTAAAGTCTTCGATTCTGAACCTACCTTAGATCGTCTTTGTGTAACCAGTGGTGGACATGTTCGCACGCTTTTAGGAATGCTGTATCGCTGTTTACAGGAATCCGATCCACCTATTACTACTGAATTGCTGCAGCGGGTCATTAATGAATATTCTAATCGTGCTTGCCTTGCTGTTAATAGCAATGAAAAGGCAATGTTAAAGTCTGTACATCTTACCAAGCAATTAAATGGCGATAAGGATCATGATATTTTATTGCGAAGTTTATTTGTCTTTGAATATCCTGATGAAACTGGGCAATGGTTTGACGTAAATCCTTTGCTGATGCCTGTGATCTCAACCGCATAATGACTTGGATCTAGCTGAGAGAGATAAAATACCCATTTACTATCAATCCTGTCACTCTGATGACTAAATGAGCAACTCATTATGTCTAACTCTTCAGATTCTCCTTCGAATCAAAACAGCCTCCAGGTATTATGCAGAACAATGCGGTTGACCAGTAAACGCCGCTTTGAACTTATCGTTGTGCGTTGTAATTATGAAAATTTGCAGCGAAGACTATTGAATGAGTTGCATCATACTTGCTCCGTTTCTTTTGAAGAACTTGAGTTAAAAAAAACAAATCAAACCCTTTACACTTTAATTGAAACGGAATATAAAAGTGATTTACCTGATGCTCTTTGTGTTAGTGGTTTTGAGTATGTGAAGGATTTAGATACTCTTTTGTTGGCAACCAATCAAGTTCGAGAAGAATTCAGGAAGAACTTTAACTTTCCTCTTGTATTATGGCTCAACGATCAGATTCTTCAGAAGTTTATTCGTCTCGTCCCCGATTTTTACAGTTGGGCAACCCCTCTTTCCTTTGATTTGTCTAATCAAGAACTGTTGGCGCTTATTAAAGGTAATGCAGAGCTTCTGTTTGAGCATACCCTAAACGCTAGTGATCGCTATCCAGCAAGTGATACAGTATTATCCTTGGCAATTAAAGCTCCTCGATTGAAGGAACTTAGGGTAGCGCAAAATGAGTTAAAAAGACGAAATCAGCCACTCGAGCCAGAATTCTTGGCTAGTGTTCAATTAGCGCTAGGTCGAGAGAATTATCGCCATGATGCTTTAGACGAGGCTGAGGAAAACTATCAAAATAGCCTAAAGTACTGGGATGAAACAGAGCAAGCTGAACGCTCTGGCATGGTCTTATTCCATCTTGGCCTTTGTTATCGACGTAGAGCTTATGTTGATCGCTCTAATGCTCCTAAGCATTGGCTTCAAGCTAAAGAATGTTTTTCACGCTGTTTGAAGGTTTTAGAAGCAGCCAATTGCCATAAGTTAGTTGCCAACTTTATTGGCCAGCTTGGAGACGCTCTGCAGCAAATTGAAGAATGGAACGAACTAAAGAAATTAGCAGAGAAGTCGTTAAAACTACATCGGCGTTTCCCAAATCGAGCACGAATGGCACGCGATTGTGGTTTTCTAGCAGCAATAGCCCTTAAGGATGCTGATTGGGAAAACACACGCAAGCACGCTCAGAATGCGCTCAATGCCCTAGAGCAGGCTCCATCAAATAATCGTCAACGCCAAGGTTTATATCTACTACTGCTGGCTCAGGCCCAGTACAACTCAGGTGAAATAAAGGCAGCCATCGTTAGTCTGGAAAAAGCCAAGTTCGTCAGTAAACCACTAGATGAGCCATCAAGATACATTCAAATTTTAGAGACCCTACGCGATCTTTACTTTAAACAGGAGGCATACCTCAAAGCATTTGACATCAAACAAGAGCAGCGAGCAGTAGAGAGCCAGTATGGATATCGAGCGTTCATTGGTGCTAGTCGTCTCCGTCCTCTCCGATCCCTTAAACCCACAGTACTTTTAGATAAGGTGTCTGAAGAAATAGCACAGGAGATAGCTGTTTCTGTGCGTTATAAAGATATTAATCGTTTAGTCGAGAGAATTACGCGCCCAAATCATAAGTTAACGATTATTCATGGCCAGTCTGGAGTCGGAAAAAGTTCTATGATGAGTGCAGGGTTAGTCCCTACATTAAAGTCTAAAATCATCAACAGTCGTGATGTGCTGCCGGTTTACTGCCAATTCTATGGTAACTGGGTTGAGCATCTAGGTGAATCTTTGGAAGCAAGTTTAGAGAGGTATCCAGATACTCTAATTCACAAACCTCTTGACACAGTCGATACTATTTTGAGTCAAATTCGTCAAAATGATGCGCGTAATTTATTGACGGTTCTCATTTTTGATCAATTTGAAGAATTTTTTATTGCTTGTGATACGTCAGAAAAATGGCAGCCATTTTTTAATTTTCTAGATCAATGCTTTCAAAATATTCCTTACATTAAGGTGTTTATCGTTTTAAGAGAAGATTATTTGCACTATCTTCTTGAGTATGAAAGACTTCCTCATGAGAGTTATATCGGCAACAATATTCTCAGTATAGAAAATCGATTTGAGCTAGGGAACTTCTCTAAGGATGATGCTAAGGCAATCGTCAACAGTCTGACTGAACGCTCAAATATTATGCTGGAGCCTGAGCTAGTTAACGAGGTTGTAAAAGATTTGGCTAGGGAGGGAGGTAAGGTGCGCCCGATTGAATTGCAAATTGTTGGGGCACAATTACAGGCTGAAAACATTGAAACCTTAGAAGAGTATCAGAAAAAAGGACCCAAAAACAAACTTGTACAACAATACCTAGAAGAGGTTGTTAAAGATTGTGGTCCTGAAAATAAGAAAGCAGCTGAGTTGATTTTATATCTTCTTACGGGCGATAATGACACCCGACCTCAGCGAACACGAATTGAAATTGAGAAAGATTTGAAACGCCTTGCAAATGATTTGATTGAACAATCGAGTCGATTAGACTTAGTCTTGAATATATTTGTCAAATCAGGTCTAGTGTTTCTCTGGCCAGAAACTCCATCTAATCGATATCAGTTGGTTCATGATTATCTGGCTACATTTATTCGACGTCAACAGCAACCGGAAATCAATGAGATTATTACAAGGTTAGAACGTGAAAAAATAGAGTTAAAGCAGGCTATTAAGGCATTAGAGAAGGAGCGAGAGCAGCGAGAAAAAACAGAAGAAGAGCTTGAAATTGCAGCAAGAAATAATAAGAGGGCAAGACAAGCTGTAATAATCGGTACAAGTGTTTTGAGTAGTATACTCGCTATTGCAATAGCTCTTGGATTAAGAGCAAACTTAAACTTGCAAAAATTCCATGTGGATTTGGAATATTCTCGCAGAAGCCTAGAGTTAGAACGAGAAGGCTGGAGAACTTTACAAAAGTTTGAATCGGAATCTGAGCCATTACAAAGTTTAATTGCCGCGATAGAAGTAGGGCTAGATTTAAAGCGCTTCAACGAGCAACAATCTAATTTGTCTATTTCTTCAGACAGTTATAATCCTGCAAGTCCTATTTTTGGCCTTCAGCAAATTCTGAGCAAAATTAGATTGAAAAATCGGCTCAGTGCTCATAAAGATGGGATCTTATCTGTAATGTTTAATCCCCAAGATAGTCGATATCTTTTAACAGGTTCTAGAGATAAAACTGCTTACTTGTGGGATTTAGAGAATAATACATCTATTGTGCTCAAAGGTCATGTAGCTGCTGTATTAGATGTTAACTTTAAGCCCAATAGTGACGTGATTGCAACTGCTTCTGAGGATGGAACAGTGAGGTTTTGGGATCTTAAAGGTAATTCTCTCAGCACTTGCCAAGTAAGTTCTGGTCCTGTATTCAGTATTGTCTTTAGCCCTCAAGGAGACTTCTTTGTTACCGCTTCTTTACAGGAAGGAATTCAGGTTTGGGAGCCTTCATGTAATTTGCTCAGAGACGCTTCGGTTTACTCTGATGCAACTATTATTAGTTTATCCCTTAGTCCTGATGGGAAGACACTTGCAGCGGCATCAAGTGATTCAAATGTTCGTATTTGGGAGATGCAGAATAAAAAGCTGATGAGTCCTAAAATCCTGATAGGACATGAGAAAGAAGTCCGAGATGTTGCATTTAGCCCTGATGGTCAAACCATTGCCACAGTCTCGATAGACGGCACTGGAAGATTATGGAATCTTCAAGGGAAAGAACTTGTTAAATTTGCAGCTAACTATGCCCCGATGAGAAGTATTACTTTTTTACCGGATGTAGGTAACGTAAATACTAGTTCCAGCCTTGTGACGACATCTGATGACAGTACTGTTAGATTATGGAACCTAAGAGGTCAGGAACTCTTAAAGCTAGAGGGACACCAAGCAACTGTTTGGGATGCCAGCGTGAATCCTGATATGCCTAACGTTTTGGCTACAGTTTCCGATGATAAAACTGTAGGTATTTGGACTTTAGAGAATAAACTTCTCGAATCTTATAGTAATCCTTCTGAAGATTCATTTCTCAGTTTAGGTATTCTTAATTCAAGCATTAGCTATAATGAAAGATTTTTAGCTGCTATATCTGAAAAGGGAATTGTTTATATTTGGAATCATTCTGGAAAACCACTATATAATTTCAAAGCTCACTCTGGTCAGAGTAATGATATTCAGTTTCATCCTAACCAGTTGATTTTTCTTACTGCTTCTAATGATGGGTTGGTAAAAATTTGGGATTTAGAAAGTAGTTTTGATGCTCAATCTTCGACTTGGATTCCAGTTGAAGAATTGTCCTTAAGCAGTGAGGATAATGGTGAATCATCTCAACCATCGTCGGCAGCTTCTTTCAGTTCTTCTGGAGATAAAATAGCTATTGCATTGCAAAAAGGCTTTGTAAGTATTTGGAATACTGAGACAGATAAAGTTGAAACAATCAAACTTAATCAAGGCCATATTTCAGCCCTTGAGTTCAGTCAGGATGAGAGTTATTTAGTAACTACTTCATTAGATGGAAGAATTTGCATCTGGTACTTTGATGATACAGCTGGCTCTTCACAATGCATAACAACCAAAAGTTCCACTCCTATCTTGAGTGCAACTATGAATTTAGATAATCAGATCTTGGTTACTGCAGACACAGAAGGAGCATTCTTTATATGGGAGAAGGAGCAAATTATGAATACCGAACGAAAGGGCTCCAAAGCTAGTACGCGGGCGATTAATGATTTAGCAATCAGTCAAAATGGCGATTTACTAGCAACGGCTTCAGCAGATGGCATTGCTAAGTTGTGGACACTTAACGGAAATCAACTTGCAGAATATCAGGGACATAAGACTTCAATTCAGAGTATTCACTTTATAAGTGGAGACAATAAGTTGCTCACTATTTCTCGTGATGGTAAAGTCCAACCCTGGGATATTGACAACCTTGATAGACTTCTTTCAAAGGGATGTACGTGGCTATCAGACTACATACACTTTACGCCAATACATAATAATTCTGCTATCGACAGCTATAGCAGCGTAATAAACTTTTGCTTAAAAATGGAGTAAAGATGTCCTTCAAATCTAGGAGTTAAAAAGCAATTTCACCAATTACTCTAATCATTTTACCAATTACTCCAATTACTCCAATTACTCCAGTTGCTCCAGTTGCTCCAGTTCCCCCAGTTATACCATTGCTTTTCAAGGGCCTTAGCATTTTCTTCGTCAGGTTGCAGCGATAACGCTGCAGATCTCTCGCGTAAATTTTCTAATCTTTGAGCTATTGACGGAGTAGCAGAGTTTGGTTGAATAGCTATTACAGTATTTTGAGTTAATCCTAAACTAAGCACAGTAGCAACTTGTGCGATTAATAATGTTTTGATAGACTTCCAACTCTTAGGTAAACTGCTCATGGTAAAAGTATTGGTAACCGAAAGGAAGAATCATACAAATCGCTAGAGGATGTTCGATAGATAAACTTGCTTACTGAATTGAAGAAAAAGGTTCACTAAAAGTGCTCATTACGTGAACAGTACAATATGGCTAATAAGAATAGTAGCTATATGCAAGGTTCCCTTACATCTTCGTGAAAGCTCAAAACAGTGCCGAATGTCAACGAGTCAAGACGTAGGAAGGAGTGCTAGAATACCTATAAATTTTATTACTCCATTGGAAGAGTAGCACTCTACTAAAGCATCAATCAATAGCGATACAGCATTTTCAATACATCCTCACACACCACTAGAGTAGATTTACCTCACCTATATTAGTCTTACTACTGCTTGACGCCAAAGGCTATAGTGCTCCAAATATAATCTTTCTCCATGAGGAAAATGATCAATCCCAGACATATTCTTTCTAGTATAAATATTTTTTTCAATTCTTTATGTATTTTATACGTTCTTGATGAACTTGCGAGTAAATTCTATATGATTAAGTTGACTAGATTTATTGTTGAGGTTCCATTCAATTAATTTCCTGGCATAAGGCTTTTGGGGCATATTCCTCTCAGCCTTTTCTCTATGTATGGAAGCTTTTATCGTGTAAGAGTTGTAGTTAGTATCTTCAAATCTTCTGCAAAATATCTATTAAAGCATCCTCTACTAAAAAAATGTTCTTTTTTACTAGCTGTGATTAGTTGAGTCAAAATTGCTCTCTAGTGTGTATTTATGAAAATCTATCTCTCTTCAATAAGGTATACTATAGCGGCTATATTTGTTACAATCCTGTTGTCTACAGTAGATTCTAATTCATGTGCTCATGGATTGGAATATGAGGAAGAGAAAAACGGTGTAGAAGCCCGTATTAGCCAGATTCGGAATAGTGTTGTAAATTGTCAGCGATTCTATACTTCGAATTCAGAGAAGTTATATCAATGTAACGGATTTAGGTTAGGAAAATTTTTTCCCAACCTATCTAAGCAATCAGACCAAGCTTCGGAACAGTTAGGACAGGCTTCAGGTGATGAATCTTCTTGGAGTGACTGGGTCAACTGGCCTAACTGGGCTAACTGGAATAACTTGACTTGGTCTGACTGGAATAACTGGAGTAATTGGCCTAACTCGAACACGCCTTAAAGTCTAAAATGGCCTCGAAGGGTTAATTGTACGTCAAAGTGTTGTTGTCCTAGACTAGACCCATCATGAATAATATTCTCTGTTGGTGCTACATATGCCTCTCCAGGGATAATTTTCACTTTTATCACGGGATAGTTGGGGTAACGTCTTACAAAGGCGTTCTTTAAAGCTAAAGGAGATGCCTTACACTTATTAGATCTATACTTATAGAAAAGTTTTCTAAACTTCCACCTCATTTTGTTGTTAAAGTCTCTCTCTACCTCCTTTGCCGAGAAATGGTCATACCGTAATACTGTCAACATATCTAATAACGTTAAATTAATAAAGAGAAAATATCTATCATCTGTTCCCAAATTAATACAGATCCGATTAGTTGATTGATGACGACGGGCTAGAGGTAACCGATCCCAGCTATCAAGGTGTAGCCCAATAGACTGTTGTTGATTAATAGTAATTGTAGGTAATCCAGGTGGACTAATTCCAATACCAGCTAAGTTGGGATTTCTATCTCGGCAATAAGATGTGAAATGATGCAGAATTGGTGCGATAGCTTCTTTGTAATGAGCCTGGTTCAATACTGATGTTTGAGTTGGTGGTAACTGACTAATTTTCAGCTGTTGCAAAGGTTGAAGAATATTTTTAGGAACAGAGAAAACACTCACTGTTCGGCTATAATCATTGAAACGATTTTGAGCTAGCAATTGCTTAGATTGTTTCTCAGTAAGAATTTGCCAATCATCGTTCGGAATATATGCATCTTTCGTAAAAGAGGTGCCTTTTAACTCATCCAGTTCAGATGAATTAGGCTGATGAACTCCTGAATTTAACCATACCCTTGGCTCACTGAGAGACAAATTAGGATGCAAATAAAGTCGAACACTATCTAGTAGTCTTGTCATAGGATGATAGAGAAAATTTTATAAAATAAAAAGTAGCTCCAAATGTTGTGCAGCCATTTAATTAGGTAAATAAGGAGTATTTAGGCCGAGATTTTCTTCTAATTCTGCAAGAACAATGTCTGTAAGGATCTTTTTGGTATACCGACAGTACATTGTTTCGGATGAAGCAAACGAACCATTTTCAAAATATTTATTAGATGGAGCACCACCGCCACATACAGAAAAATATTCACATTCTTTTTTGCACAGATCAACTCCAGCTTGTATATCCCGATTTATTTTTTTAA
>NZ_JADEXP010000004.1 GCF_015207065.1 Leptolyngbya cf. ectocarpi LEGE 11479 | reverse complement strand
TATATAGACTATAAAATCCTGATTAAAAGACAGGATAATCTACTGGTAAAACTCTGTAATTTGCAAGAAAATAACGATTAAAAGACTATCATCAACACGCTTAGTTCGAGCAAAAATCAGGGAGTTAATCAACGGGCTTTTTAAAGTTTAAAAACTGAGAATATCAACAACTATCAGCCCTTTAAAAGATTTGTCTTAAGCCTCTATTGGAATCCACATCGCTCAATAGAGAAAAAGGTTAGCTCGTACGAACTTCAAAGATAAAACTCTAACTTTTTCCTAAAAAATATGGAGTAAACAGGGCAACCGATTTAGAACCTCTCATGAACTCACAGGGGTATTAGACTGTAATACCCCTGTAAACGTCGATTGCATGACACATTAGTTTAAAACTGTATAGAATTATTAAGACCCCTCGCTTAGCTTAAGTCCTATTCCTTCATCAGACCTTTCAAATGCTACAGTAGCTAACTAGTTAGACTTCATCAACATAAATAGACGCTGCAAAACTAGGGAGCTTTAATTCGACAAAACAGTAACTAAACCACTTTTAATTCCTTAGTGAGAAAAGTTTTTTCAGGCGTTATAACTTTCGTATGCGCATCTTATTTTCATGCGCATAATCGGGTTATTTAGCTGGGCATTAGAATATGATGTCTAGCTATGCCCAAAGCCTGAATTGCTTTTACCGTTTTATCCTCTACGGTGCTCTGAATGAGCAAAATTAACGCCCCATGGCGCTCGTTTTGCAGAGCTGTGCATTGAGGTTATGTCAGGTGGGGACAAGGAAATCTGTCATCCTAATTGCTGAGGATGAAGTGCATATTCGTAATGCGTTGCAGCGTAATCTATCTAACGCTGGGTATGATGTGATCTTGGCTGCAGACGGGGAAGAAGCGATGGCTCAGTTTAGGGCCTATGCGGTTGACTTAGTCGTGCTGGATGTCTTGATGCCTAAGCTCGACGGGTTTCAGGTATGCCAGCTCATTCGGCAAGAGTCGCATGTGCCAATTATTATGGCCACTGTGTTAGGTACGCCATCTGATCGAGTGGCGGGCTTAGATCTAGGGGCAAATGATTACATTGTTAAGCCTTTTTCGAGTCGTGAGCTGATTGCTCGAATTCGCTCAATATTAAGGCGTTTGTCTCCAGGGGCAAGCCGGGAAAAAGCAGTTGCCCGATCTAGTGATTTAGAGGTGGTTTCAGTGGGTGATCTGATTCTTTATCCTCAAACGCGCAAAGTTTATGATTCAAACCGCAATATTCGTCTGACTGAGATCGAATTTCATATTCTATATTTGCTGGCCCAGGCCCCCGGACAAATTTTTACGCGAGATAAGATTCTTCGACGGGTTTGGGGGTACACCAATGATGCTGATCTGGAAACTAAGGCGCTAGATGTCCATATTTCTCGTCTTAGAACTAAGCTCGATAAGAATACGGTTCGGATTATGACAATTCAAGGGCGTGGCTATATGCTGCTGCCCTCATAGGCGCGTTCCATTCGTGGGGGCGTTCCATGGAACGCCCTCTACGTGATGGATCCGACCGTGGCCTGGGTTGCTTTTATATAATCTTGGGGACTGAGCCATAGCATCGCACCCCGCATGCCTGCTGATACGGCAATTTGGTCGTGAGCTTCAATCCATTCGTCTACGTAAGTTGGATAGTTTTTTTTACAGGCGAGGGCAGTGACGCCACCTCGAATATAGCCGGTTAGGGGCTGTACTTCTTTGAGGGCAACGGGGAGTACTTTACGGTCATGGGTTAGCTTGGCCAATGCCTTCAGGTTGAGTTGGGCGTTGGCTGCAATTACGGCCAGGCAACGCCCGTTGCGATCGCCCCGGATTACTAATGTTTTAAAGACTTGCTCGTGGGGCAAACCTAGCTTATCGGCGGTGGCACTCGCTACTAAATTATCGGGATCGACGGAATACGTGAGTATCTGATAATTGATGGCTAGGGTATCAAGCAGCCGAGCCGCATTTGTTTTCATTTGGCAGCGCCGTGTAAATTCATTTTGCTTGAGGATCCATCCTCTCGGACCCATTCATCAGGTCCGGTAAATCCGGATGCCCAACGGAAAAGCAGGCCCGACCATCGGCCTTGGCTTGATACAGCCCGCGATCGGCGGCGGCAATGAGCGCCTGGGGCGACCCATAGGCAGTGGAAGAGACGGTAGCAATTCCCAGACTGACGGTTAAATAATCACTAGCGTCCGAAGGGCCATGCTCAATTTTAAGATCGCGTACGGTGGTTTGGATATTCTGAGCGACATGCCGGGCACCGGCTAGGGACGTATTGGGTAGGACAATGGCAAATTCTTCTCCCCCATAGCGAGCAACAAAGTCGGGCTGTCGTTTGACGGCTGTTTTTAAGGCCTGAGCCACAAGTCTGAGGCATTCATCCCCTTGTTGATGACCATAGGTATCGTTATACCGTTTGAAATAGTCAATATCACAAAGGATAAGTGTAAGGGGGGTGTGATTGAGGGCGGCCCATGCCTGGCAGAGAAATTCGTCAAGGGCGCGGCGGTTAGCAATTTGGGTTAGGGCATCCACCATGGCTAGGGCCGTAAGTTTCTGATTCTGTTGCTGTAGGGCTTCTGTATTTTTTTTGTGGACTGTAATGTCGGTGGCCGTTCCCAGTAACTGTCGGGGAGTACCATCCGGGTGCCATTGAAAGATAGTTTCTCGGCATAGCATCCAGTGCCAGCTACCGTGCTTATGTCGTAGGCGGTATTCAGTTTCTATGATATCGCTACAGCTGGATTGGGCAAGTTTTTGGCGAGCTTGGTGAATGGCTGTAATGTCGTCGGGATGGGCTAGTTTTTCTAAAAACTGAGCCCCCAGCTGCTGCACCTCGCTGGGGGCATAGCCGAGGATATCTTCCATGTAGCCATTGACATAGTAATTAATCCCAGTGGCAAAATCATTGACATAAAGAATATTGGTGCTGGCATCCAGGATACCTTGGATAAAGCGTTGGCTCTCCTGCCAGGCTTGTTCTGCTTGCTGTCGCTCAATAATGGCCAGGGACAGCTGACGTTTTTGCTGATTTAAAGACTGGGTTTGCTGCTGCTGACGATTATGGCTGATGGCTAGGGCAATGAGACAGGCCGCTGTCACCATAAATGACTGTTCTGCTCCTTGCCATACCCGTGGAGACTGTCGTTGAGCACAGCAGAGGACACCCGCTAGCTGGCCTTGGTGATAAATAGGGATCTCAACTAGGGCGGTGATGGTGTGTTTTTGGTCAGCTAGGTAGGGAGGAAAAATGACCGAGCGCTCATGAGGGGATTCATGCTGGGGTGGCTCGGTCATGGATGCCCCTGCTATGGGGGCTCCTGTATTGATAATCAGCCGATCACGCCGGGTCAGACTGTCAAAATAATCGGGATGATCGGCTACGTTGATGGCCAGGTTTCGGTGATCGGCTGCCAATGCGCCATACTGGGCAACTAGCTTGAATCGGCTACGGTCGTCTGTACATAACCAAACCTGACAGCTGGTGGTACCTAAATTTTTGACAACGGCATAGGCAACAGCTGCTGCTGCATCATCCACATCACCACTGTAGAGGGCCTTGCATTGGCGCAGCTCTAGGATGGCCTGGGTTAAGGCCGCATAGGATGAACGACTATCTAAAAAAACAGAGGTGGTTAATTGACTAGATTGCTCAGATGCAAGCGACATCCCGATTGATTAAGAATGGACCAATCTGATGTGGGTTGGCTTGGGGCCGACAACATCAGGCTTATTCCATAAGGATGCCTCAGACGCGCTCTATCTTAACTAGGACGGTTCTGAAAATAAAAAATTGGTCAATATAAGAAGCTAAGGATAAGCTTAATCAAAAATATTGCCAAAGAACTTGATGGTGTCCTTAAGGGCAGCAATAAAGCTGTCGATTTCGTCGTAGGTGTTGTAGAAATAGAGACTGGCCCGAGCAGTGGAGTCTGTGCCTAGAAATCGATGTAATGGCTGGGTGCAATGGTGTCCCGAGCGAATGGCAATACCGGCCTGGTCTAGAAAGGTGGAGAGGTCTTGGGGGTGGAGATTTTCCACCGTAAATGTAGCGATCGCAGCCCGACCGCTGCCGTCGGCGTTAGGCTTCGGGCCGTATAGCGTCAGGTTAGGCACATCGGCTAGGCGGTCATATAGATATCGAGTCAGCTCATGTTCATACTGGGCGATACGATCCATGCCGATATTGGTCAGGTAGTCCACCGCTGCACCGAGCATGATCACCTCAGCAATGGCGGGGGTGCCAGCTTCAAACTTATGGGGCAGTTCGGCGTAGGTGGAATGGTCCAAAAATACATCCTGGATCATTTCGCCGCCGCCCAGGAAGGGGGGCATGGCCTCAAGGATATCTAGCTTGCCATAGAGAAAACCAGCGCCCGTTGGTCCGCACATCTTGTGGCCGGAGGCGACTAGCCAATCACAGTCAAGGGATTGCACATCTACGGGCATGTGGGGAATGCTTTGGCAGGCGTCGATTAGCACCTTTGCGCCTTGTCCGTGGGCTAGCTTGATTACGTCTGCGACCGGGTTAATGCAGCCCAGGGTATTAGAGACATGGTTGATGGCGACGAGGCGGGTGCGATCGCAAACCAGCTCCTTAAAATTCTCCAGATCAAACTCTTGAGTATCCGTCAGCTGCACATGCTTTAGCACAGCCCCTGTCCGCTGGGCCACCAGCTGCCAGGGCACCAGATTACTATGGTGCTCCATCACCGACAGAATCACCTCATCCCCTGCCTTGAGGTTACTTAAACCCCAAGCATAGGCCACCAGATTGATCGCCTCACTAGCATTGCGGGTAAAAACAATCTCGTTGCGGCTGGCAGCGTTAATAAATGTGGCGACCTTATCACGGGTACCTTCATAGGCCGCTGTGGCTCTGGCACTGAGGGCATGGACACCGCGATGCACATTGGCATTGTCCTGATTGTAATAATCCACCAGGGCATCTAGCACGACTTTTGGCTTTTGGGATGTGGCCGCATTGTCAAAGTACACCAGCGGCTTACCATTCACCGTCTGGTCTAAAATCGGGAAATCTGCCCGCACATCATGGGCCAGGGGTTTAGCCGTTGTCAAAGTCATTGCCTACACTGTCCATTGCTGAATGTACTGGGTCATACGCTCTCGCAGAGGAGCCACAGTCATCGGCTCAATAATTTCCATAGCAAAGGCGTAAATGAGAAGCCGCTGGGCCTGGTCGCGATTGATACCCCGGCTCTGCAGATAAAAAAGTTCGTCCGGTGCTAACTGAGCAATGGTCGCCCCGTGGGCACATTTGACATCGTCTGCCACAATGTCCAACTCCGGCTTGGTATCTATCCGGGATTTGGGGGATAGCAGCAAATTGCGATTGAGCTGGGAGGCATTGGTTAGCTGCGCCTTTTGGGGTACATAGACCTTGCCATTAAACACCCCGTGGGCGCGCTCATCCATAATATTTTTCTGCAGCTGATTGGCGGTGCCGTGGGGATGGCCCAGGGCAATCAGACTGTGGGTATCCGCCAGCTGTTTTGCTCGGATGGCGGTCAGACCGTTGAGGGTGGTCTCTGTTTGGGGGCCGGTCTGGTAAACCTCCAGGTTATGGCGAGAAATGCTGGCTCCCAGGTTAATCGCTGTGGTCCGGTACCGGCTATCCCGCCCTTGGGAAACGGCGGTTTTGCCAATGTGGACGGTCTCAGCAGACTCTTGCTGTAGCCGCAGATGAGTCACCTCAGCATTGTCGTGAACCCAAATCTCAGTGACGCTATTGGTAAAGCTGGAGCCATTGCCATGGAATTCTTCCACTAGCATGACTGCACTGCTGGCTGCGGCCACCACCAGGCAGCGAGGCTGGACAAATAAAGCATCCCCGATGGTTAGATAGATAATCTGAACCGGCTGCTCAAGGACCGTGTTCTTAGCAATGTGAACTACCGCTGCGTCAGCAAAGCCAGCGGTGTTTAGGGCGGTAAAGACTTCGTTGCTACCCGGTACCTGGGCTAATCCTGCAGGAGCAGCGGCTAGCTGGCTGAGAACATTAACACCGTCCCCCAGGTTGGAAAGACTGTCTACAAAAGTGCCATTGACAAAGACGACTTGGCGACCGTCGGTCAGCCTGACGTCTGCCAGCAGCTTTTTGGCCTGTTTCAAAACGGTATCAGTGAGCGTCCCCGGTACCTGAAACGCCGTTGCCAACATGGAGGACAGATCGGTAAAGCGCCAATCCTCATCGCGATTGGACGGAAAGGCTCGCTCTTGCACCTGGGCTCGGGCGGCGGCTCGCAATGTGTCTAGTGCTAAGGGAGCATTCTCGGCAGCTAATGTAGCTTGGGTCAGCAGCAACTCTAAGTAGCGATCGCGAACGGCTACAGCACTCATGAGGCCACCGCCTGCTCTTCCAAGAGCCATTCATACCCTTTAGCTTCAAGGGCCAGGGCTAGTTCTCTAGTACCGGTTTTAATGATTTGCCCGCCACACATGACATGGACATAGTCCGGCACGATGTAGTTAAGCAACCGTTGGTAGTGGGTAATCACCAAGTTGGCACTGTCCGGTGTGGCCAGCTTGTTAACGCCCTCTGCCACAGTCTTGAGAGCATCAATATCCAAACCAGAATCGGTTTCATCCAAAATCGCTAGCTTGGGCTCTAGGAGCGCCATCTGCAGGATCTCGTTGCGCTTTTTCTCACCACCGGAGAAGCCTTCGTTAACGCTACGGTCGAGAAAGCTTGTGTCCATCTTGACGATCTCAGTCTTCTCTTCGATCAAATCGTCAAAGTCAAACACATCGACTTCATCTTCACCCCGAGCTTTGCGATGGGAGTTATAGGCCACGCGCAAAAACTCACGGTTGCTCACCCCAGGAATCTCTAGGGGATACTGAAACGCTAAAAAGATACCGGCTGTGGCCCGCTCATGGGGCTCTAGCTCAGATAAGTCTTTACCATTAAACTCGATTGTACCTGAGGTAATTTGATAGTCAGGATGACCCGCCAGCACCTTAGAAAAGGTACTCTTGCCAGAACCGTTGAGACCCATGATGGCATGGATTTCACCAGCTTTGACCTCAAGGTTAAACCCTTTGAGGATTTCGGTGCCGTCTACGCTGGCCCGCAGGTCTTTAACAGAGAGAATTGTCTTTGCGTCTGGGTTAATCATTGCAAATGTGTCTTAGGATGGAGCGCTAACCAACAGAGTTTTCTAACTTCAGGGCCAGCAGCTTATCGGCTTCAGCGGCAAACTCCATGGGGAGCTTGTTAAATACATCGCGACAGAAGCCGCTGATGAGCATAGAGATGGCATCTTCAGGAGAGATACCACGCTGGGCAAAGTAAAATAGCTGGTCTTCGCCAATTTTTGAGGTGGAGGCTTCATGCTCTACCTGCCCCGTATTGTTCTGGACCTGGATATAGGGAAACGTATTGGCGTTGGAGGTATCACCAATCAGCATGGAATCGCACTGGGAGTAGTTGCGGGCGTTCTCGGCTTTGGGATTGACTTTAACCAAACCACGATAGCTGTTTTTAGAGTTACCTGCAGAAATGCCCTTGGAGATAATCGTGCTGCGGGTGTTTTTGCCCACATGGATCATCTTGGTGCCCGTATCGGCCTGCTGCATGTTGTTGGTCAGGGCTACTGAGTAAAACTCTCCAACCGAGTTGTCACCCACCAGCACACAGCTAGGATATTTCCAGGTAATGGCAGAACCTGTTTCTACCTGGGTCCAAGAAATTTTAGAATTCTTGCCTGAGCACAGACCGCGCTTGGTGACAAAGTTATAGATACCGCCCTTACCATCCTTGTCGCCAGCAAACCAGTTCTGTACCGTGGAGTAATCGATCTTGGCATCGTCTAGGGCCACTAGCTCCACCACGGCAGCATGCAGCTGATTGCTGTCGTACATGGGAGCGGTACAGCCCTCTAAGTAAGTTACCGAGCTACCCTTATCAGCAATCACCAAGGTGCGCTCAAACTGTCCCGAGTCTCCGTTATTGATGCGGAAATAGGTGGACAGATCCATCGGACACTGGGTGTTTTCAGGGATGTAAACAAAAGACCCATCGCTAAAAACGGCTGAGTTTAGAGCCGTAAAGTAGTTATCAGCCGACGGCACAACGCTGCCCAGATACTTCTTAATCAGGTCTGGATGATCTTTAACAGCCTCTGAAATCGAGCAAAAAATGATGCCGTGCTCAGCTAGCTCTTCTTTAAACGTGGTGGCGATGGAAACACTGTCAAAAACAGCATCAACTGCCACATTAGAAAGACGCTTTTGTTCCGATAGCGGCAGTCCCAGCTTTTCAAAGGTGGCTAGGATCTCTGGGTCTACCTCATCCAGGCTCTTAAGCTTTTCGTTTTGCTTGGGAGCGGAGTAGTAGATGATGTCCTGATAGTTGATGGGCTCATAGTTGACATTGGGCCACGTGGGCTCGGTCATCTTGAGCCACTGTCGATAGGCTTTGAGTCGGAACTCTAGCATGAAGTCCGGCTCGTTCTTTTTCTGAGAAATCAGACGAATGATGTCTTCACTCAGCCCACGAGGGATGACATCGGATTCTACGTCTGTGACAAATCCGTACTTGTAGGGCTGACTAACAACAGATTGAACGCTAGTGCTCATGGTTAACCAAGAAGGCTGAGGAGAGGGGGTGAACGGGGAGTTAGATGTATTGAGCTAATCTGCTAGATGTGCCGGACTACAGGGAACGACTAAACCTCAAGCTCATCGCCGAGATATCTAGTATTTATTAGTTTCAGTGCGAATACGCTCAAACGAGATTTCCTGGTCTTTGCCAGCAAACGCATTGTCCTCTGTTAAGAACAACATGCAGTGACATTCCTGTCGTTCCTGCATGGGTACACAAGGGCAATTCCAATAGGTACTTTTGACTTCAGCTTCCTTGTCTTCGTAGTGACGACAGGGGCATAAGGGTGCGCCAAAGTCATCCTTATGTTTTGCTAACCCCTCTAGCACCACTGAGGTCACACCGAGGTCAGCACAAAAATAAGTGCCCGTGCGCTTCGCATAGCTTTGGGCAAAATTCCGCATCAGCTCAAGGCTTTTGTCTGTGGCCTGTGTTGGTTTACTTATGCTCATGGGTGAATGGGATGCTGAGACAACCAGATGATTCTATAATTAAACAACACGCAGGTTGCTTAACTCTTTTTAAAGAGTAATCGAGCTGGCAGACTTTAGCAACATGTATGTTGTTAAAGTAGGGACAGTTAGTTTTACCATTTACAGTCTGTAATATTGCGATCGCAACTTCAGGGCCGATGATGTCATTGCAGCAGCCATCCACAAAGGACGATATCCTCCAGTTCTTACTGAAATCAGGTCAGGCGACAGCACAGACCCTGGCGGAAAGTTTGGGGGTCAGTCCCCAGGCGATTCGTCGGCATCTCAAAGATTTGCAGGCTGAGGAACTGGTGGAGCACCAGGCCATGCAATCGGGCATGGGCCGTCCCAACTATATTTACCAGCTCAGCTCAAAAGGTCGAGCCCAGTTTCCATCCCAGTACGATCAGTTTGCCGTATCACTGCTGGACACCCTGACAGAAACCGTCGGGGCTGAGCAGGTGGGCATTATCCTCCGGCAGCAGTGGCAGCGCAAGGCCCAGCATTACTGTGAAACCTTAGGCAACGGTTCGCTACCCGAGCGGGTCCAGCACTTAGTAGAACTACGCCAGGCTGAAGGCTACATGGCCGAACTCCATGCTGGTGATGATGAAGATACCTACATCATTACTGAGTACAACTGTGCCATTTCCGAGGTGGCCGCATCCTACCCGGCTGTCTGTGGTCACGAGTTAGCCATGTTCGCCGTAGCTCTGCCTGACTGCCAGGTAGAACGGACGCATTGGCTGGTGCGGGGGGAAAATCTTTGTGGCTACCGAATTCAGAAAAAATAATTTTGCCAACGGTATGCCATGGTGCTCAATGTCATTAAATCCTTATGTTTGACCAAACCCTACAGTTTTTATCTCCGGAAGAGTCTGCAGACGTGGATAAAGCTCTGCTAACGACGCCGGAAAAATTTCTGACCCGGTTAACCCTATCGACGGCAAAGCTACTGGCCTTTATTGCCAAGGATCTTGACGTCTCGGTCGATCAGCTAACCACAGCACAGATTATTGGTTGGTTTGAGGCTGACTCTAAACGGAAACAGGAGCAAGGGGTCAATGCCTCAGTCCTTAAGTGGGATGCAACCAACCTAGAGGATATGCCAGGTTAAGCCGGGCGGCAGTCCAGATATCCATTGATTCAGGTCTATCTATTCAGGTTCATTTATTCATGAATATTGCCGTTGGGCATAATCGTTCCCGTTAGCCTGGCCGCCGTGAGTTTGACCATAATCTTGTCGCCATAGCCGACAATAGCTCCGCTGAGATCGGCTCCACTCAGGTCCGAGCCGCTAAGATCAGCACCAATTAGGTTCGCTTCCCGCAGGTTGGCATGGCTTAGATTTGCCTGCAACAGGTTGGCCCGAAACAGCTTAGCCTTGTGGAGATTGGCCTGATTAAGGTTGACCTTATGTAAAAACGCATCGCTGAGGTCTGCCCCCTCTAGATTAGATTTACTCAGGTTTCGCCCTGAAAAGTCCTTTTCCTTAAGGTTGGCCCCCTTAAAATCAGACCCTTCCAAATCAGGATTTCTGCGAGCCGGGGATTTTGGGGGTGGCGTGTAGGGAGTGGGCTGGGGAACCTGGTAGATGTAGTCGGCATAGCCGTCGGTGACAGGGCGAGGCATGGGGCTATGGGCAGCGGCATCACGCTCAATGCTGCGGCGCGTCCTGCTGCCATTTGTACCGGTCGTCGGCCTGTTGCCATTACCCTGACCGCTAGTCGTTGGGCTATGGCCATTAGCGGTGCTGTTACTATTCGTGACACTATGGCGGTTAGTTGAGCTATAGTCAGACCCGTTTTTAGCACCATTGCCGTTAGATGCTGCAGACCCATTGGACGCTGCGGTGCTGTTTTGGGCAGCGGCAGATCCGTTGGATGGAGCTGCGCCGTTGCCGTTGCTATAACCAGATCGTCCGTTATTAGCCCGGCCGTTATCAGCGCGATAGGTGTCGGTCGGTCGGCTGTTGCCATTCTGAGCAGCGGTGGTGGTAGACCCTGACGCGCTGCTGCTGCTGCCGTAGCCATAGGGACGAGTGTAGCGGCTGTAGGAGCGATAGCGGCTACTACCATAGCGCTCAGGATTGTAGTTGCTCGTCTTTTTAGATTTTTCCGCTGTCGATGGGCCGTCACGCAGGTATTGCTTTAGGCGACTGCGGGCGTTATTCAGACGTTTGAGCTTATCTTGGGCCTTATCGCGTAGCCGTGCGTTATCCGCTGGAATCCGATCCGGATGCCAGATAAATACCAGGTCTTTGTAAGCCTGATTGACGTCTGAGAGTGAAGCACCGGGCTCTAACTCCAGTACGGTATAGGCTTTCGCGATATCGTCCATAGGTAGAGTTATAAAAGCGGTGACGGAGCGGTTAGTCGATACAAACAGTCCTGGGATCGATCCAGAAGGTGCTGCCGTACAGTTGCCAGTTTAAGGGTGAATGCTAGGCGTATCAATTGAATGGATATCTCAATAAGGTCAATAAAGTGGAAGTTGGATAAACGTCTATTCTGTACGCAGATTATGACCACTGTAGAAGCTGCTTGCCCTATAACCTCCAATTCCCTTAAGGGTCCATTGCGATTCTGTATCAAAGTGGACCATTTATTTACAAACTAGTCTTGGGATAGATTAATTTCGTAAATGTTCCACAGTGCTCCCAGTGGGGAGTATTTGATGTTCTCGACTTTATTCCGAATAGCGGCCATCGAGTACTGGTTAATCAAATAGATAAATGGCAGGTTCTCCTGGGCAATGCGCTGGGCTTCTACGTAGATCTCACGTCGCTTCGCTTCATCGAGTTCTTGTGCCCCCTGGAGATACAGCTGACCGATTCTGGCTTCCCAGTCGGCAACGACTCGGCCTTCAAGCGGGTCTTGACCCGGTAGCGGTTTTTGGTTGAACGCATGCAGACCTCCGTCCGGGTTCCACACATTGGAGCCACCGTTGGGTTCTAGGCCACCTCCAAAGCTAATCAAATGGCAGTCCCACTCCAGACTGTCACCTAGTTTTTCCACTAGGGAGCCCCAGCTGATGGGGGTAAAGTCTACTGTGATCCCGATTTTGCTCAGATCCTGCTTAATTTGGGCACCCAGGGCTTCACGGACCTTATTGCCTGCGTTGGTAATCAGGGTAAATCGCACTGGGTTGCCGTCCGCATCGACTAGCTGGTTACTGTCGTTGTAGTCAAAACCAGCCGATAGAAGTAGCTCTTTAGCTTTTTCGAGATTGTATTCATAGGCACGAATACCGTCTTCTTCTGGGCTAGCGGAGTAGGGGCTGAGGGGAAAAATCGGAGAATCCTGTAGCACTCCTAGGCCCTGATAGATGTTGTTAAGCATCGTGGGCCGGTCGATGGCATGGGCTACCGCCTGGCGAAACTCCAGGGTGTTAAACCAGCGAGACTTGATCGGGTCAACCAAAGGCTTACCATTGCGGGACCCTTGGTTAAGATTAAAAGAAATAAACAGACTACCGGCAGCGGGTCCACCGTTATAAATGGTGAAGTTGCCTCGCTCTTCCTCGCGTTTAAGCAGGGAGAAGTTGTCGGGCTTAACGGTGGTCAGGTCCAGACCGCCGGAGCGAAACTGTACAAACTCGCCATCTTGAGATTCGACTACCTGCCAGACAATTTCTTCGATGTAGGGCTGAGGATTGCCAGCGGTATCAGTACGCCAATAGTAAGGATTGCGCTCAAAGACGACTCGTTCACCGGGGGTAAACGCCTTGAGACGGTAAGGTCCGTTGACCACAATTTCTTGAGGCGGTGTGCTGGTACCCCAGGTGGATAAAAACAATGGATTACCATTGGAATCGGTTTGAGTGAGGCTATCGGCCAGGACATGCTTCGGCATGATCTTGACCCCGGTATTTCGCAAAAATGGAGCGAAGGGTTCAGGGACCTCAAATTTGATCTGGCGTTCGCTAAGTTTCGTTACCGTAGGAAGCAGACCGGCCTCACCAATACGTAAGATGTCGCGAATTTGGGTGGGGATTTTGTCGTTTAAGAAGATGTCGTTATAGGTAAACAGAACATCTTCAGCCGTCAGGGGTTCGCCGTCAGACCATTTAAGGTTGTCTCTCAGGGTATAGGTGATAGCCAGGCCATCCTCTGAAAACTGCCAAGATTCGGCCAGTTCTGGTTCAATTTCACCCGTTTCGTAGTTTTCCATAATTAGCCCCTTGTAGGTAAGCCCAAAAATATTGGGTCGCTCGCTGCTGAGAGGATAATTAAAGGTTTTGGGATCGCTGAGGATACTGTAAACCAGCCGCGATGATTCGGTATCGCTGGCTTTAAAGTTGTCTAAAGAGCAGCTTGCGATCGCAACCACCATCACCAAGCCCATTAGCCAGTAAGACCACCTGCGAAACATACGAAAGCCCATAGAAAAGTCGCTAGAACAGCCAGACACAATTTCTAGCTATTCTAGCGGTTTGACAGGCGAACCTAGCTTTTGGGATACCGAATTAGCCAGGGAGACGGCGTCGGCTGGGGTACCTCATCACTAATGCGCTGACGAATCGATTGAATATCGCGCCCCGTCAAGCGGGCCAGGTTTTGAGACTCCCGTTCAAAACGGGCCATTAAGCTACGTAAATAGTCCCGTCCTCGATCGTGAGCATTGTTGACAATGTCACGATAGGGTTGGCCGGTCCAATCCTCGAGCTGACTGCGTGCTTCAGGGGTGGGATAGTCCTCCCGCAGGCGTGCCGGACAGTCAAGGCTACCGGTAAAGGCATGGCGCGTGACATAGCGTCCCTGGAAAAACTGACGGTTAGACGTCGTTTGAAATATCAGATCCTCAGGAAACTTGTCGCGGCTGTAGCGCACATGGAGTCGAGAGATAAATATAGACGTTGGCCGAGGCGGGACGGGAGGAGCAATAACGGATCCCGGATTAGGCCGTCGCTGCTGGGGCGGAGAATTCAGCCAGCCAACACCCGCTGCTTCTAACTCAGCCGGACTCAACACTGGAGCGGAGCAAGGGTCACAGCCGCGCATATCCCAGGCATATTCTAAAAATGCCACTTTCTTATTTTCTTGCTCATAGCGCCGCTGGAACATTTCTGGATAGACGCTGCCAAAGTCATCCTGGACAAACAGGGGGAGATCAATGTCTGTGGGAATATTCACCGTGCGGTAGTTGGTCAGCTCAATGCGTCCCTCCGGCGACAGTAAATAGACAATTAAGTCCTGATCGCCATCGGCGTTGAGCATACCCAGCCGAATTGGCAGCATAAACTTGGGTGAGTCATAGGTAATCTGTAGCGGCCGCAGGGCCTGATAGCCGCTGCTGTCAAACTCCTCTAGATTGACCCTGGCCACAAAGAACTTCATGCCCTGACGAATATAGGGGGCTAGTACCTGACTAGCGCCGTCGGGCAGCTGATACTGATTTTGTCGCAGCCAGGTTTCTAACCCGTCTGACTCGCGAGCGCTGAGGATCAGAATGTCGTATTCTCCTGCCGAGAATTGTTCTTCGATGGTCACTCCCAGAGATTCTGATGACTCAGGTGCAGGGGACGCTGAAGCCGGAACGCGATTGCGGGCAACCCCTGCGAGATCGTTTTCTGCGAACCCGTACATAATCTCACAGGGGTCATTATCAAAATATTCCACTAGACGCGGGGCGCTAAAGGCATCCAGACGATCTAGAACCACTGACTCAGCCACGTCAACCTGGTCTTCGCCGATGATGGTGGGTACCGGCACCACCAGGGCAAAGTCGCTGACATCCCCCTGGTAGTCATTACCCATGGTGAGGACGGTGTGGTTACCATCGCGGGCAATGGCGACTTGGGACGCTTTGTTATACAGCTCGGTGTCGGCCTTAGCGACATAGAAGCCGCAAAAGGCATGGGCAGGTTGGGGGTGGATAAACAAAGTGGCAATGGTAATGATTGCGACCACTCCCATTCGCAACAGATTCAACATGAGTAATTCTCCGAAATTAACAGGTATAAGAGCTGGCTGAGCGGAGTCGAAGCCAGCTATATTCAGACGTGAGGGCTGAGCGAAGTTGTATAGCCCTATGGGCATGGGCAGGCCGCGAAGCGTTTCCTACGGAAATAGTCCGGTCTACATCGGCCAGCTGCTGAATCCAAAACTCAACAGACAGAAACTCTTTTAGGCACCCAAAACGGGTAATTCTTTTTTCCCAAACTGTCTCCATTCAAACCTGGGAGACTCCCATAGCTTATCTAATACAACAGTCAACGGAGCTAGGACAAACAGCGCCCAAAAAACAGCCGTCGATAGATAAAACTGATTGCGCAAAACAAACGTCAGTACCGCAATCGCCAACGCCCAAATCAGCCTTGCCGGTCGTGCATTGGGAATCGACCTTGGATCGGTCACCATAAATAGGGCAAACAACAACAATGAACCGCTCATCATCCGGTGTGCCCATACATCCCAGGTCCAGCCAAGATAGACGTTACGGATGGCCTCCAGCAGTGCGTAGCTGGCTAAAAACATACCGGTGGTGTCCCAGCGACCTACCCGCTTGAGCACCATGCCGCCAGCACCTAAAAAGATTAAACCGTACCAAATCTCGTCGCCCCACTGTCCCGGTGATACCCAGGCATCGTTGGTGAGGGTAAGGGCGGCGATAATGCCCAGATTGGCTGGGTTAAAGAAGTGCTTGTCGTTGGTTTTGAAGAGGAATTTGCTTGCGATCGCAACCCCAGCCGCCAGCATCATCGTAGCCATATGGTCGGTGCGCAGCAGCAAACTTAGTCCCAGTGCCGTAATCAATGGACTACGCCAGTTAAAGTCAGTTATTTGTAGCGGTTCTGTTGATAATGACGTTTGCGACATCAGCCACGTCAGCACGCCCTGGCTCATCAAAGCTGTGAAGACTGCCGTAGCCACAATGGCTGGCTGTAGCGACCAGTCGCGCATCGCGACACCCATCGCCAAAAATAAGCTCAAACACACAATCTGATAGTCTCGTGCGTCTTTCAAAAAGTAAAAACGGTGTCGAATCCTAGCGATATTCATAGGCTGCTTTCCATACGGGTATGGCTGCTAGTATGGCTGAAGCAGACCCTCAATGACTCCTGAGTTACAGAAAATGCAACGATGCTATTTAGCATTTTCGTGAAACCCTAAAAGGTCTCAAATGGGCTCTATAAATCAAGGTGTTACTCACCAAAGAGGATAAAAGAGTAAAAGAAAAAGAGTGTTACTGAAGAGCCCTCGGGGCATGACATACTACGCGAAATCCGATATCGTTGAAGCGGAGGTCGGGCGCATCAAGGTTGCGAGAAGCGGAGCGACAATTCCTCGGAGTGTCGTTCCAGGAGCCGCCGCGTACTACACGACTAGAACTAATCTCACTAGTTAACCAAACACTGCCATCAGTCGGGGCTCTTTTGTAATTGTCATGCCAATGGTCTTGGCACCACTCCCACACATTCCCATGCATATCACACAGACCAAAGGCATTCGCTATACCAAAGTGATCAACAGGGGTAGTTTTTTCCCTGAATTCACCTTCTGGTCCACCTGCGTAGGAAGCGCCAGCGTAGTTAACCACTTGGGTCGTGATCATTTGCCCAAAATGAAATGGGGTGGTGGTGCCTGCTCGACAAGCGTACTCCCACTCTGCTTCTGTGGGTAGCCCATACTCACGTCCCATATGGGCTGACAGCCGCCTACAGAACTCTACAGCGTCATACCAGGACACCTGCTCCACTGGCAGGTTATCCCCCTTGAAGTTAGAAGGATCGATCTCCAGAGTTTGCTCAATCTGGGGCAACCCGGCCACGAACCGCCATTGAGCTTTGGTGACAGGATATTGTCCCATAAAGAATTCCTTAACCGTCACATTATGCTGTGGCCCTTCGCTGTTGAATCGCTCTAGTTCATCCTCTGGAGAACCCATCGTAAATGTGCCTGCTGGAATCTGCACCATCTCTATGTTCAGGTTTTCATCTAGGACTTCGGCAAAGAACTGGATCGTTTCTCGGCGTCGGTCATAAGAAATTTTGGGTTGTTCTGACAATGTGGCCATAACTCAAAAAACGAGGCGCTCCGCACCGTAGAAAGTAAGAGGGTAAAAAGAGAAAAAGGATTACAAAAGAGTCCTCGGAGCATGACATACTACTCGAAAACCAACAGGGTTATACCGGTCGTCGGTCGTTCTGGCGTTGCGAGATGCAGAGCGACAAAACCGCGGATCGTTAAACCAGGAGCCGCCGCGTACTATACACTTAGATTTTTTGTTGTTGGTTAACCAAGCACTGCCATCAGTCGGGGCTCCTTCGTAATTGGTATGCCAATGGTCCTGGCACCACTCCCATACATTCCCATGCATATCGTACAGGCCAAAGGCATTAGCCACCTTAAACTGCTGGACATGGGTGGTTTGTGCTCGATATCGCCCCTGAAGGCCATCGTTATAGACACGATTCCCATTGTAGTTAGCAATATCGGTGGTAATCATGTCTCCAAAATGAAATGGTGTGATAGTCCCTGCCCGACAAGCATATTCCCACTCTGCTTCTGTGGGTAGCTCATATGCACGCCTCGTATGGGCTGACAGCCGCTGGCAAAATTCCACGGATTCATACCAAGAAACGCGCTCGACCGGGCGATTACTTCCCTTAAAATTTGCAGGCTCAGCCTCTAAAGTCCATTCAATCTGGGGTAACCTGGCCACAAAGCGCCATTGAGCCTGGGTAACGGGATATTGCGCCATAAAGAACTCCTTGACCCTCACATCGTGCTGTGGCCCTTCTTGCTTAGAGCTTTCTGGCTCATCACCAGGTGAACCCATCACAAAGCTACCTGCCGGAATCGCCACCATCTTGATGAACACATCATTGTCTAATCGTTCGCGATATCGCTCAGCCTGCCGTTTCTCAGTACGAACCTCCCATTGCCACCGGATTAGCCCCTTACGTTCAACGGTGGCAACATCGAAGCTAAAGGCTTTAATCTCTGTATCGGGAATGGCCCCCGTCGGTTTTTCTAGAACAATGGTGACCACGTCCACTTCCTTAGCCTGTAGCGGTGGAAAGCCTGGTTCCTCCTCTAGTTGAAGTTGTACTGTTTCATACTCCAGGGTTTGCAGTGCTGGAAAATCTAGGAACTCAGCAACCTCGTATTCAACGTTTTGCAGCTCAAAGTCAGGCCACTCTTTCTCAATACCAGGTTCTTGAAGGGGCTTAGGATCCAGACGCCTAGCTAATTCTGCATACTCACTGCCTAAGGTGCGCAGAATCTGGGCCGTAACCTTAGCAAACGTTTTGAGACCATACTGATCAGCCTCAGCCCTTAGCTCCGGCGATAACAACAGGGCTCGAAAATCGGCCAGGGTATAGTTCAATCGCTCCGCCACATGCTCAGATACCGCATCAATAACCTGGATGGCTTCTACTGGTGGCAGGATATCCAATAGACTGTCTCGGGTTTCGCTGGAAAAGTCGTATTGTACTAACTCTGCATTATCTATATCAGACTGGTCAGTAGATCGCTGTAGTAATCCCCCTAAAAACACCTCCGCTACTGGCAATGGCGATGATGACTCTTTTAACATAGCCGCTTTAATCAGACGCATCACCGGCAGGGTGATCACCGGGGCTGCCGATAACAAGGCTGCCAGACGTCGAGCCTCCGGTGTAGCTCGCAGTCGAAATTGCTTTAAGCGCTCATCTGAGTCATTGGCTAAGCGCTCACTCACCTGCTCCCACCCCGAGGCAGGTAAGACAAACCCTGGTGTTGATTGACGTCGATCGCCTGATAGCATGCGACTCCAGGCCCCAATCGATGACGGCTCTGTCGTAATCACTGGTAGACAGATAGCAGCCTCAGAAGCTGGCGTACTATCTATACTCTGTTTCGCTAAGCGTGGCGATCGCAGCGATAAATACGTCGGCTTTAAGTCGTGATTTGTAGCCCCTGGAATACGATTACGTATAGCCACATATTCACCAACTCCCAGGGCAGTTCGTTTCCACATCCAGTCAGGTAGTACCTGCCAAATGGCAGTTGGCATTGACTGCCCCCATAGGGCCAATACGGGTTGCAAAGAGCCATTCCACCAGTAGTCTGCTGTACAGTCACTAAACACTAGGGTTAACCGGCAACCGTTAGGGGAAAGTAAGGCCCTGGGACTTCGCACAGAGCCGTCAGGCAAGGCACATATTCCCACCTGTCCATCTTTGAACACCAGTTCCCACACACGAAAGTCACGAAATGACCCATAACACCGCAACAGTCGCTGAATATCTTGAATTAACCGTTGCCATAGGGCCATGCCAGCACTGCCATCAATCACCAGGGCTACCTCAAACCAGGGTTCGCGATCGCATTCAAGAATCGGTGACCAAATATCAGTTTCCGCGATGTGATCGACGGTAGCGGCTTCATCCACATGGCTAACGGTCTCAGACTCAATTTGCTTGAGTAGCGGTCTTAGAGCCCGTACCAATGGTAGTGTTTCTTCTAAAAGTCCAGCATCAGGTACAGAAATGGGCAAAGCCTCGCGTGGTAGCGTACCTGGAGGAACTGATGCAATATCGGCAGATTTATCATTGGCTTGTTCATCATCATCCCCATTGTCATCCTCCTCGGGAGGATCAGCTGGTGGCGTACTAGTGTCTAATGTCTCCGTATCCGCGTCATCAGCTGTAGGCAAGTCCTTTTCTTCAGGGACCGGTTCAACATCTATACGTGGTTGTTGCAGAGCCAGCCAGAGAATATCCGCAATCTCAGTCGGATTCAGCGCATACTCACCCAGGGCTTCGACAAACCGTTCCGTATTCATTTGCCACCCATATCACCGGTCAAACGGCGCAGCAAAATACCTTTGATCATCTCTAATTCGGTATCTTTGGCATCTTCATTATTATCCTGTTCGAGCACTTCTGCTGCTGTGAGCTGGCACTGACGTACCATATAGACCAGATTCAGCAGCTGATCCGTTGCCATAGAAGCCTTTTTTCGCTTCAAATCATTAGCAAATTCAACAATAAGGGGATTTATCTGCTCTTTAAGCTGGTTCCAGTTGGTTTTTGCTTTATCTCCACGCTGAAAGTGGGCTCCCACAATTTTTTCTAGAACATCGCTGTTGTCAGGATCCGGCATATTGATACGCAAACAGCGTCTTAGAAATGCAGGCGGAAAGTCTCGCTCTCCATTACTGGTCATAATTACTAGGGGAAATTCGTAACAGGTGACCCTGCCCTTTACAATGCCTGCAGGTAACTGATCGTCTGCCGTTCTGACCGATACCCGCTCATCACTCTTTTGGCGGACGAGTTCAGGAATTTCATAGCTGCCTTCCTCGAACAAATTGAGCAGATCGTTGGGCAAATTCAGTTCGCTTTTGTCTACTTCATCAATCAACAGCACCCGAGGCAAATGGGAGGGTAAAAATGCTGTTCCTACAGGGCCGAGCTGAATGTAGTCTCCCAGACTACGCCCCTGTTTGAGTTCGTCTATTTTTTGGCGATCTGGTGTCTTGTTATCAGCCTGAGCTAACAAAATTTGGAGTTCTAGTTCCGATTTATCAAATTGGGTGTCTTGCAGACGGGCAATGGCATCATACTGGTACAGTGCATCTGAATAATTTTGCCCGAGTGGTAATGGGCCACAGTAGCACTGGCCCTAGTTGAAGTTCGTAGGCAATGGCGTAGGCCAGCGACGTTTTGCCCGATCCTGGATTGCCTGTAATCAAAAGCGGGCGTCGTAAGGCTAACGCTGAGTTAACGGCTGTCAGAATTTCCGATTGGCCTGCCTGCCGAATGCGAAAGCTTTGTCCTCGTTCCCGAGACCGAGTATCTAACCGTTGCTCACTCCGTAGCTCAGTCCAACGTGTCTGGCTCGCCTCACGCCAATCGGTATTGAAATCTGCTGTCGACATAAACTGCCGCCAAGCAGGCCGCTCAGTGATGGGCTCCAGTGGACTTTGTTGGGGATGATCATCTGTATTGAGACCCCCCGTAAAAAATTTCCAGTCAGACATAGCACTAAGCAGACATAGGGGACTCGACAGTAGGCTGACGCAGACGACCGTTTTTCCAGTCCACCAAAACTGGTAACCGAGCCGGACAATCGCATAGTAAGCCTAAATCAGGCAAATTATTGCCACGTTCCTCACGCATAGCATTAGCTAGGGTGGCAGGTTCTTGAAGATTCTCTAAGGCTAAGAGCTTATCAATAGCTTCTGACAGTTCTTTAGTATCTGCATAATCATTGTATAACCAGCACCAGATAGGTATTCCGGACTCAAGTAGTATGCCAAGGAGTTGCCGTAAATCGTCACGATCTTCGGGTAGTACGGATAAGAACTTGAGCATTAGATATCGAGATTGCTGTAATAAGTTTGTGCCCAATGCTTGGCAGTCTAATCCCTCAACCTCATGGCAATAATCACCTAATTTTACAGCACCCGAATCTTGCAAACGTTTCCAACGATCTTGCAGGTTATCGAGCCATTCATCTACTAATTCGTCATCGTCTTGGGTCAGACGATCCAGAGAGCGAACTAACGTACTTCTAATCCATTTTAGTGGCTGAGACTGTCCCATACCTCTTGGAATTTGCCACTCATGTACCGGCCTATCAAAATGCTGCCAAGACAAAAAGAATTCAACTGTTTTGACATCTCTGCCAGCCTTGTTAATAGCCTTAGACAAGTGCTTTGACGGCTGATCTATAGAACATTTTGCCCCTGGAGGTACAAGGCTGGTGTCAATGGTGCCATCAGAGTTATGAAGTTCAGCCGTAAACGCTACATTATCTTCGTCATCTTGAGGATCGAGGGCAATGAGAAGATAGCCTGGAGACTTTTTTTCGGGTTCAGCCTCCGGTTGAGAGGGTTTACGAATATTGTACCAACCTTGAAGGGCATGTAACCCAGATAGTGCCTCTACTTCCTCAGACGAATTTTCAAACTCATGAATCACACGTCTCACCCAAGTGACCCCAAGCGATAGATCATCTCTACGCTCAAAGACAGTGCGTAGTTTTTGCAGGGTATCCAATTGACTCAATTCTGGATACGGGTCCCGTTGCTCTGGTGTCAACACATCCTCAAACGCCTCCTGACACAATGGGGCAATGATCGGTAATTCTGACTCTTGAAAATACGAAAATAATTCATCCCACACCTCAGACTCGACCTTACGTAAGACAGGTTGAGGTCCCACGAAACTGACATGGGGTTCAAAGTTTGCCAGAAGTTGAAAAGCAAAAGCACTGGCATGACGCGATGCCATCGCTTGCCTTATTTTTTCTGATGGTTGATTCGGATCATCATTTTTATTTTCGAGCAGATCAGAAATGCCTCGTACCACAATAGCTGAGACCGGTCGCTGGCGTTTTTGCACTGCCAGTAAAAAGCCAAAGCCTTCCATTTCTACAGCAAGGGCATCACTGTAATGAGCAGATAGCAGTTGATATACGCTGGACTCTTTAGATGCAATTACTTTTTCTCCGGCAGCAATCGGGCCAACGTATGCGTTGGGCAAGGGATTAGAAGCAGGTTTCAATTGTTCTAGCCAAGCTGGTTGCTCGCTATTGACCTCTGCGTTAGCTAATTCCTCCAATGCAAAAGCACTCAGCCCTATTTCGGAGCGGGTTTTAAAGGCTTTTTCAGCTTTGCCAAATTCATAGCCATATATTTTGGTAGATACGACGACATCGCCGATATCCACGTCCTTCAGACCTCCTGCAACCCCAACGAAAAAAATCACGTGAGGGTCAAAGTATGAAATAGCTCTCTCGGTCTGCAATGAGGCAACAGCATCGCCTTTGCCAATCTGTGCGATACCAACTGTCCAAGTTCGATTGTTAGCTTTGAAGATGCCCTTTTGATAAACGTTACCTTCTGGGTGCTTAACCTGCTGGCTATCGGACAGAAATGTCCTGACGGCCTTAAATTCAGTGGATATTGCCGTAAGAATGACTGCACGCAGGTTGTCTTGAGCCATTGCTTGCTAACGAATAATCTGAGTCACATCTATTTTGGTCGATACAACGCAACTTACCCAGATTCTGGAAATTTTCAGTGAAATCGCTTAGCTTTCACAATGAATCGACACAATTAATCTGACACATCCTACGTTTCTAAGCCCATGGACCGCAACGAGCAGACCCTACAAATTTTAATGGACGAGTACAGAGTCCTAAAAGCCGAACAAAGCATGCGGATTGGCTTCCGAGATAATCTGCTGTACGTTACGCTGGGGCTTTTTGGTGCGATCGCATCCTTTGCCTTCACAAATACCCAAGGCTACAATGCCTTTCTAGTCATTCCCTGGGTATGCCTCGTCATGGGCTGGACCTACCTGATCAACGACGAAAAAATATCAGCCATCGGTCGCTACGTCCGACACACCCTTGAAAAACGCATATCCGACCTCATCGGCGGCTCAGCTGACGAGCAGTATCTATTTGGCTGGGAAACAGCCCACCGCGATGACCCACGTCGCAAACGCCGGAAGTATACTCAACTCGTCATCGACCAAATTACCTTTGTAGTTTCAGGACTCATGGCTCTGATTGTTTTCTGGATCCTAGCTTCAACAGTATCGGCTTTTACCATCATCCTCTCGGCAATTGAGGCGATTTTTCTGATCATTTTAGGACTCAGGATCGCAGATTATGCTGACTTAGCTAAAGGGCATTAACGTTAGAACAATCTCCTAGCCAAAAAATCGAGGCGCCACGAACCAAAGAGAGTAAAAGAGTAAAAGAGAAAGAGTGTTACTAAAGAGTCCACTCTTCGAGAAGGCTAACGCCTACGGGGCATGACATACTACTCGAAAACCGATACTGAAGTGACGGTTAACAGGCGCATAGTAGCTACGAGAGGCGGAGCGACAATACCCCGGAGAGTGGTACCAGGAACCACCGCGTAGCACACTTGAAGCGCTCTCATCACTGCTCAACCAAGCACTTCCATCGGTCGGTGCTTGCTCATAGTTATCATGCCACTGATCCTGGCACCATTCCAATACATTGCCATGCATATCACACAAGCCAAAAGCGTTGGCTATACCAAAATAATCTATAGGTGTAGTCTCTCCTTTATATTCTCTCTTTGAATCACTACTGAAAAAGTTAGCGACTTCAACTGTAATGATCTTCCCAAAATGAAACGGTGTCTCAGTTTCTGCCCGACAGGCATATTCCCACTCTGCTTCGCTCGGCAATCCATATTCCCGACCTGTCCTGGACGAAAGTCGCTTACAGAACTCTACCGCCTCGTACCAAGACACCTGCTCCACCGGACGGTTATCCCCTTTAAATCTAGAAGGATCAGGATCTAACTTACGCTCAACTTGTTCATATTCGGCCACCGCCTTCCATTGGGCCTGGGTGACCGGATATCGTCCCATCAGGAACTGTGGCACCTTTACCAAATGCAGAGGACGTTCGTCATCGCGACTATCAGTCTCATCCTCTGCCGCCCCCATCATAAATTCCCCAGCAGGAATCAGCATCAGGGCAAGCTCCACCCCATTACCCAGAGCTTCGTTGTACCCTTTGCCCGTCCGCTTATAGCGATGGAGAGTCAGGTTACTGGTAGACATTGCCACACTATCACCATGGATTAGAAAATAACTAGATGCAAATACTACTTAGCAGGGGACAGGCAAGTAGTCGTAGGACGAATCAACCTTTTCGCATCCAGCACCTGAGCCTTGCAAATAGAGGCGCTGAACTTCGCAGATTATACAAAACCTTCGTCACTGTGTCACTAAGCCTCATATACTGGTCTTTCTTATTTTGATGCCACTGAATCGCTGGCAGCATTAACAGCTGTGCTGTAAATCGCATCGTTGTAAGTATCTAGATCCGGAGCCTGTGGAATCGCGCCTTGACTCACCATAAATTCAGCTGATTCTTTGAGGACCTTGGCTAAGGCTCCTGGCAAGTCAGAATTACCTAAATACTTGGCACTCGCTTGCTCATCTGCACTTAACCAAATTAGTTCATCCATAGCGATTCGGCTTTGTTCCGGGGTTAACCCTAGTTCATTAGACAAAGATGTCGCTGCAGCTTCTGGGTTACTACGGTACAGTGCCACAGCTGCATCTAGGGCTGATACATAGTTCACAAGCGCGTCAGGATACTGGCTGACAAAATCTCTATGCACAACGGCCAAATCAGCTGTGATAATTCCTTCTGCTGCTAGCTGCTTAGCCGATGTAAGGACAATTCCCTTATTCTCTAAAAGATTACCTAAGGTAGGGTGCCAAATAAAACTACCGTCAATTTCATTCTTGTTCCAAGCCGATGCAATCGCCTCAGGCGTCATATTAATAATGTCTAGTTCGCTAGGCTGAATACCATTTTCTTTGAGAGTAGATAACAGACTGAAGTGAGTGGTTGAACCAAAAGGAACAGCTATTTTCTTCCCTTTGATGTCTTCTAGTCGGACAATGCCAGAGTCAGTACGCACAGCTAAAGCTTCATTGGCACCGATAATATCGTGAATAAAATACACCTGATAAGGTAGCTCTGTAGCAATTCCAGTAGATACAGGGACAGATCCAACTAACCCCATATCGATATCTCCAGCTACCATAGCTTGGTTGACATCGCCACCAGAGCTATACTGAATCCAACTGACCTTAGTGTTGGGTAAACTCTCTTCAACTAAGCCCTCAGCTTTCGCTAGCAGCTCGGCATTGGGAATGACTTGATAGCCAATACGAATCTCATCTGGCATGGCACCCGTTGCCGAAGTGTTTTTTGCTTTGGGGGTGCAAGCACTAAATGTTAGAGCCAATCCTAATCCAGCCAGCAGTAGATTGAATTGTCTGCGGTGTAGCTGCTTAGATGGAAGTCGTTCAAAAAACATAGGGCGTGTCCTCATTGGTGTATTCACTGAGGTGTGAGATTAATCACCCCCAAAAATTAGAATCATGAAATGCGACTCTAACGTTCCCTCAAGCATGTCAAATCTAGCGTTCTATCTAGCAACCTTAGACCTTTATTTTGTTTGTCGATCTCTGTAAGGATGAGTCATTATCAGCTATTGTTGCCGCAATAGAATAACCGGGTACTCTAGCACTATTCATTCTGATATAAATGCTACTTGGCGAGACTTCTGAGATGAGACCTGCCAGAGATTAGCAACGCCTGCCAGGTGGCTGATCTAGAAGATAGGCCTGGCTCGCATGTGTATAGCCTGCCAGCGTCTCACAGATTGATGCGTCCCAGGATCAGACATCGTTTCGACCGTTATAACTAGGATCTAACCATGGCCAAAACAATACTTGTTATTGATGATATGCAATCTCAGCTTGATCTGATGTCTAACTATTTATCGCGTGCTGGATATCAGGTAGCAACGGCAGAAAGCGGTGCGATCGCACTAGAACAGATCAAGGCAAACAAGCCAGACATTATTGTTACCGACTTAGTGATGCCAGAAGTAACTGGTTTAGAGCTGTGCCGCACTCTAAAGAGAGCACCTGAAACCGCTGACATTCCTGTAATTGCTTGTACAACGAAAGGACGCAAAATAGATCAAACCTGGGCAAAAAAGCAAGGTATAGCCGCTTATGTAGTTAAACCCTGTACCGAAGAACAGTTGGTTGACGTTGTTCGTTCTGTCGAAGTCTAAATTAGATTTCTGTGGCCTCTTTTTCGACCCATGCAAACTGAAACCACCTTTGAAAGACTGCAGAGCCTACTACCTGAAGTCTTTAGCTCAAAACGCCAGACGGGAGAACTTTATCTACGATTTTGTTTGTCGTCGTCTCTATACGCGGCCGTTCCTCTGACCAGAATAGTAGAAACCCTACGTCTTTCCACCATCAGTATTACTCCCATTCCCAACATGCCAGCCTACACTTTAGGGCTGATGGGAAACCGTAGTCAGGTCTTCTGGGTGTTAGACCTAGCCCAGCGGCTCAACCTAACCCAGGGAAACAAACGCATACGACATCATAATGTTGTTGTTGTAGGACTGCCAGACATCACTCATCAAAACCCTAATTCTTTATTGTTAGGGTTGAGCGTTCAGCAGATCCAAACGACTCTACGGTTACACCCAGAAGAGGTGAATTTTGAAGCAGACGATATTGTGCCTGAACTTCAACCCTATTGCCAAGGCTGGTTTAAACATCAAGGAGAGCAAACGTTTCTACTCAATGTTGATGCTCTTGTGAGTACAGATTGATCAGATATTTGACTGGTCTTATTTGGTCAACTGTTAATTGTTGCGTAGATTAGCGGATTTGTCTTTTTTGTCCACTCGTTCTTGTCCAAATTACTATGATTTCTCCCGAGTCCACTTTTTCTGATCACTCAGCCCAATCTCAGTCACTCACTGCCAATACTAAGGCCGTACAAGCAAACAAAGAACGTGGTCAGAAACAGTTAAAAAAAGGCACTACGCTAACCAACCGACTTTTAACCTTTATCTTGCCGACAACGCTAATCCCTCTCGTTGTGGCTGGAGCACTAGGCTTTCGGACAGTAAAACAAAAAGCACAGACAGAACTCCTGGCAACCTTGCGCCTAGAGTCTACCCTGGCGGCTGAAACGGCCACCAACTACATTGAGGATACGCTAAAGCTACCTGAGGTTGTTGGGCTCAGCCCAGCGGTACTCCAAGCACTCAAAACTGGCGGGGAAAAATCTGCGGCAGAAGAATTACATACACAGCCCATCGATCAATTAGAAAAGAAATTTTCCGCTTTTAAGCTATTACAACCCAACGCTACACTCAACCAATATCTTAGAGAAGTGGTTGAAGCAGAAGGATTTGGTGAACTCTTTTTTACTGAACGTCACGGATTTAATATTGCTTACAGTCAGCCTACATCTGACTTTGTACAGCGCGATGAAATCTGGTGGCAACAGGCTGACCAAAAAGGTCAATATGTCGGTTCACCGGAACTTGATGAGTCCTCAGGTGTGTTTGGAGTACCCTTATCCCAAGCAATTAAAGACCCAGCTACTGGCGAATTTTTGGGAGTGATTAAGGCATTGACCCCCACTGATTCCTTAAATACTAAGTTAGCTGATATTTTGACAACCAATTTGAAAGGAACTCAAACTATTCAGCTGCTCGACACGCCTACAGGCTCAGTATTTAGTTCTATCACTGTACAAGATGGAGAGCCGATTGACCAAACCAATATTGTTGATTCATCCAAGTCGGTGACGGGTGGAGAGATTATTTTTGGTGTAGCTCAACAGCTAGATCGGGCACTTAAGAATCCTGATCAACCGTTGGCAGAAATCATTTCTAATCTTAGAGCAGAAGTGGATTCACCCAATCTTGCTGTGGACCTAGAATGGCTCAGTACGACCGAGAAGAACACTATTTTGAACGCTTCGGTAGCGTTAAATAATCAGCACTATAGCCTGACTACTATTCCTGGAACAGAGTGGGTTGCGATCGCAGCGGTAGATACAACTGACGTGCAATCAGCTGGGAATGATCTACTCCGGTTATTTGGCAGCACCACACTGATCTTAGCCATCTTAGCGACTGGCGTATTGGTTGTGTTGTCGCGTCAGTTAGCCATGCCTCTACAGGCTTTAACAACGACAGCAGAATCTGCCGCTGCTGGCAGATTAGGTGTTAGAGCGCGCCTAGCAGGTACCATTGAGACTCGTACATTAGGGCAGGGTTTTAATCAACTCTTAAGTCAAATCCAAAGCCTGTTAAAACAACAGCAAGATGCAGCTGCTGAACAGGAACGGCAGCGCGAGCTGCTAGAAAATGAGATCTCTCAGCTGATGGAGGATGTCGGCGATGCCGCCGATGGCGACCTCCGGGTACGAGCCCAGCTGTCAGAGGGGGACGTTGGCATTGTGGCTGACCTATTTAACTCGATTATCGAAAATTTACGTTTCACAGCCCGACAGGTAAAATCGTCAACTGGTCAAGTGACCAGTGCTCTGAGCGGCAATGAGAGCATTGTTCGTGAGTTAGCCGTTCAGGCCGTAGCCGAAGCAGAATCTCTGCAAAATACCATGGAGGCTGTTGAAGATATTTCAGCATCAATTCAGGAAGTAGCTACCAACGCTGGAGAAGCCTCTCGGCTGACTCAAGCTACCTACACCACCGTTAAAGCCGGGTCAACGTCCATGGATCAAACGGTCGATAGTATTCTAGAGCTGCGTTTGACGGTGGGAGAAACGGCTAAAAAAATCAAGCGATTAGGGGAGTCTGCGCAAAAAATTTCACAGACTGTAAATTTGATTGATGAAATCGCCCTCAAAACCAACCTCTTAGCGGTTAACGCCAGTGTTGAGGCCGCTCGGGCTGGAGAAATGGGTGAAGGATTTACAGCAGTTGCTGAGCAGGTTGGTTCACTAGCAGAACAATCATCCTCGGCCACTAAAGAAATTGCTCAGGTTGTCGCCAGTATTCAAACAGAAACCCAGATGCTAGTAAAGTCTATTGAAACTGGAACAGCCCAGGTAGTCGATAGTACCAATCTTGTAGAGGCTACTAAAGAACAGCTAACCGAAGTTCTAACAAAATCTGAGCAAATTAATCAGCTGATGCGGCAGATTTCTGCCTCTACCCAATATCAGACTGAGTCATCGGCAGCAGTTACAGAACTTGTTAAGGAGGTTGCTCAAGGCTCTGAACAACGTTCTCAATCATCTAACCAAATGGCTCAATCTATTCAAGCAACTGTTCAAATTGCCCAGTCTCTCAAAGCATCGGTAGAACAGTTCAAGCTAGAAGATTAGGCCAAAAGCTCAGTCACCACTCTTGTCAACATCCCTCAGGCTTTTAGCCTCATTCCCCTGCCATGGATACAGATCAACAGGTCCGACAAAGATTCTTAGAAGAATCTGGCAAGTATTTTGAGCAGATGGAGCAGGTACTCTTGGGGCTGCCGATAGCTGATAGTCCTGCCCAACAGCTAGATATTGCCATGCGGGCAGCTCATTCCTTAAAAGGGGGAGCTGGCATGATGGGATTTACTCCCATGGCCCAGGTAGCTCATGATCTCGAAGATTTTCTCAAAATCCTCAGGGCTCGTAAGCTATCAGTAGATACTGAATTAGAAACGTTGTTACTGCAGGGAGTGGACTGTCTCAAGCTAGTACAGCAACAGTTATCTGCTGGGTTTAGGATTGACGAAAGCTGGATGGCTGTTCACGTTAACCCTGTAATTGCACAACTGCGCGTACAGCTAGGCGACTTGAGTGAAGCTGACGAAGATCGACTGCTCTCGGAGGAAGAAGATATCGATGTTGCAATCCTTATCTTTAATGGAGGAGTGGAAGAGTCCTTAAGTACCTTCGAAGCCAAGCAATATCAAGGTGAGGCTTTGCGACAGGCACTATGTGACCAAGCAGCCCACCTCAGCGACTTAGGCCTGATGGGGGGAGTAGAAGCATTTGTCAGTCTTTGTCAGTCGATTCACAGTCAGGCCGACGTCGCTGACCCTGCTCAGCTATTAACGTTGAGAGAGCAGGCTTTGGCAGCCTGGCGACGCTCCCAATCGCTGGTGCAGCTGGGCCGGATGGATAGGCTACCGATTAAATTAGACTTGGTGCCTGCCAATGCTTTACCTGAGACAACAGCTAGCGATTTAGTCAATCTGGAACATCTACAGACGGCCTTCGATCAGATGGATATCCCAGTGCTAAATAATCACGGGGAGTCGGCTGATTTAGATCGCCTACAGACAGCCTTCGACCAGATTGAGGTTCCGAGTCTGGATAACATAGCGCCCATAGATGATGAACCGGTCGACTCAGCAACGAAGGTGTTAGAGCCGACTGACGCTATCGTTTCATTTGCTAATCCAGCTCGCCCTCAGCACAGTTTTCCGCAGCCGCCTCGTAGTCCTCGTCTCAGCAGTACATTACGCATAGCTGCAGATGATCTACAACAAATCAACGATCTCTTCGGGGCGTTGATTTTGGAGCGTAATTCGGTCAATCTGCGTCAGCAGCGGCTGGATGACTTTGTGGTACTGCTTCAGCAACGCATAGACGTATTAGACGCCTTTAATGACCGACTGCGTCAGTGGTATGATCGCGCTTCTATGGAAAATCTCCTGCTGACAGACAAGCTAAAACAGGAGACATTGATGGCCGCTAACAATGTCGATCTTGCCCGCCATCCGTTAACTCGAAGAGGGCTCGATCAGACTACAGGACAGCTCCAGAGATTTGACGCTCTGGAAATGGACCAGTATTCTGAGCTGCATTTAATGGCTCAAGAGCAGATGGAAACCATCGTTAAGTTGCAAGAGGTGTCGGCAGATATTCGTCTGGGTTTGCAGGAAATGGGACAGTCTACTCAGGCACTCAATGTCACTACACGCCGACTACAAAAACGCATGACAAGAACGCAGATGCGACCTTTTGCAGATGCGATTAGTCATTTTCCCAGAGTGCTTCGCGATCTGTCTATCAAGTATGGCAAAAAGGTCAAACTTAAACTGGAGGGTGAAACCACATTGTTTGAACGAGTAGCGCTAGACTTGCTGGCAGACCCACTCAACCACATTCTACGAAACTCGTTTGACCATGGCATTGAAACGGAAGCTGAACGCCTAACGGCAGGTAAACCGGCAGAGGGGCTAATTACTATCCAGGCATCTCAGTTGGGAAGTCAAGCTCGCATTGTTATTCATGATGATGGTCGTGGCATTGATATGGCTAAGATTTGCGATCGCATCCGCAAACACGGTATCACCGAGGACCAAATTGCTCGTATGAGCGAGCAGCAACTATTGTCTACGATCTTTGATGCAGGCTTTAGCACAGCAGAACAAGTGACTGAGCTATCAGGCCGTGGTGTTGGGATGAATGTAGCACGCACTAACCTAGAGCAGCTAGGGGGCAACATTCGAGTTAACACGCAGTCTGGTCAGGGCACTACTTTTACCATTGATATTCCCCTCAGCCTTTCTGTGTTGCGCATTATGCTATTTGAGCAGCAAGAGATAGTTTTTGCTATTCCCGTCGATGTTGTAGAAGAACTGATCGCATTATCATCGGACACTCTGATCGATTCAGACCATGGGCCCCAGCTCAGCTGGCAAGGTAAACTCTTACCCTTGGCTTCACTTGACCAGTATTTAAAGGTCAAGAGCAGGGTTATGTTCAACCCATTTGAAGGTGCTCCTGTGATTAACCGTCCGATGGCCTTGGTGGTTCGCGATGGTGAAAAATATCACGCAGTAACGGTTCAGCGTTTTTGGGGTGAACAAGAAGTAGCTACTCGTCCAATTTTAAGTCCCTTTAACCTTCCTTCAGGGTTTGTTGGAGCAACTGTTTTAGGTGATGGGCGCGTTGTTCCCCTGATCGATCTACCCCAGCTGATCAACGGTACGCCAACAGTTCTAGAAACATCTACCGACCAAACAGTCATACCTGTTGACGATGCCCCAACAGAGTCTGATCAATTACCCGCTCAGAAAACCATCCTGGTCGTTGATGACTCCGTACACTCGCGCCGTCTTCTAACAATCACCCTAGAAAAAGCTGGTTACTTTGTAGAACAGGCTCGTGACGGGCAAGAAGCGGTTGATAAACTGCTAGGAGGATTACAGATACATGCTGTTCTTTGTGATGTAGAGATGCCTCGACTAGACGGATACGGAGTCTTAGACGAACTCAAGCAGCGTCCAAAGTATAAAAACTTGCCTATCTCGATGCTAACATCCCGCAGCAGCGATAAACATCGCCAGCTAGCAATGAACCTGGGAGCATCTGCTTATTTTGCTAAACCTTACAACGAACAGGAATTACTACGGTCTTTAGAAGCTCTGATCAAGGCGTAATCTCATTGGGTTGTATGTGATTTCTGTCGTATGTTATTTCTTCTACAGGCTAATCTCCGTTCGTTTGTTCAGACTATACGCATCGCCTTAGAGGATCTGTGGCTAAATAATGTACCCGATCAATCCGGTCTCAACTTCGCTCAACCTTCCATCTGCGAGAGTTGAGCGGAGTCGAAACTCGCTCTCTGGGTATTTCATTTTCGAGCCAATCCCCTAAACAGAGGCTGCCACCTTTAGATGGGCCTTAATCATCGCTAAAAGGTCAACCTTGGAGAAAGGTTTCTGCAAGTAATCTGTAGCTCCAGATGATTCTGCTTTTACTTTGTCCAACACGTTAGTATTACTACTGACGATAATAATGGGCAAATCTTTAAACGCGCTGCTACGTCTGAGAATTTCGCATAAACGCCGACCATTGATTCCAGGCATTGACACATCCATTAAAATCATATCTGGCTTCATTGCAAACAGCGTTGACATTGATTCCATCGGATTTTCCACTGTAGCAACATCAAAACCATCTGCCTCTAAATATTTTCGGAGAGTATCCAGCATAGCTGGACTGTCATCAATACAAACAATTTTAGATGTTTTCTTAGCTTCTTGTACAGAGAGCGCTTGAGGTGTAGCCTGAGGGGAAACATCTGCGGGAACAGATGGCAGCTTATCTAAAGGAAAGATTGGGGAAGTCAATACAAAAATCTGTTGCTGAATATAGGGGTATAGCAGTTGAGCTACCTTCAGACTGTCCTGTTTGAGTAAAAAAGCAACTTGGTAAATACTATTTTTCTGCATTAGCTGAGCCAGCATTGACAGTAGGGCTTGATTAAGCTGGCCGTTAGTGACTGGTTGATTAAGACGGGTACTATCAGGGCATGAAATCTGCTGATAGGGAGATGTCACTACGGGCCGCAGGCGTTGCCAGCTCTGGAGCCGTAACTCTAGCTCATCCAAAACAGTGGTTAATGATAGCAAGTCTGTATCGGCTAACTGATGAGGGCTGCTACTGTGTTTAGCCTCTGGCAACCAAAGCAATGGCTCTAAAGCATCCTTAGATAGGGCAAGTTTAACTGATTTAGCACTCTCAGCTGATAAAACACCTTGTTGCTCAAGCTGTTTAATGGCATTCCATAGCGTCCGCTCCCATGGATTTGATCTCGTTAAAGAGTCAAAACCTTCACGCACAGATTGCGAGAGCGTATATCCCAGTCGATTCAAATGGTGTGCCAGGGTATCTAAGGTTTGAAGAGAGTGTATAGCATATTGAAGTTGGCCATTACAAACAAAGACTTTCCAGATCACATCGTTTGCTTCAATCTGGAGGCAGCTGCTTCCCTGGGAGTGAATGATTGATCGACACAGCTGAGTAATGTTGAAACTTGTCCCCATGCCAACCTCCTGATAAAACCAAGTGATCTCAGAATGCCCGGAAGTTAAGGGGACTAAACAGTCCTATACAACTGGCTCTGTTACCACAAATAGGGTAAACAACAACAATGAACCGCTCATCTAATCGACGATGGTGGAAGTCAAAGACTCCTCAAGCTGCTTAGTATTAGTTTACGAACCCACTTTAAATGCCGTTGCTCCTAATTGGTGATTGCTACCATGGTGAAAGACTGACCCCAGACCTACTAGATAGTTTTCACTGTAGGGGGGGGCTATAAATGTAATGCCGGTGGGAATGCCATTGGATTGGAATCCGTTGGGGATTGCGATCGCACTTAAGTCCAGCAAATTGACAAAGTTTGTATAGTATCCCAAGTTAGCGTTTAGTGCCAAAGGCTCCTTTTCAACCTCTTCTATACGATAAACGGTGCCTGTTGTTGGCACCATCAAACAGTCAATCTCTTGCCATAGAGGCTTAATTTTTTGCTTCAGCGTTTCCATGGCATATATTCCTTCAAATGCTTGAGATGCGCTCAGATTTTTGGCGTTGAGAATAATCTTACGAGTGGTGGGAAACACCCTATCCGGATTTGCCTCAACAAACGTTCCTACCGAGGCATAGCGTTCTGCCACCCATGGCCCATTAAACAATAGGTTATTGGCCTGTAAGAACGGTTCGAAATCAATTTCAATACAGACTCCGCCTAAGTCGGTGAGGATTTTGATAGCGTTGCTGTAGCAGGTTTCTATATCCCCATTGCCAAAAAACTCTCGCTGGTTAGGTCGAGGCACCCCAAATCGAAATGGTTGCCGGGTCTGATAAGAGCTTAACGATGCTGGAGAAGCACCGGCTGGCCGAGAAAAAGGATTGTCTGGATCATACCCTTGGGCAACTGCCAGCACAGTCTGGGCATCTGTTGCCGTCAGCGAAAAAATTGAAAGACAGTCCAATGTTCTACACGCTTCAACCGTATGCCGAGTACTTAGTAAACCTCGCGTGGGTTTAAGTCCGACAATGTTGTTAAATCCAGCCGGCACCCGTCCAGAGCCCCCTGTGTCTGTCCCAATAGCAAAGGATACTAACCCATGGGCAACTGATAAGGCGGCCCCCGAACTGGACCCACCCGGAATATAATCTTTTGAGAACGCGTTGTGGGGAGCTATATATCCAGTGCGAATCCCCACGAGTCCTGTGGCAAACTGGTCTAGATTGGTTTTGCCAATGAGGATGGCCCCAGCATCCAGTAGTTTTTGAACGACTGGGTTAGTATGGGTGGCGTTGTAGGCAAAAGCCGGGCAGGCCGCCGATGTGGGGATACCTGCTACATCAATACAGTCTTTAACGCTGAAGGGAATGCCCCATAGAGGGAGTTGAGATCGCTGGCTCGCGGACATATTTGTCAGAGCTACAGCTCTTTCACTTAGCGTTTCTTCAGATAGCGTGCACGTCCAAATACCATCATCTCCGCGCTGTTTTAGTTTGGCAATAATGGTTTTAATCACCTGAACAGGGGTGAGACTTCCTTTAGAATAATTTTTTTGAAGAGAAGAGACAGTGAGAAGAATATCTGTGTCGGTCTGCTGAGTCATAATTGCTTTCTTTACGGCATACCCATGACCTAGATTTTGGCATGAACGGGGCGAGCCATGGGAAAAGCGCCGTTTTCTGACAAGGGGCTATATTCTGGAGGCTTTAGCGGCTTTACAGAATAAATTTTATCGATCCATAAATTTTATTGATTAATAGAAATGTCCGCACTAGAAGATTGGTAGTAAACGATACGGCTCAAATTTCTACACCTGTCAAAGTGTTTCCTAACGTGCGAGGTATTGATATCAAGCTCTCAGCGTCTATAAGCATTGGAGGCGACCATGCAGCGATCAGTTACACGCTTTTTTAACCGGCGTAAGTTTTTTGCCCTCAGCAGTTTAACGGTTTGTTCTTTAACCCTGGCCATAGCCTGTGGGCCAGCAGCAGACGTTAATCAGCCTGCTGAAGAGACAGCAGAAACAGCGGCTGTTGCTGCATCACCGACGTCAGATTTACCCAAGGTGCGTGTGGGGTTTCAGACCGGTGATATCAATAACATCACCATGGTTGCTTATAACGAAGGGTACTTCGAGCAAGTGGGTCTGGATGTGGAAATGAGTCCATACTCGTCTGGTGGGGCGATGGTACCGGCCCTAGCAGCGGGTGAAGTGGATATTACCTGGTTCTTTCCGTTCCCCTCGCTGACAGCGTTTGCCACCGGTATTGATATTGAGGTGGTGCTTTTAGACCATGCTCCCCTGACGGCAGAACGTTTGCTTGCGGGTGAATCAGCCGCAGATGTGCCCAGTCTCAAGGGTAAAAATGTTGGGGTAACCATTGGCACCTCAGGCCACCATTCTCTCCTGGCGGCCCTAGATCAAGCGGGCTTGAGCCAGGACGACATTAACATGGTGAATCTAAAACCATCTGAAATGGCGGCCGCCTTCTCGGCCAAGAAGATTGATGCCGCTTGGACCTGGGAACCGGCTGCTGGCAAGCTCAACGAGCTGGGAGGTAAGGACATTGCCACGGCAAAATCGGTGGGTGCCTATGCAGTGGCGCTATGGGCTGCCCGGAAAGAGTTTGCAGAAGAGAATCCTGAGGTGATGATCAAATTTATGGAAGCCTGGGACATGGCTCAGCAGGATTATCTGGCCGATCTAAAATCTGGGCAAAAATGGGAAGCCGAACGTCTAAATCTCACCCCTGAAGAGTTTGGAGCCATGGTTGACCGGCAAGGATCAACAGTAGTGATGATGGAAGATCAGCTGACTGACGAGTGGCTGGGTACCCCTGGAGAGCCTGAGTCCACTAATCTGTATAAGGCCTATGAGGAATATGCTGTGTTCCTGGTGGATCAGGGACGATTGGATAGTGCGCCAGAAGATTTGGCTCCGTTGATCAATTCTTCCTACGTGGCGGAATACCTGGAATCGAAATAATCTCATAGCTTGTCATCCACCCTCAGTTAAAGGCCTGTCTCATTTTTGTCAGCATGTCCCAATCGCCTGTCCAAGCAACGGTTAGCTCTCTGGAGCAGCATAGTCACCTTGAGGGAACTCAAGCTGAGATTGTTTCGCTAGATGCCGTCTCTTTTGGTTATAGTCGCAAGCGCCTGGTGCTGCAGGACTTAAATTTGAGTATTCAGCAAGGAGAGTTTTTAACGTTGTTGGGGCCATCAGGCTGTGGTAAATCAACAATCTTAAATCTGATTGCGGGATTTTATAAACCATTGGCGGGTAATGTCTCCCACGATGGGGAGGAAATCAAGGAGCCATCCGCCAGGCGAGGGGTGGTGTTTCAAAGCAATGCCCTGTTTGATTGGATGACGGTTGAGCAAAATATTGGGTTTGGCTTTCGGTTTCAATCGCTTTCAAAGTATGAAAAGCGACACCGAATAGACACCATTATTAAGCTGGTGGGCTTACAGGGCAATGAGCGTAAATATCCCTATCAGCTTTCGGGGGGAATGCGGCAACGGGTGGCGGTAGCTCGGTCGATGGTAGTGCAGCCGGAGATTTTGCTGATGGATGAACCCTTTGCGGCAGTGGATGTTCAAACCCGTGAAGGGCTACAGGAGGAGTTATTGAAGCTGCATGAGCAGGTGGCTGGGGCGATTTTGTTTGTTACCCATAGTATTGAGGAGGCTGTATTTTTGAGCGATCGCATTGTGATTTTAGATCGCAATTTAGGCGGTATCGCCCACGATATTGAGATTCACCTGCCTGAACCCCGTTATACGGCAATGAATCGGGTGTCGGAGGCGTTTAATCAGCATCGAACGGATCTTTATTTGAAGATGAAGGCGATTGGTTAAAGGCGAAGAGACGTTGCATGCAACGTCTGTACAGCGAAGAGATGTTCCATGCAACGTCTGTACGTTAGAGGGGAATTAGTGTATGCAGTTGAAGGTATCTAAACAAGGAGGAGTGCCCGCTTTTAAGGGGCAAGACCTGCAAACCCAGGCGTTGCGTGAGAAGGCGGTATTGTTTTGTGTTGCGATCGCAATCCCCACCCTGATCCTCATCCTCTGGGAAACCACCACCCGCATGGGTTGGATCGATGAACTCTTTCTCCCCAGTTTATCCGGCATTGTCACCGAGTTTCTAGCCATGACCCGCAAAGGCTATGCGGGCACCCCTGTCCTGAGTCATGTTCTCGGCAGTTTGCGACGGGTATTCACGGCCTTTGGCATTGGCACCGTCGTCGGGCTACTGCTAGGCCTGCTCATGGGTTACTACAAGTACGTTCGAGCCGCCTTTTATGTCGTCACCGAGATCCTGCGACCGATTCCGCCTTTGGCATTTATCACCCTGTTTATCCTCTGGTTTGGCATTGGTGAAGTCTCTAAAATTTTGATTATTCTCTATGCCGGAGCCCTGATTGTTATGCTCAATACGATGGCTGGTGTACAGTCTTGCCCAAAGGATAAGATTTTAGCCGCCCGCACCCTGGGGGCTAATGACCTGGCCATTTTTCTATATGTGATTTTGCCTGCGGCACTCCCCAGTATCTTTACCGGTATGCGGGTAGCCCTCTCTGTGGACTTTGGTATTTTAGTCGCCGCTGAGCTGTTGGCAGGGGATATCGGCATTGGCTATATCATTCAGGATGCCAGCGTTTTCTTTAACGTAGAAGCGCTGTTTGTTGGCATTTTGATGATTGGGTTTTTTGGGGTGATATCGGACTTTCTTCTCAGGGTGATTGCCTCAAAGGTTGTTCATTGGCAAGGCTAGATTTTGTGATTGATTCTTTAGAAATATTGGCTATGAGGCATATGTTATCTGACAACTTACTGGAGTGCATTCAATGTTAGAAACCCTCTCTACCCCAACAAAACTGACCGATCTACAGAAACAGATCCTTGCAGGCATCACCCAAGAAAAATGCGTGCAGCTAATCAAAGACCTGGTACCTACGGGGCAACCCGGCTGTGGGAACTCCATCGATCCAGAAGCTCCCATGGCCCATGAGGAAGATATTTCGAGACAGGTGGGACAGCACCTACAGTCCCTAGGGCTAGACGTGGAATGGGTATCAGCCATCGAAGGTAGACCCAATGTGGTCGGTCGCTGGAATGATGGGTTGCCCGGACCGTCTCTTATCTTCAATGATCATCTGGACACTTATCCCTCCTGTGATCCAAAAGAATGGCACATGTCAGGCCACAACCCCTACAACGCCACCCTGCGCGGCAAGTATCTCTACGGTCGCGGCACGTCGGATACCCGTGGCAACATGACCTGTCAGCTAATTGCCATTGAGATGCTGCGTCAGGCCGGGGTGAAAATTAACGGTGAGCTGATTTGTGCCTATACCGTGGATGAAGAACGCCATGGTAAAGCGGGGGCACTGCATCTGCTAAATAACTATGGTCTCACCGCCGATTATGAGATTACAGCGGAGCCCACCTCCTGGACCGAGGGAGATGACTGGGGCATTGGCATTGCCCTGGCTCACTCAGGTCTATGTTTGGTGGATATTGAGACTACTGGGGTAAGGTCGCACATCTGGCGACCCGATGAAGGGGTCAATCCTGTATTGCACATGGCTCAGCTGATCGAGACATTGCGCAACACCACCTTTACCCATGACGCACCACAAATTTATGGCCCCACCCAGCCCAGCATTTGCCCAGTCAAAATAGAAGCCGGACAGATTGGGGAAGGACAGTTTACCCCACCCTCTTGTAAAGCCAGGGTGTGGGTCATTGGTCTAGTGCCGGGTATGACCTATGAGTCCATTGTGAAGGACATGGAAACGGTGATTGCTGAACTACAGGCCAAGGATCCCACCTTCCAGGCGACCATTACCCAAGTGGAAGGAGAGACCTTTGTGCCTGCCTCCATAGAGGTATCCGAAAATGCAGAGCATGTGCAGGCATTATCGAAAGCATACCAACAGATCTTAGGTAAAGATCCCGTACTCTATCGCAAGAATGCTTACTGCGATACGCTGCGCTTTTCCCACAGCGGGATTCCGTCCATTACCTTTGGTCCGGGGGAAGATGGTTGGCCGCCAGTGAATGAGTTTATCGATATGGACAAGGTCGTAGCCGCGACAAAAATCTATGCATTGTTTCTGTTGGACTTTTTTAAGGTGGAGCTGGGTTAGCTAGAGCAACCGCACCAGTACAAAGGCCAAGTTCTCAACAGACAGTCCGTCTCACACACGCCCTAGCTTTGCTGGGGTTTTCTTTTGATTATGAACACCCATCAAATTACGGTTCCGGCTCAACCCTATCCTTTAACACTTGACCTAGCACACACGGCGCTGTTGGTGATCGATATGCAAAATGACTTTTGTACGCCGGGTGGATGGGCTGACTGTAAAGGGTTTGATGTAAGTCAGACTCAGAAGCCGATTAAGCCTCTGCAAACATTACTCCAGTTATTGCGGCAAACATCCGTGACGATTGTTCATACCCGCGAGGGCCATCGTCCGGATTTAAGTGACTGTCCACCCCATAAGCTGGCACGCTCAAAACGACAGAATGCGGAGATTGGTAGCGAGGGAGCCCTGGGGCAATTGCTAACCCGAGGTTCCAAAAGTCACGATTTTGTAGATGAGCTGCAGCCAGTGTCAGGAGAAATTGTTCTAGATAAGCCCGGAAAAGGAGCCTTTGTGGCGACGGATTTGGATTTAATTTTACGACAGCGAGAGATCCGAAAACTGTTACTCACGGGGGTAACAACAGAGTGCTGTGTGCATACCACACTGCGAACGGCCAATGATTTAGGCTATGAGTGTTTGCTATTAGAGGATTGCTGTGCGTCGTTGGTGCCAGAGTTTCATCGGACATCAGTGGAAATGGTCCAGATGATTTTTGGATGGGTAACAACGTCTAAACAACTATTGATAACGATAGAGCTAGGAATCAATTTATAAATGAAACTGAAACTATCGAATCAAAGTCAACGCCTAAAAATCGCTGTTGTCTAGCTGAGGCAGTACCAGACTGAATGTACTGCCCTTACCTAGGGTTGACTCAAGGATAATCTTGCCATTGTGGAGTTGGGCAATACGCTGGGCAAGATGTAGCCCCAATCCGCTACCGGAGCGCATGTGATTGCCCTGGCGAAACCATTCAAAAATCTGTTGCTGGTCCTCCTCTGAGATACCGGCCCCTGTGTCTTTCACATCCAGACTGACATTACCATCATTTAGAGACCGCAGCCGTAGCGCGACCAGACCTTGGTCTGTAAACTTGATGGCATTTCCTACCAAGTTTGTCACTAAGCGCCTTAGCTCCAGGTGATCCCCTTGTACACAGTAGCCATTACTGCGGTCCACAGTCTCCAACACTAGCTCAATACCCTTATCACCCGCTAGGGGAGACAATTCTTGGACAACAGCCTCACAGATAGAGACAAGGGAAACCTTAGAAAATGACAGGGATTTCTGACCAGCATCATGGCGATAAACTTCCAATAGCGTGTTAGCCATTTTTAACAGGTTGCTATTGTTCGTAACGATGTTAGCCAGGGCCGTTTGGGCATCTTCGTCAATTTTACCAAAGGTACCTTGCAAACATAGGTCCAGCACCCGATTAGCCGCCACTAGGGGAGTTCTTAGATCGTGGGTGAGGCGAGCTACAAAATCATCGCGCTGCTGCACCATGTAGCGATGGGCATCAATGCTGCGTTTTAGCCGCACCATAGAACGCACTCGGGCCAGTAGCTCGTCCACATCAAACGGTTTACGCAAAAAATCATCAGCCCCTGCGTCTAATCCTTTCACCAGACTAGACTGCTCATGGGCTGTCAGTAACAGTATGGGAATATAAGGCAGTTGCGAGTTTTCACGAACGCGTTTGGCCACATCATAGCCGCTCAGTCCGGGCATCATAATGTCCAGCAGAATTATGTCCGGTGGCGACTGCTCAATGGTCTGCAGGGCCTCCTCCCCATTTTCAGCGAGATGGACCTGGTAGCCATCAATATCATCTAAAAGAGTCTCTAATAAAAATAAATTATCAACCGCATCATCAACGGCCAGAATATTAACCACGGCAGAATGATTCATTAGTTTCGACGCACATTAGCAGTGCGCCTACCAATGTATCAGGCCCTATTGCCGTTGGTATCCAACTATAGGTAGATCAGTAAATTTCTGATTACTTTTCTAAAGATTCAAGCTATGAAAATTCGGGGAGCTATGGCGTAACAGAAGCTTTCTGAGCAACCTTTGCATGGCGAGGAATCTGGACATGAAAGTGACTGCCCTGGCCGACTGTACTCTCCACCGAAATACTGCCTTGCATCATTTCTAACAGCAAATGGGTAATGGATAGCCCCAGCCCTGTGCCCTGATGCTTACGGGAGATAGACTGATCGGCTTGGTGAAAGGCACTAAAAATATGGGGCAAACTTTCAGCAGCAATGCCAATACCGCTGTCGGACACGCTAATTTCAATGGTGTCAGGCGATATTTCCCGAGCGGTTACATAAACAAACCCCTGATCTGTAAATTTGATCGCATTGGAGAGCAAGTTTGTAATGATCTGACGTAGCCGGTGGGAGTCGTTAGAAATCTTGGGATCGGATAGATCTAAGTCTATTTTTAAGTCCAGCTGTTTTTGGTCTGCCAGGGACTGCAGCCCCTCGACGGTGGTGGAAATCAGCTCTACAAGATTGACGGGCTCAATGCGCAGATCTAGCCGCCCTGCTTCAATCTTAGAAAAATCAAGAATGTCGCTGATCAGTTCTAATAAATGCTGCCCGTTGGTTAAAACACGCCGCACCATATCCAGCTGTCGATCGCTGGCATTGCCCTTAAGCTGCCGCATGAGGATTTGCGAAAATCCAATGATGGCGTTGAGGGGGGTGCGCAACTCGTGGGACATGGTTGCTAAAAATTCAGACTTTAGCTGTGAAACCTCAATCAGCTGCAGGTTTTTTAACTGAATCTGTTCCCGCTGCTCAAGCAGCTCTTGGTTACGTTGTTTGAGTAGTTCGTTGGTGTCTCGCAGCTGCTGGTTAACTAGAGCCGTTTCACATTCAGCTTTGTAAATGCGCAGATTGCTCTGAATCATGCGAGCCAGGGGTTCGCTGGATAGCTTTGACTTTGACAAATAATCAGAAGCTCCAGCCTTCATTAGGCTAACAGCTGTTTCTTCATTGCCCTGGCCAGTGAGCGCAATCAGGGGAATCTTGATCCCGGCTTCTCGCAGGTTGTGAACTAAGGTAAGACCGTCGCAGTCAGGCAGCTGATAGTCTAAAAAAGCACAGTCAAAAGACTCAGTTTTAAGCCGTTCAATTCCCGACTTGGCCCGGTCGGATTCTTGCAGTTCAAAGGTTACGTCTGACCCTTGCAGCGCCCGGCGCAGCGCCATACGATCTACATCGTCATCGTCAATGACCAGTAGCTTTAGTGTTGCGTCAGTGGCGTTCATTTTAAGGAAACTCGCAGAGGGTCCAGTAGTGATTGAGGACAGTAATCACCTCAACAAACTTAGAAAAGGTCACTGGCTTGAGAATGTAACCTGCCACGTGGAGGTTGTAGGCTTCCACCCGATCCCGTTCTTGGTCAGATGTGGTGAGGACGATCACGGGGGTCTTGTGGAAATCAGGGTCCTGACGGAGCTGGGTTAGAAACTCAATGCCGTTCATCTTAGGCATATTGAGGTCCAGCAGGATTACACAGCGAGAGCCTTTCAGTGGACTACCAGGGGCACGCAATAGATCCAATGCTTCTAGACCATTACCAGCGACGTGCAATGGATTAGCTACTTTGCCTTTCTTAAACGCTCGCTGGACGGTCATTACATCCACAGCGTCGTCTTCTACTAGCAAAATATTGATTGACTTATCATCCATCACTTCGATTCACTGGTATGCAGCTTTTACTCTCAACTGTTAACAGAATAACGTTCCAATGCGGGCTATTCGTACTCCGATAGGGTGGATAACCCTGGGCGGATATCTATCTTTGGGTAGAAATTGCCCGCTGCTCTCTATACTTCCTTGATGTCCATTAAATTTACGGATAGTTTTGTTAGACAATTAGCAATCAGCTTTTTTGTGGCCAGGTAAATCGAAACGTACAGCCTTGACCCACCTGGGAATCAAGGGTGATGTTGCCCCCCTCGGCTTCCACCGTTTTTTTAACGATGGATAGGCCAATGCCTGTATTTTCTGTTTTATCTCGGGCTTCTAGTATCTGAAAGATGTTGAATATCTTTTGGTGAAAGGCGGGGTCAATGCCGGGGCCGTCGTCGGTAACGGAAAATTCATAGAGGCCATTTTCAAGCAGCTGACAGCGGATATCAATGTGGCCATCGGTACGGTCATGATGCTTAATGGCATTGCTCAGCAAATTGGCAAATACCTGGTTTAGGGCTGGACGGGCTGTGTTTAGCGTGGGTAGGTTGGGTGCGATCGCAATCGTAAACCCAGGCGGCGGATCCAATAAATCAACTAGGTTGCGCAGCAGCACATTTAAATCTACCGGCTCGGTAATCTGATCGCCCCGGCCCACACGCGAGTAGGCCAACAGACCATCGATCAGGTTTTCCATACGATGGACCCGGCCCTGGAGCAGCTCTAACTGCTGCTTATTCTCAGCGGGGAGCTGCCCGTCGAGATCTTCTTCTAGCCAGGTGGCCAGGTTAGCAATGGCCCGCAGCGGTGCTTTAAGGTCGTGGGAGGCCACATAGGCAAACTCATCCAATTCTTGATTTCGCTGTCCCAAACTAGCTGTCATCTGGGCCAAAATCAGATTGTTCCTAGCCAATTCATCTTTTTGGTGCTCCAGGATGTGCTCATTGGCTTTACGCTCGGTAATGTCTTCAATAAAGGCAATGAAATAGCCCTCACCATCATGAATAATAGACGCCGTTACACGGCACCATATGGGCTCCCCGCCTTTGCGCAGATAGCGCTTCTCCAACACAACAGTTTCTGACGTTCCTTTTAGCAGCGCCTGATAGTGCTCCATATCTTGAGCCGCATCATCGGGGTGAGTAATGGACTGAAAGTCGGTTTGGAGCAGTTCTGTCTTGGAATAGTTGAGGATCTCACAGAGCTTGTCATTGGCTTGAATCCATTGTCCATCTAAGGCTAATCGGGCAATCCCGACACCCGCTCGATCAAAAATCGTCTGTAGCTGCTGCTTTTGTGCAGCTAGCTGGCTTAGATATGGGCGAGGCTTCGTTTGGCCAGTACAATCGCGAGCCATACAGTACATCACATCCGCAGCTTGTGCTGCGCCAATGGTCCACTCTAGCTGCATCCAACTGCCATCAAAGCAGTGATATCGATTACGAAACACCACAGTCTGTCCAGTGCTGATGGCCTGGTCCATGGCTCCGGTACTCGCAGCTTGGTCATCCGGATGAATAAAGGCTATAAAAGGCTTTGATAACAGAACGGTTCTCTCCCATCCCAGGCACTGGTCAAACACAGGATTGACCCGTTTGATGTAACCATCTGTCCCAACAACAGCTAGTAGACTCGGGGACAACGAGAAAAAATGAGCCCAATCCCCCGATGAAATCTGTGATGACACGTCACTGTTCATAAATCAGGCGGAGGCGGAACGTCAAAGTCTCAATAAAATCGTAAACAGTCCAACCCAGTCAACTGATTGAGGGCAGCACTTTATTCATTGCTACTAAACTTAACAATAGGATAGGCCAGCCCCCTATGGCGGGTCGCCGCCGGGATCTATACCTTTAGATAGAGTCAGGCTTTACTGAGGTCATTCATCCGATAGATGTTTCACATCAGCTGGGCTGCCATGCTAAGGCAGACTGTAAGAGATAATCTTGACTGAGTTACAGGATTGGCCAAGAAAAGAAAGAGAGTTTAATTATCCTCGGGAGTTTCCCTAGCTAAGAGTTCATGAGCGACATCCGCATTGCACTGGTAGAAGACCACGACCTGACCCGTATGGGGCTGCGAGCTGCCCTAAAGCAGGCCGGTTTTGACTTTGTTGGTGAAGCTGCCAACGGTACAGATGGGTTAGCGCTATTGGAAACCCGGATGCCGGATGTTGCCCTGGTAGACATTGGCCTGCCCGATATGGACGGGATTGAGCTGATCAAGCGCTTTCGGGAAAATCAGCCCCAAGCGGCCACACGCATTCTCATGTTAACGATGCATGACAGTGAGAAAGCAGTGCTCGCGGCCTTTGCTGCCGGAGCCGATTCCTACTCCACTAAAGAGATTGAAACCGATGATCTAGTACATGCCGTCCGTGAAACCCACGAGGGCAATGCCTGGATTGATCCGGCCATCGCTAGCATTGTACTGCAGCAGATGAGGCAGCCTCTGGGGGCAGGGGTAGGGATAGAAGACCGCACCGTCGAAATTCGTGCCGTTGAGCCTGAGTATGAGCAAATTATTGAGACCTATCCCCTCACCGACCGCGAGTTGGAGATTTTAGAGCTGATTGTGTCCGGATGCAGCAACGCGCAGATTGCGGAAAAGCTGTTTATTACGGTGGGCACGGTTAAAACCCATGTGCGTAATATTTTGAATAAGCTGGGGGCCAATGACCGCACTCAGGCCGCCGTGCGGGCGCTGCGCTCCGGATTGATTAGTTAGGCCCACGCCAGAGGACTATGAAACTACGATCTGTGATTGCTCTGCTGCGGTCTACAATCCGTTCCTGGCAGCAGGATGATGCATCTCGGCTGGCGGCGGCACTGGCTTACTATACGACGTTTTCCTTGGCTCCGGTGCTGGTGATTGTGGTTGCGATCGCAGGAGCCGTCTTTGGTCAAGAAGCCGTCCAGGGTGAACTGGTCAATCAGCTCGCAGGGTTAATGGGACAGCAGAGCGCTGATATCATTCAGGCACTACTCGTCAATACCCAAACATCTTCTACAGGCGGGTTTTGGCCTACGGTTATTAGCATCGTGCTACTTGTGTTTGGGGCCACGGGTGTCTTTAGTCAGCTGCAGACATCCCTGAACCTGATTTGGAATGCCAAGCCAGCCAAGCAGGGACCCATGCAATTTATTCGCACCCGACTGCTATCCTTCGCCATGGTGGCCGTTATCGGGTTTTTGCTGTTGGTCTCGCTCATCTTGAGTGCCGGTCTGGCAGCCCTGGGCAATATTTTTGCGGCAGCCCAAATCTGGGCACCCCTATGGCAAGGAATCAACGCCATTCTCTCCTTTGGCGTGGTCACCTTGCTGTTTGGGCTCATTTACAAAGTTCTCCCCGACGTCAAAATAACCTGGCGTGATGTTAGCGTCGGTGCGGTCATAACGGCGCTGCTGTTTACCATTGGCAAGGTGCTCATTGGTCTATATCTTGGCAACAGTAGCGTTGGCTCCGCCTATGGTGCAGCTGGTTCCTTAGCCGTGGTGCTGATCTGGGTTTACTACTCAGCTCAAATTCTCTTCTTTGGGGCCGAATTTACCCAGGTATATGCTAATCGCTACGGGTCTAAAATTGTCGCGAGCAGAGCCCCCAGCACCGACTATGATGGCATACCTGGCCGGAGATGAATTTTTAACGGATTTACCACCGCTATTGGCAGGTCCAGCGTTACGTCGTACAGACCCCACAGGTGTGACCGTGTGGGTCGCCCTAAAGTTTGCCTGTACGGTGAAGTTACAGGTGCTGACCACTGAGCACAACGGCCAGCTGCTGGGCGCTCCGGTGTTGCAAGGTCAGCGAGAGACCGTGGCCATTGGTCAACATCTACACATTGCGGCTGTCACCGCCTGTCCTATGGCACAGCGAGAGCAGCTGGAAAAGCAACAACTGCACCATGGTGTCATCTATGCCTACGATCTGCAGTTTGTCACCGACAAGACCTATAGCTTGACCGAGGCTCTGCGTAGCAGCCGGGTCCCCACAGCCACCGTCAGTTACTTTGACCATCAGAAACCAACATTTTCCTTACCGCCTGCCCACATCGCCGATCTTAAAATTGTCCACGGGTCCTGTCGTAAACCCCACGGGGCTGGTTTTGACACCCTGCCGCTGTTGGACTGCCTGCTAGAAACAGCGGCCAGCCAGCCTAAAGAGCGCCCCCATCAGCTGTTTTTAACTGGCGATCAGGTCTACGGAGATGACGTGGCCGATCCGCTCCAGTGGGTGGCCACGGCTCTAGGGGATACCCTGCTGGGATGGGAAGAGTCTTTGCCCATTGACGGCCATACAACCCTAACGCCCAAGCAGCTGCCGGTGGGTAAACGGGCTCCCCTGGTCACCCATCAGGCTGGGCTGACCGCCGGACTCGACAATAAAGAAGAAAAAGTCACCAGCCATTTTCTCAGCTTTGGCGAATACTGCGCCCTGTATCTTTTAGAACGCTCCCCCGTGTGCTGGCCAGTGGATTTACCCCCAGGCAAAGAGATGACGACGGGGCACAAAGCCATGCGACGCTGGGACCAAGACCGACGCCACATGCAACAGTTTATGCATACCCTATGGAAGGTGCGCCGGGCGCTGGCTAATATTGCCACTTACACCATTTTTGATGACCATGACGTCAGTGATGATTGGAATCTCAATCAAGCCTGGTGTCTGCGAGTGTTGGGACGTCCCCTGGGCTATCGTGCGGTGCAAAACGCTCTCCTGAGCTATGCCATATGCCAAGCTTGGGGCAATACGCCCCGACAGTTTGAGGCCGATCGGTCCGGTGGCAAACTGTTGATGGCGGTCCAGCGCTGGTCTCGATCTGGGGGCAATGACCAAGAAGCGGAGAGTGCGATCGCAACTTACCTGGGTCTTCCCCCCATTAATACCCAAACCGGGCTGCCCGAATTTACCCAAGACGGAGATTGCTGGGTGCTAAAGCGGTCTCCAGCATCTCTCAGGTGGCACTACACCCTTCACAGCCCCTGCCACGAAGTCGTTGTGTTAGATACCCGTACCCGTCGCGGCTACCCGATCGAGGCCAAACCCATTGCACCGCCGATGCTGCTCTGTCCTAGCGCGTTTGACCAACAGCTTTCCCAGCCCCTCAAACAGCTGGCTAGGGCACGCCATCGCCAGCCGACTACTCTCAATCCAACCCCTTTACCCGTCACCTTTGTCGTCGCGTCCACCAACATTATCAGCATGAAAGTATTAGACTGGATTCAAGTCTGGCAGCTCAAAAATGGCAAAGTCTTCTCAGCCGATGTGGGTGACTCCTGGAACCTCAACAATCCAGCGTTAGCTACCTTGCTAACTAAGCTGTTCCAGCAGCGTCAGACTGTTCTAGTGTTATCAGGAGACATTCACTACAGCTCGGGGGTGCGTCTTTCCCATCAGGACATGGGTACGGGGCAGGAGTCGGTGCTAGTCCAGCTAGTTTCCAGCGCCATCAAAAATCAGGAGCTGCTAACGCAGATTCTCCACACCCGGCTAAAACAGTGGCTGCTGCCGGAGAAACCTCGTCAGTGGGTGGGCTGGTCTCAGCCGCCCCATATGCAAGAGATAAAACAGTCTTCCCGCAGGGATCTATCCAAATCTCTAGCCAAACCTCCCCAATGGCAGTGCCACACCCAGTGGCTACAGCGTCAGCGGACCCAGTCTGCTAACATCTCTCCCGATTTGTTTTGGCTAGTCCCCCCCCATCGCAGCTCACACCAGACTCTCATCCCCCAATGGTTAAAGTTCTGGCAGGCCCGCTGGTTTCAGTCAGGCCAAGAAGTGGTCGGGATGAACAATATCGCCCTAGTCCACTTTGATATGGAGCCTGGAGAGGAGCCTGGAGAGGTATCTGGACAATCAGCAAAGCCGCTTACTGTTCTACAGGATCACTACTGGTTCTCATCCCAGCTGCCTAGAGAAATTGTCCATAGCTGTTTTCAAACCACGTTATAGAAAAGGGAGCCTGCTATCGACATACTCTTTTCAAGCAAGCACCTATGCTGTCTGCTCTGTTACAAAGTCCCTGTACGCATCAATCAACTGCATGGTTACCGGTCCAAATGGCTCGAATGTCTGGCCATCAATTTGACTAATTGACTCGATTTCACAGGTGGTCCCAGTCAAAAAGACCTCCTGGGTCTGAGCTAGCTCTTCTGGCTGAATATGACGCTCTACTACGGATAGCCCCAACTGCTTTGCCAGTTTGATGATGGTTTGTCGGGTAATGCCATTAAGAAAACAATCAGGTATGGGCGTATGTACCGCCCCATCCATAATCAAAAACACATTTGATGCGGTGGACTCGGCGATGAGCCCGCGATAGTCCAGCATCAGGGCATCGTCAAAGCCTTGCTGCACGGCTTCATGCTTACTCATGGTGCAGATGGGATAGAGACAGGCCGCTTTACTGACGGTCGGTGCCGTTGTGGGATCGGGTTTACGCCAGGTAATCTGGCTGGTGAGCTTTAAGGGTTTCTTTGTTTCAATGCTAAACAGGGTGGTGGGAAAAGCCCAGGCAGCAATGCCTAGACGAGTGGAGGTGTCCGGGGCGTAGATGCGCAGCCGCTCGCTGCCGCGCCAGGCAAAATGACGAATGTAGCCGACATTGATGGTGTCTTTGGCGAGTAGGTCGTGGGTGGCGGCGATGATGTCATCTATAGGGTAGGAAATTTCAAAGCCCAAAATTTTGGCGGACTGGTACAGACGTTCGATATGTTCGGTTAGCAAAAAGGGTTTGCCGTTGTAGATGCGCACACCTTCAAAGACGCTGCTGGCATAGTGGAGGCCATGGGTGAGGGGATGGATGGTGGCGTCTTTCCAGATGACGGTTTTGCCGTCTAACCACAAATATCCTTCTTTTTGATCGAAGGGCAATAGGGACATGAGGGTGTTCTGTTAAGAGAGAAGCAGATGAAGGGGAGGGTTAAGTGAGTTTTTCTTGGTGAGGCTCTGCGTGTGCTTGAGTTGGAGAGTAGCTTAAGCGGTCGAGCCCTCATCCTAAATCCTTCTCCCCAGGGAGAAGGACTTTGAGACTAGCTCCCCTTCTCCCTGAGGGAGAAGGGGCTGGGGGATGAGGGCCAATCCGCACACAGAGCAATCCCATTTAATCCCGCAACAGTTCATTAATCGATGTCTTCGACCGAGTCTTATCATCCACGGTTTTGACAATTACATTGCAATACAGGCTAGGTCCAGGGGTGCCATCCGCCATGGGTTTACCGGGCAGTGCTCCCGGTACAACAACGGAGTAGGGAGGAATCTCGCCATAGGTAATTTTGCCCGTAGCCCGGTCGACAATCTTAGTGGACTGACTCAAGTACACGCCAATGGCCAGCACTGCCCCTTCTCTGACAATTACCCCTTCGGAGACTTCGCTTTGTCCGCCGACAAAGACATTGTCCTCAATGATGACGGGGTTAGCCTGGAGAGGTTCTAGAACACCACCAATGACTACACCAGCGGATAGGTGACAGTTTTTGCCGATTTGGGCACAGGAGCCGACGGTGACATAGCTGTCTACCATGGTGCCGCTATCAACATAGGCACCGATATTGACAAAGCTGGGCATGAGCACGACGTTGCTGGCGACATAGGAGCCGCGCCGGACGACGCAGTTGGGGACGGCTCGGAAGCTGGCCTGGGTGTAGTCAGCCTGGGTCCAGCCGGAAAATTTGGAGGGTACTTTGTCAAACCAGGGGGCATCTCCCATGTCGCCATACTTTAGACCGCTGGAAATAACGGTGGAGTCGTTGAGGCGGAAGGACATGAGGACGGCTTTTTTGAGCCACTGATTGACGACCCAGTCGCTGCCTGATTTTTCAGTGACGCGATACTCACCGCTGTCTAGACGGCTGATGACCTGTTCAATGGCATCACGGGTTTCGCCCGCTGTGCTGGAATTGATCGCACTGCGGTTTTCCCAGGCGGTGTCGATAATTTGGTTCAGGTTCTGTGTGTCCATGGAGGATGGGGCTGCTGTTTGCACTGGGAGGGTCAATTGAAAAACGTCAGTCTTAGAATGCTATCGCTAATGGGCGCGCGAGGGAATGGGATTAAGCTTTGTGATTAAAGGGGCAGGCTTTGCGGTCGGGGTGATGATTGGCCTGAAAGCATAGATATGCGATGAGCTTGCTAGGCGATGCGCGGCCAAACGGTTTTGCCATCGACCTCAGGCATTTCATCAGAAAACGATCGGCTTTGTGGTGAAGCATAGAATTGGTTGTGATGTTTTCTGAATGATATTTTGTGCCGCCCTCAGTGATGTCATCTGTTTAGAATCCTGAGACGATGCACAAATACTTTTAATGCGACGTTTTTGCAATTCCCTTTAGTCCATGTCCAGTGACCTTCCCACCCCCAGCCGAGGACAGCGTGCTCTTGCCGCTATTGTTGTTACCGATGCAGTGGGCTTTAGTGCCCGCATGTCGGTTGATGAGGAGAAAACCCTACAGCTGATTCACCGCGATCTGCAGCTGATGACCCAGCAGTGCCAGGAGTTTGAAGGACAGGTACTCAAGTCCACTGGCGATGGGCTGCTGATGTATTTTGTCAGTGCAGTCCAGGCGGTGAGCTGTGCGATCGCAATCCAAACCGCCCTCATCGCCAGTGCCAAAGAGACTGAAGATCCTGCATCCGATAGCCTATCCCATCGCATCGGCATCCACATGGGAGACGTCTTTTTTAACAATTCAGACGTCATGGGCAATAGCGTCAATATTGCCGCCCGGCTGCAGACTAAGGCCCAACCCGGCGGCATCTGCCTATCGCAAATCGTCTACGACCTGGTCAAGGTCCGGCTGACGCTAAATGCCGACTTTGCCGGTCCGCTAAAGCTAAAAAATATTCAAGAGCCTGTCTCGGTTTATCACATCAATATGGCGGCTGACGCCGAACCGATCTCTGAACCGGCCTCTCAATCGGCCTCTCAAACGACCTCAGCGACCGACCCCGAGCAGACCAAGCATTGGAATAGCAGCACCGCGTCTGGGCCGACCAAAGCCACGGCTGTATTGACCGCCGGGGTTAAAGTCGGTGGCCGCTACACCATCAAGCGCATGCTGGGCCAGGGGGGCTTTGGCTACTCTTACCTGGCAGAAGACACCCAGCGCTTTGGCGAACTCTGCGTGCTCAAAGAACTGCGTCCGGTACAAAAACAGGGCAAATTCCTTGAAAAAGCCATCGAGCTATTTAAGCGAGAAGCTAAAACTCTACACAGCATTGACCATCCGCAAATTCCCAAATTTATGGCCTGCTTTACCCAGGCCAAACGGCTGTTTATTGTCCAAGAATATATCGACGGGGTCACCTATCTAAAGCTGCTTCAGCATCGTAAAAAGCAGTCCAAGCTGTTTACCGAAGCCGAGGTTATCTTTTGGCTGGCCCACATGCTGCGGGTGCTGAACTACTTGCACAGCCTCAATATTATGCATCGGGATATTTCGCCTGAGAATGTCATGTATTCTCGCGATCGCAACCTGCCCATGCTGATCGATTTTGGTCTGGTCAATAACACCATGTCCGATGCCCTATCCAACACCGTCACCCAGGCCGAAAACCTAAAAAACTCGGTCACCGCCGTGGGCAAATTTGGCTATTCTCCGCCGGAGCAAATGTATGGCAAGTGCACCCCGTCTAGCGACCTGTATGCTTTGGGGGTGACGGCTCTGGTCCTGTTGACCGGTCAGCATCCTCGCCAGCTGATGGATGCCCACAGCCTAGAGCTAACCTGGCAGCAGTATGTGCGTCTGAGTCCGGCCCTGGGGGACATTTTGACCACCATGACCCGACAGCAGCCCCAGGAACGATTTCAGTCGGCGCAGGCAGTATTTGAACAGCTAAAACCGCTACTGCCCGCCGACAGTCGCCAGCTGCTGGACCAGGTGCCGCCAATGGCGGAGGCTGTAGCGCTGCCCACCCAGAGTCTGTCTAAACCGGACCCATCCTTTATTGCCCAGTGCCGTGACGAACTGGTGCGCTGTATTGGCCCCATGGCCGACATGGTGATCGAGGAAACCCTCGAAGACAACCCCAGTGCCACACCGCAGGAAATCGCTGAAATCCTGGCAGGACAAATAACCGATGCCGACCAGGCCACCGCCTTTTTGAGCCACATCTGTATCCCCAGTGAGACACTGGCCAATAGCACAACGATGCCAGAGCTTAGCACCGAGGTGCAAAAGCGGCAGCTCAGCCCTGAGTTTATTACCCAATGCCGCCAAATCCTGGCCCAGTGTATCGGCCCCATGGCCAGTATGATTGTGGAAGATACCCTGGCGGATTATCCCCACCTAAATCCGCCCGCTTTTGTAGAGCGACTGGCAAAAGAGATTCCCAATGGCCCAAAGGCTCAGGAGTTTCGGCAGAAACTGCGCAGTGCGATTCGGATCAAGTCAAAGTAATCGAGCCTATCTCCTAAAGTCAGAAAATACCGCAGTAGTCAGGGGCCAGGGAGCAGACATTATGAGCCAGCACCAGAACTGCCCTTGCGTTTGCGGCGATGGCGCTCTAGCCGCTGCATGGCCATTTGCAAGCTGAGCCGCATGCGGTTAAAGGAATCGGTGAGTTTGCCGACCTCATCATCGGACCATTTGACAAATTCGGCTTGGGTATCGCCCGTGCTGACGGCTTCTGCAGTGGCCGCCATGCGGTTGATGGGGCGGACGACGTAGCGCTTGAGCCAGAGGTTAACCAGGAGGATTGCGATCGCAAACACCCCCGAAAACACCCCTAAAGTAATCCACAACGACCGATTCGCCTTCTGAAACACCCTCGCTGCCGGCACCGAAATAATCTGTGTACCGACAATTTCATTCAGCTCCCAACCAAAGCCACCCTGGTCACCGTAGAGAGCAACCATACTTTTAGGTGCCCGTTCTACGGTGCTGTGACACGTCAGACAAGCCTCCTGCTTGATTTGAATCGGTCGGGCAATGTAGTAGAGTTTGCCATCCGGTGAATCTCTAAACCCTTCCAAGTCTGGCCGACTGTTAGGCTGCTTAAACTGACTCACCAGTGACGCTTCAAACTGATCGGCTTTATCCTTAGGCACGGTCGGATTTAGAACAGCTTCTTTATAAAAGAAATCCTTGTAGTCTGAGTTGGACTGTAGCGTACTAAAGACAGTATGGGCCGAGTAACTAGGCACCGTCTCCGGCAAAAAATTAGCTTCACTTCGTTCTGATAACTCTGGTCTGACCTCATCCACCGTGTACTGACGCACAGAGTTCATCGTCTCCATTAGCATCAGGGCTTTACTGGTCAGCTCTGCCTGGGCTGTGTAGTTGAGCAATTTTGACAAAGCTATGCCGCTCATGAGGATACCCGCCAGAAAAACCCCCAGCAGCATCAGGGTAAACTTTTGTCCGAGATTGAGTTTTGACAGCTTCAACATAGCTCCGGGTGATTGGGCAAAGATACGTCTACCTAAGGTATCCATTCAGCCCAAGTTCATGCAGTCAGTAACTCAATCGGCAATATTTCCATACAAATAGTTGAAAATTGCTGCTGCTAAAATAATTAAGACCTAAAGCATAATTCAGGTCTTTGCTTAATCTAGTTAGGGAAAGACTTATAAATTTCTCGTCGATGCAGACATCGAATAAAAACAAACGTGTTGGTTCTGCATTTGTAAATAAAAGATATCTATAGATCCAATCAAAATCCTTATCCACCAAGAGAGGGTCCAGAAAGTATCTGTATCTCTATTTACAGATGATCAAATCTCTCCCGGATTAAATGGAGCAAATTGATCGGAGTAGCGCTCGCCATGAAGCCTCATAATCCTTGGCTCAGAAGATTTCCTCTCTCTTGTGCCCTAACGTTTTCTGCAGTCTTTATCGCATCCTGTTCAGGCACTCCTAGTGGTGAAAGTGCTGATGGTTCAACCAATACCGCCAGTACTGGCAATGGAGAGGTGATCCGTATTTCTATTGGTACCCAAGACCAGGTGATCAATACAGCTGTTGGCGGTGCTACCGTGCGAGAACTGGGGCTATTAGAAAAACATCTGCCAACAACAGGTAAGTATGAAAATGTAGAATACGATATTCAATGGTCCAGCTACACGTCAGGACCACCCATCACCAACAAAATGCTTGCCGACCAGATTGACATTGGCCTCATGGGTGATTTTCCAGCTGTTATCAATCTGATTAAATTCCAAGAAGAGGTCGAGGGTGTCACCTCCACATTCATTGGCACCCTGGCCTACAGCCCCAACGGAGCAGGTAATGCGGTCGTTGTTCCCAAAGATAGCGATGTCACTTCCCTAGCGGATCTAAAAGGCGGCTCTGTGTCCGTCCCCTTTGGCTCTGCAGCTCACGGCATGGTCTTAAAAGCATTGAGCGATGCCGGCATTGACCCAGAGTCAGACGTCAAACTGATTAGCCAAGCACCAGAGGTGGGCGGCACCAGCCTACGTACGGGCCAAATTGACGCCCACGCTGACTTTGTCCCCTTTGGAGAACTGTTTCCCTTCCGAGGATTCGCCAAGAAGATTTTTGATGGTGCACAAACAGGCGTTCCCACCCTGCACGGCATTGTTGTTCGGTCTGACTTCGCTGAAGAGCATCCCGAAATCGTTCAAGCCTATCTCCAGGCAATGTTGGAAGCCAACCAAACATTCCAAGAGAAACCTGAAGAGATCTCTGCCCAAATCGAAGAATGGTCAGGGATTGAAAAAGAAGTCGTTTATATGTTCCTGGGGCCGTCTGGTCTACAGCCTATAAACCCCAGCATTGGTGAAGTCCAGTTAGAAGCGCTCAAGAACAGTATCGCCACATTAATCAGCCTGGGCAAAATTGAATCCCCGGTTAACCCAGATGATGTTACCCAGTGGGTCGATGAAAGCTTTTTGAAAACAGCCATGGACAACATGGGTTTAAACTATGATGAAGTGATCGAAACAGGCGAAAGCTACGTCATTACTGGAAATGACGCCCTCACCAACGAACCCATTGAAGAGCCCAAAATGGCGGCCCAGCTATGGATTCAAGAAGAGCCCACAGTGACTAACTTTGCCACTATTCCCAACATGATCAAAAAGCTCAACGAGCTACAGGCTGACGGCAAAGCCTCTGATGTGATCTTTGTCCACGATCGCAACAAAGGCTGGAAGCTGTTTGCGGAAAACTCTCACTATGTCAAAAATGGAGATGAAGTATCGGCCTTTCTGCTAGAAGCCGACGCCCAAGCGTTTGCCTCTGAGTCCGGTGGCCAGGTAACCACATTTAAGAGCCTGCTGCAAACCTACGCTAGTGGACCTCAGCCATCTCGCATTAGCCGGTTAACTATGGAGGATTTGAAGAAGACACTGCTAGATGCTGTACCGGTGGCAGGTTAGGAATACGCGCTCTCAACAATTCCTTTAATAGTTCTCTCCTATGGCCAGCACCCTACCTCAATCTCGCGTTCGGGCTAGCAGTTCTAGCCCGATGGCAAGTCTGTATCAAACCCTGCAGGTTATCTTGTCAGGCCGCTCTATTAGGCGGTTTATTGCCCTAGGCCTCTTTTTCGGCATCTGGCAAATCCTGTGCATGATTGGCTTTAAGTTCTTTATTAACTTTCAGCTGATCCCCTCTCCATGGGAAGTGGCCAAGGCCACTGTTGATTTCTTTACCAGTGACCCCTGGGTGCATATCCGCTCTAGCATGGTACGGGTATTAGTAGGGTTTGCTGTAGCCTCTGTTTTGGCGGTCGTCTTAGGGATTATTATTGGCTGGTTTCAAATTGCTGAAGATCTTTTAATGCCATCATTAGAACTCCTTAGACCCATACCGGCTGTCGCCTGGATTCCGCTCGCCATCTTAATGTTTCCCAACGCCGAGACAGGGATGATTTATATCACCTTTATCGGCGCATTCTTTCCTGTTTTAATCAGTACGATTCGAGCCGTTGAAAATATTCTTCACGATATTGTCCTGATCCGAGTAGGACAATGCCTGGGGGCAAATCAATGGCATGTTTTCAAGGATATTGTCATCCCAGGTGCCCTACCTGGGATTGCCAGCGGGTTGACCATTGGCATGGGTAACGCCTGGTTTTGCTTGGTGACTGCTGAGATTTTGGCTGGTCGGTACGGGGTAGGCTACATTACCTGGGAGTCCTATGTCACATCTAACTATCCCCCCATTGTGATGGGGATGTTGCTGATTGGGTTGATGGGTGCCCTGAGTTCTTGGGCTGTTGGGCGTAGCACAGCGGCTTTGATGCCCTGGCGTGTAATCAAAAAACAGGATGCATAAACCAGAACAGAATGCATAAACCAGCAGGATTGTCCACCATGACACAAGAGGCTCTAGCAGCAGCGACAACATCTGAGGCCAAAGGCTCGGTCAATGTGGAAGGCATTTCGATGATCTTTAGTCGAAAAGGTCATTCCACCCAGGTATTAGAATCGGTCAATTTACAAATTAAACCGGGGGAACTTGTATGTCTTTTAGGTCCTTCAGGCTGTGGTAAATCCACACTTCTGAATATCATTGCTGGTTTTATCAAACCCACGGCAGGCTACGTCATGGTCGATCAGCATCAGGTTAAAAAGCCAGGGGCCGATCGAGGATTTGTCTTTCAGCAGTATTCGTTACTCCCCTGGAAAACAACTTATCAAAATGTTGAGTTTGGTCTAAAGATTAAAGGCATTCCCAAATCAGAACGAGAGGATATGGTGGGGGAATACCTGAATCTGGTGGGGCTGGGCAAATATCGCAATGCTTACCCCAGTCAGCTCTCGGGCGGAATGCAGCAGCGGGCCAGCATTGTTCGGGCCTTGGTTAATTCACCCTCAGTATTGCTGATGGATGAGCCCTTTGCAGCCTTAGATGCCCAAACCCGGCACATGATGCAGGAGTTATTGCTCAATATCTGGGAGACATTAAAAACTACGGTTATTTTTGTGACCCACGACATTGAAGAGGCGGTTTTTTTGGGCGATCGCATTTTTGTGATGGGGGTGCAGCCAGGTCGAATAAAAGCAGAGATAGATATTCCTTTGGATAGACCGCGCCATGTTGACGATATGTTGAGTCCAGAATTTACACAGCTTAATCGCCAAGTATTTGAACTCATTAGAGAAGAAACCCTTAAGGGTATGGAGAATCTCTAGGAATATAGTCTGTAGGGATGACGTCTGACTTTCAGATAAAAAAAGGTTCCGCAGAGGGTGCATTGCCATATTCCAAGAATCTGTTTTATGCGTAGCCCCAGCCATGGGGCCTACTGTCGCAATAGGATAATTCAAAACAAAAATAAGTCTATTTTTTATGTAATGGATCCACAAAGCTTAAACGGAGATATTCCCAGTGGAAACCTACTGAAATTTTTATTTGGTTCAGCACGTTGGCTCAATAGGCTGCATGGCATATTTTTTGTTAGCCTATTTAGCTTAGCGTCGTATCATATATCTTCCTTTGAGATTATGAAGAGCCTTAGAATAAGTCCAGTTATGGTTGGACTCATTCTAGGCGCTCTTTATGCTAACAGTTTTGGGAAAGATTTACCCTCGGAATGGATACCTGGGATTGTATGCTGCAAAAATGAAATTCTGAATATAGCAATTATATTTTATGGCTTTAAATTGACTGTTCAAGACTTATTTCAGGTAGGTTTAGGTGGATTTTTAGCATCTTTATTTATTGTCACTAGTACATTTTTTATCGCTTTTTTCTTCGGTAGATACTGTTTTAAGTTAGATTATGAACTATCGCTTTTAATCGCAGCTGGAAGCTCTATTTGCGGCTCAGCCGCAATATTAGCGACAAGTTCAATTTTGAAGAGTAAATCCTATAAAAATACTATTGCTGTGGCGATTACATTTGTATTTGGCACTGCAGGAATGTTTCTTTTTCCTTTGTTTTATAGGCTGGGGTGGTTGCCAATAAATGAGCACATATTCGGAATTTTTCTGGGTGCCGCACTTCCCTCCGTCGGAAATGTGGCAGCAGCAGGGTCTGCTATTTCTGAGGTCGTAACACAAAATGCCATCATCATAAAAATGATCCGGGTGATGCTGCTGGTTCCTTTTTTGCTGCTTCTGGGACTATTGACCTCGAAGAAGTCTATGGGTGGAGACTATGACACTCCACTAAATGTTCAACGAAAAAGTAAAGTTGTTATTCCTTGGTTTGCCATCCTTTTTATAGTCATGATTGGGATGAATTCATGGTTTCGCCCCCCCCTTGGAGTTGTTAACTTTATCAACCATGCCGATAAATTTTGTTTAACCATGGCTATGACAGCCTTAGGGATTGAAACAAGCGCCAACAAAATTCAGGGGATAGGCCTGAATCTAATAT
>NZ_JADEXP010000258.1 GCF_015207065.1 Leptolyngbya cf. ectocarpi LEGE 11479 | reverse complement strand
AACCAGTACCCTTCTAGATTAATAGTGCTCATTTAATTCTCAGTCAGATTTTACCCTCCCATAGGTGGAAATTCAGAAGACTTTCCTATCTTGAATTCATCAGGGTTAATAACCCGAGGCTAATGCCTTTGTTGAATTGAGGTATATGAAATGAAACGCTTTGTATTATCTGCACTAACAGTTTTGATGTCCATGGGAGCAGTCGCTAGTGCCGCCAATGCTACCCAAGTCGGTCTTGGTAATCCCATCGCTGATTTAAACGAAGATGGCAGGGTTACGCTCCATGAGGTGGTTAACTACAACCGCGATCAGCGAGACAAGAGCTAGGAAGAGTTAACGGGCTACCGTTGCAGATGCTCACAGAGGCTCGATCTATAAAATCTGAGGGCCTGAGCAAATGACCTGCTCAATCAGTAACGGTATCTCCTTGCTAAGCAATGACCATCCTTGCTTAGGTGAGGGCCTTTTTCGCTGTTTCTTCTAGCTGTTTGGCAGCGGTGACTTTGCGTTCGCTGTAGCGATCAGTAAAGTCATCCACCTTACTAATACGGACGACTTCTTCTGCTAATAGGCGGCTATAGGAGCGTTCGCGTAGGGAGCCGTAGATAAAGAGAATCCGGGGTTTGTGGTCAAAAGCCATGGGTTAAAGAAGATGTAGTATGTAGGACTTCTGGTGGTAAGCTCGATATGCTTTAAAACATCACACTATAGGCTAACCCTGCGGTCACCGAGCCCATAAAGGCAAAGCCTAAATAGGCCAGAAACACCGGACGGCGGGCCAGGGCGAACACCGCAATCATCGCCGGAATACTGGTGGCACCACCGGCTAACAAAAAGGCCATCCCGGCACCGGGGGCCATCCCCTGGTTAACCAGCCCTTCCACCAGGGGCAGGGCCGCATACCCATTCAGATAAGCCGGAATACCTACTAAAGCTGCGCCGACAACCGACAACAAACTGCCATCACCAGCAATGGTCTGAATCCAGGTATTGGGCACATACACCAGCATTAAGCTCTCTAACACAAACGCCAGGGCTAGCCATTTACCCAAAAACCAGGCATTCTTGCGCGCCCCTTGCCAAAACTTCTGGCGACGCTCCGCCACAGGCCAAAACTTCCACACAACAGGCTGAGGATTTCGTACACGACTGCCGCCACAGCCGCCATTGCTGGCCTCATCTCGCAACGGATTTTTAAAAGCCGCCGTGGCGATGCCCGAATTTATCAAAGCCAGAGTACCAAACCCACCCAGCAGACCAATCGCGACAGTGGCCAGGGTTTTAGCAATGGCAAAGTGTAACCCGAGCGTGCCCACGGTAAGAATAAACATGGACGGATCCATCAGTGGGGACGACAGCCAAAACGCCATCACCGCCGCAACCGGCACCCCCATGGAGAGCAGGGCGGCAATCAGTGGGATTACACCGCAGGAGCAAAACGGAGAAAAGGCTCCAAATAATGATGCTACAAAGATCATGACCGAAACACGACCCTGGAATGCCTTAGCAATCAAATTATCGGCACCGCTGGCCTGGGCATAGGCAGCAATCCCGATAGACAACAGCAAAAAGGGAGAAACCTGCACCAGGTTCTGGACCGTGAAGCCTAAGCTGTCGGAGACCTGGGTGGGTACAAAAATAGCCAGGGCAAGAAAGATCAGGGCAATGGTGATAAAGACCTGATCTAGCTGTCGGACACTGCGGTTAAATCGATGGAAAACAGTTGAAGTCATAATGAAAGCCCTTCGATATTTCGAGAAATATCAAAATAAAGATCAAAACCATTCATGAGCATTACCCCGCGAAGAAAAAATTAGTCTGGACAATCAGGACAGGGGTGTGATGTAGCGACGTCAATTAACTCAAAGGTTTCAGGATCAACAACGCGATTGCGGGTACAGCATTCCTCAAAGAGAAAATCAATCAAATACTTGAGGGCATTGGACTGGACGCTGTACCAAATCCACTGGCGATCCTTCTGGGCCTGGACAATACCCACCTGGCGCAGTTTGTCTAGGTGGTGAGACAGCGTTGGTGCCGTAATCCCTAGTTCCCGTTGAATTTCACCTGCGGGCAATCCCTTAGGATAGGCGGATAGGAGTAACCGCACGATATTCAGTCGCGAAGGCTGCCCCAGAGCCGCAAAGGCTGCGGCAATGTCTTCAACGGAACGAGATTGACTGTCTAGCATATTTCGATGATTATCGAAATACCAGAAATTGTCAAGGATGTTTTTAGTCTGCTTCCTCAGTTGGAGACTCTAATCGAGAGGCGACATTGACGGTGTCACCAAAAATCACTGACTAAGGTACGACCGGTCGTACCTTAGTTAAGACGTTGAACTCAGGGGAGTCTTAGCGATTGGTTTACCGCTAATATCTATCCTACTCAAGGTAATATTGGGGAATTCTGGCATAGCTAACCTGCACCATGGGCAAACCTGGGTCAATTTTTATTTCCTATCGTCGTAGCGATAGTATCGCTGAAGCAGGTCGTGTCTACGACAAACTGGTAGAGGCGTTTGGCTCAGAACGCATATTCAAAGATGTTGACAATATTCCCTATGGCGCTGACTTTGTGGAATATCTAGATCAGGCTGTTGCCCGGTGTGATGTTCTGATTGCGCTAATGGGGCGGAGCTGGTTAACCGTGACTGACTCCCACGGAAAGAGACGGCTAGACGATCCCAATGACTTTGTCCGGATTGAAATTGCTTCGGCACTCAAGCGAGACATTCTGGTACTTCCTGTTTTGATTGGCGGGGCAACAATGCCAGGACCCAGTGATTTGCCAGACGATCTGCAGTCTCTCGCTCGTCGTAATGCGGCCCAAGCTCGCTATGATCCTGACTTTCACAGTGATATGCGGCGTATTGTCACTAAGCTAGAAGATTATTTTGCCGACCGTGGTATTACAGCAACATCCGGTCACAACACTTCTACTTCTCCTGCACAGCCCACGCCTAACACTGTTGGAATTCGGGTATCCATGATCCTCAGTGGTGTCAGCGGTGTGTTTGCTCTATACGATAGCATCAGTGGCATCGGCACAGCGGCGGGTGGGGTTGTTGCGGCTTTGCTTTTTGGCTCAGTTGCTATTTTAATGACTCGAAAAGTGTGGGCTTGGGGAAGTGCGATCGCAATCCAAGTCTCTGCCTTAATCGTTTTTAGCGCAGAGCTAATGGATGTTTTTTCTGACTCTTACCAAGATAGCGAAGTATCGCTCGATGACCTGGCAGTAATTATCCCTGTTATGGTTCTAGCACTGATCACCATTGTGATTCTGTTATCACCAAAAACACGTCGCAATTTTAGCTAGCTTCCCCTGCTAGGCTCTAAGCCAGCTGTCGCTTGATGAGTTCAGCAAACACACCAGGCTGTTTAGCCAACTCATCAAAGCTGCCCACTTGGACAACCCGCCCGGCCTTAATCACATAAATCCGGTCAGCGTTGCGAATAGTACTCAGACGGTGAGCAACTACCACACGGGTTACGTTGAGCTGGTCGAGACTCTCACTAACGATTGCCTGGGTTTTATTATCCAGGGCACTAGTGGCCTCGTCCAACAGCAACAGTTTTGGATTTAGCGCCAAGGCCCTGGCAATGATCAACCGCTGCCGCTGTCCACCAGACAGGTTGCCCCCACCTTCACTCACAACCGTGTGTAGCTGCATCGGAAAGTTGCGCACATCCTCAGCAAATCCTGCCATCTCTGCCGCTCGCCACGCATCATCCTGGGTGATCAGCGCCCCCCCCGAAATGTTTTCAAAAATCGACCCGGAGCTGATGTGTCCATTTTGTAGTACTACCCCCAGCTGCCGCCGCACAGCGGTTAAATTTAACCCGGCCATGTCTCGACCGTCATAGTACACGGTGCCCGAATGGGGATTTTCAAATCCTAGCAGCAGTCGCAGCACCGTTGATTTACCAGACCCGGACGGTCCCACCAGGGCAATAAACTCTCCAGGTTTGGCTTCTACGGTAACGTCGTTGAGAATCAGCGGGCCGTCGTCTCGATAGCGAAAGGTGACCCGATCGACGCAAAAGGCACCCGATAGCTGCCCCGGATCGGTCTTTTCAGTGGTGACCTCGGGCGGCGCTGCGAGGATGGGTTGCGATCGCATCCACAGCGGAATCACATCCATCACATCGATCATGGTCAAACTCAGATTAGTAATGCCGCCGATAAAGATGGCAAAGGCCGCATTAAACGCTAAAAATCGACCTGTTGTCAGCTCAAACGGTCCCACCAGCGTGCTGGCGACCCAAAATAGGGCAATGGTTGTCACCGTCGGAATGATCGAATTAAACACATTGACCGAATCCTCGAGTTGCTGGGTGCTGAGTTCTATCTGCAACAGTCGCCGGTACTTATTACCCCATTGGGCAAACGCCCTGGACTCCGCCCCCGCAATCCGTAGTTTCGAGACACCGTTAATCAGCTGTACCATCAGTCCATAGAGTTCTCCTCGCAGCTCCAACATGGGTCGCTGTTTTTTTAGTAACAACGCCCCAGAGGTAACCGTGACCGCCATAATGAGCAGTGCCACCACCAGGGCCAACGTCGCCAGTTTGCCACTGTAATAAAACAACAACCCCAGGTTCAAGACCGCAAACGTCCCAGACAAAATCGCATCCAAGGCTGAGCCGCTGAGCAACCGCCGAATGGATGTAATGCTCGACACCCGCGATAGCAAATCTCCCGTGGCATAGTCCTTAAAAAACGACGTGCGCAGCTTTAACAATCGGTCCCACACCGCCGCCTGGAGCGCCACATCGGAACCAGTTTCCAATCGCATGGTGGTAATCGCCTGCACCAGCTGAAAACTAGCGCGACCAATGGCCACAGCCACCAGTGCCAACCCAATTTGCAATAGCAACCCCTCACTACCAAAGGGAATGGCATCATCCACCAGCACCGCCGTCATCTGGGGTAGGACCATCCCCAGCAGAGTGACGACGACTCCGGCGAGACCAACCACCGCTAGATCTCGCTGTCGTCCCTGAAATGCAAACTTAAGCAAATCCCAGGCCGTCAGATGCCCCTCGGGCAAAGGCCGATAAAACATAAACGCCACTGGCTCCACCGTTCTGGCCACGGTTTCATTGACAGCCACTCGCCTGCCGGTAGACTCCAGGAGTTCATAATGGGTCTGGCGCACCGGTATCAGCGCTACCGGACGGTGCCCGTCCTGGGTATAGGCCACCAACGGTCCTGCATCCTGTCGCCACCAGCGCCCCCGCAGCAACACCTGCCGTAGTCGTAACTGAGAGGCTCTGGCAATGGCTTCCAAGGGTTCCTTTACCTGTTGCGCCTGTTCAGACTCCGCTGGCGGCTCAATTTTCACTCCCAGGGCATGGCCCACCGCTCCCGCTACCCTCAAAAGCGGTGTCTCTGCTAGCAAAAAGTCACCTGCACTGGGTTGCAAAACGGAGACTAGTCCCTGCAGCGTTGTTTGAGTAACTTCCTGATTGAGCTGTTGCCGAGCCGTAAACTGGTCTTCTCCTCGCTGGCGATCCATTTGCCAGCCTTCATTAATCACCTCCAAAGCGTACTGGTGAAACAGATTTAACCCCTTAACAAAGTCTTTGTAGGAACTCTTTGAGCACAGCTGTTCAGCTGATACGACATCTAGCGCCACCGGCTGATCTTGAGCCTGCACCCAGGTAGTCCTCGCAATGGGAAATAATGGAAAAGACGGTTCCAGTACAAATCGCTCCCCGTCTAACCAATAGGCTGGGCTATTCGTTGGTCTCACCCACATCATTGCCGCTTTGGGACTATATCCACCCCCAGGCTCCAGACTTACCGTGCCAACAACTTCAGATACTTCTGCAATCGATCTGCCAGGAAATCCTTTGATCTGGGTCAGTTCACCTACCCAGCGCTCAACCTGTCTGAGCAACGGTATGGTCACATGGCCACAAATGCCCCCCTCACCGTTGGCATCCGCGTCCTTAGCTATGGGTTCGATCTCACTGGCCTCAAACGCCACTGCCACAAAGGCCAGATCGCAGGTCCGGGCCTCAGTCCCAATCATCAAGTCGCCAACGTCCACTGTCCACAGATAGCGGCGTTCACCCACGGGTGCCCCATCTTTCCAACCGACAGCGAAAATGCCTAGACGACCAGACTTAACTCGCCACAGTCCAGAAGATAGCAGCGGAAAAACACCATTACTGTCAATAGCATGAACATCAGCGGTGTTAAAGGTGCTTTGTGAATCTGCAAGAACCATAGAGTTTAATGTGCGATATATGCGGTGTTAGATTTTCGATTAATCATTCTCTGCTCTCACGACGCAACTGCCAGTGCCGTCCCCGAACTGCGAATTAAATCGCCATAGTGACCGGCCTGCTGCCAAAGCTGTTCATGGTTCCCTCGCTGTACCACCTGGCCGCGCTCCAACACAATAATCTCATCCGCATCTCGAATTGTGCTCAATCGATGCGCCACAATAATGCACGTACATCCCCGCCGCCGCAGATTCTGATCAATAATTTTTTCGGTCTCCGTATCTAGGGCACTGGTGGCCTCATCCATAATCAAAATTGATGGATTATTGACCAGTGCCCGCGCAATCTCCAACCGCTGCCGCTGGCCTCCGCTCAGGTTTTGTCCTCCTTCCAACAGGTTGGCGTCATACCCATAGGGCATGGCTAAAATGGCTTCCTCAATCGCCGCGTCTCGGCAGGCCTGCTTTAGATCCTCATCGGGCACCGTATCGTCCCACAGGGTGAGATTATCTCGCACGCTACCGGCAAACAACAGAATGTCCTGCTCCACCATGGCAATGGAGTTGGTCAATGTTGCCTGGGAGATCTCTTGTCGGGGTCGACCATCAAAACAAACATCACCACTTCTCGGCTGATAAAGCCCCGCAATCACCCGAGCCAGGGTGGACTTACCCGAGCCGCTACCCCCGACTAGCGCTATCCGCTGCCCTGGTTGAATCGTTAGATTAAAGTCGTCAATGAGGGGGGGATCTAAGGGGCTATAGCCAAAGGAAAGATTACGAATCTCCACTGCTCCTGACAGCCGGTGATGATTGGCCGCTTCTTCTTCCTCAGACACATTGTGTTTACAGTGGTTGCAAAAGGCCAGATCGGTCTCATTTTCCAGCACATCATCTAGCCGATCGAGATTGCCCTGCAGCGTTTGCAAGGTGCCCGCAAACTGCACTAGTGCATTGACCGGTCCCTGGAAACTTTGCATCAGTAGCTGAAACGCCACCAGCATACCGATGGTGAGACTCCCGTGGATAATTCGCCAGCCGCCAATGATGAGTAGCGATAGGGTGGCCAGGGTGGACAGTAGCGACGGCAGTAAGCCGATAACCCGATTAGCTAGTCCCAGGTTCTGTTGAGCATTGACCGCTTTGGTGTGGTAACCTGCCCAGCGGGCAAAAAAGTCCGATTCTAGACCGCCTGCCTTGAGGGTTTCCATCCCCTGTAGTCCAGCTACGGCAATGCCTGAGGCTTTGCCGTATTCCTGCACCAGTCGCAGGTTGGCATCCTTACGCTGTCGGGATACCCACTGCAACACGCCGACATTGATGATGGCGAAGGAGATGACAATAATGGTGAGGGGAATGTCGTACTGGAGCATTGCGATCGCATAAAACACGATCATCACCGAACTAATAATCGTCGTTGTCAGTCGCCCTGAGAGCACATTGGCCACACTGTCATTCAGGCTAATGCGACCGCTAATCTCCCCCGCAAACCGCTGGGCATAAAACCCCACCGGCAGCTGCAGCACATGCCACACAAACTTGCTCGCCATTCCCACCGCCAGCTTGATCTTGAGCGCCCGCAAATAGCGCAGCTGCAGCGCGGTTAAGATTCCCTGCACCACGACTATTAGGGCAATCCCCACCAGCACGTAGGGCAGCCAGTCTAGACGCTTGGCCAGCAAAATATTGTCAATGTAAATCCGGCTAAATGCCGGTAGGGCCAATGTGGGCAGCACCAGCAAAAAGCCCGTTAACGTACAGTAGAGCAGCGCCCCCGACGACCCGGCCAATCGCCGCACCAGGGAACCCACCACATTCGGTTTACGTCCCCCCGGCTCAAAGTCATCCGCCGGCTCAAACGTCAGCGCGATCCCCGTGTACCCTTCATCAAATTCCTGCTGTGTTACCCGGCGCGGACCGGTGGCCGGGTCGTTGAGACGCACATGGTTGGCCTCAAACCCATCCACCACCAAAAAGTGATTGAAGTGCCAAAATACAATAAAGGGCGGCTTTAGCTGTCTAAGGCTTTCCAGGCTTTTCTTAAACCCTTTAGCTTGTAGCTTGTATGTTCGAGCGGCCTTGAGCACATTGGCCGCGGTCACCCCATCCCGTGATACCCCGCAGGCATGGCGCAGCTCCGCCAGCGGCACGTAGCGACCATAGTGCCCCAGTACCATACTGAGAGCGGCAGCACCACATTCCACCGCCTCCATTTGCAAGACCGTTGGCGAACTAACCCGATGCGCCATTCACAGACTCCTCTAGGTAAACACTCAAAGTAAACACTCAAACCCAGTTTTAACTGTTCAGCTTCTATATGAGCAGTATCTAAACCAGCATCGGAATAAATGATGAGAAAACGTTGAGAAGTCAATACTTCTTAACTTGGTACAATTGTCATAAAGCTAAACAATTTATACAGAATACGGGCACTGACATTGCCATCCCACTCATGATTGCCCGTCTCACAAATATCGCCGCCAATGATGCGACGACCGCTGCGGATCACCTCGCGCCACAGACAGTAAACGTCCTCAAGGTTTAAACCACCGGGAACAGGCGTGCCCGTGTGGGGGCATAGTTTCGGATCTAGACCATCCACATCACAGCTGATATAGACATGCTCTGGTAGATGACTGACAATGTCTCGACACTGCTGTAGCCAGTTTTGTCCCCCATAGGCGGCCTGTTTTAGCTGGGTATCTAGATAGGTGACAATCCGGTCATCGGACTGCTGGATTAGCGCCATCTCACCGTGGGAGATATCGCGAATACCCACCTGCACCAGCTTAGAAATTTGGGGCAGCTGCATCGCATTAAACATAATCGAGGCATGGGATTCTTGAAATCCTTCATAGGCGTTACGCAGATCGCCATGGGCATCCAGATGGAGAATACCAAAACTGGAATATTTCTGAGCTAACGCCTCCAGCCCCCCCAGGGGAACACTGTGGTCACCGCCAACGATGATGAACTTTTTTTGATGCTCCAGGGCGGTCTGGGCTTGTTCGCTGACCCACTGGCTCATGGTGCGACAGCCTTGGTTGACACGCTCGAGGGTTGCGGCTAAATCGGGATTGTCTGCGGGGGTAATGCCCTGTTC
>NZ_JADEXP010000257.1 GCF_015207065.1 Leptolyngbya cf. ectocarpi LEGE 11479 | reverse complement strand
AGAGACAGTCTGTCACCAGCGCTGCTGAGGAGCCCATTGAGGAGCCACCCACCCGTGCATCTGCGCCAGACGACGACGAACAATCACCCCCATCGGTCCTGAGTAACGAGGCAGCGGATGAAACAGCAGACGGAGTCAGCCTAGAAACAGACGCGCCGCCTGCAGCAGACGACCCGGCAGAACTAGGGGAGCAGGGCGAGGAGCAAAGCGAACCGCCGCCATTTGCAACTCCCAGGGTCTTTGAGTTGGACAGCATTGATGAAGAAGAGTTCGATCTAGAATTTGGTGACGCGAACGAACCTCTCTCAGAGGTAGCTCCTGTCATCCAAAGTGACCTCGAAATGGACGCACCTGAGGTGCCCCCCCATCTAGAGACTCCCGAGACCAACTCTCCGGACATAGGGGTAGCTGCCAAAATGGCCACGTCTAAAGCCGCAGGGGCGTTCAGGCGAAAGTCTCCCTATGGAGACTACCGCCAGGATGACTCCACCAATGATCGGTGGAATTCACCGACCCTCAACGTTGATCGAGCGTTTCAAAAACTACATCTGCGAGATCGCTTCTGGCAAAAACTTAACCTGTTGACCCAAGACGGCTATCGCCAATCCTTAGAGGTCAAAAAGGCGTTAGACATCTCCGATATCCGCTCTGATATGCGCTCTGAGGGCAATCCACAAAGTAATGAATTTGTAGTTTACGACCCCCCGTCCTACAAAAGCACTCAGCAGACGGAGCAACGGCCCCACCCGTCGGCTAATAGCGACGAGGTCCCTCGCATTCAAGTGCTGCCCCCCACCCTCGATGTCCCGAGCCAGGAGCTGATCGCGGGGGACTGGGTTGCCATTAGGGTGCGCGTACCCGTTAGTGACTATCAGCCCTATGTCAAAGTGTGGATGAATGATTTACAAACGCGCACATTGATTGATGCCCCACGTCTGCTGATGCAGTTTACCCCCAATGACGATGGCGACCTTGAAACGCTAATGCGGATCAAGGTGCCGACTGGCTGCTTAGAACTTCAGTTTGCTGCGATCGCAATCGACATGTCTAGTTTGCAAGAAAGCCGAAAAGTTGTCCAAAACCGTCGCGTTATGCCCCCAGACGATTCCCTATCGATATTTGATGATTGGCGTATGTAGGGGCGTTTGTCATATGCCATCAAACGGCTGCCATCAAACGGCGCTACATATCTTGCAAACTTTCTCAACAATTAGCATATGCCGCATCAAATCGCAGTAAATTAAGGTTTGGGTCTAGGATCCACATCCAAGTTAGACTGTTGAGCCTCTTTTAGGTTAAACCGACAGTTCTGGATGTAAAGACGATTAAATCTGCTGAGCAGTTGCTCATCGTTGAGAGATAGGAGACTTGATAAATGGATACATCCCTTTTGCCTCAGGTTATGGTGCCCATCGTGGCCATTCATGCATTTGCATTTATGATAGCCATGTTTCTGTACGTAGAACAGGAAGAAACGTCAGCATAAGTCTGTTGGCATAGGTCCAGGACTTCCTCAAATCCCAGCAAAATCAATAACTAAAACCCCCTTGATCCAATGGATCAAGGGGGTTTTAGTTACGCCCATTTCTAACCTAACTGCTGTATAGATTCGAAGTGCTTAGCACAACAATGATAGGTACTCGGACCAAGCCAGGTTCAAAGGCAAACGCACCTAGACGCCTGAGCCTACACCAGCATAGGCACCGTAGAAAAATAAACCGACAACTACTAGCACACCCGTGCCAGCAACAGTTGCCACAATCCAAAGGGGAATTCGGCCATTCTGAAACATGAATTTAACTCCTATTTATCACCTACTCTCATGAAAATGGGCTTAGATAGCGCCAGAGGCCACCAAAGCCCGATGCATTTAATTAAAGAAGTAGCTGGAAAACAATAGACCCAGAACAAACACAAGGAGCAAACCTAGGAACAAAGACGTACGGTTTAACTCAACGGGTTGCTTATTGGGATTTGGGGATCTGTCCACGGTAATCTCCTATCGCTGAATAAATTGCATCGCAGCAATGGCACCCAAGAAAAAGACACTGGGAACACCAAGGGTATGAACGGCGAGCCACCGTACTGTAAAAATGGGATAAACAACAGGCTCGTTAGGATTTCTGCTGGTCATAGGGAAATTCCAATCTCAATTGACAATCAAAGGGGTGCACTTATAAGTAGGGGCTAGTTACCAAACTCGGTAATTTGCTTGTCCGCGTCGTAGCGCTTTTCAAGAATGGGCACCTGTACCTGATTGTTAGGGAAGTACTCGTTGGGACGGGGTGTGCCAAACGCGTCATAGGCTAAGCCTGTAGACACAAATAGCCAACCGGCAATAAACAGTGCCGGAATAGTGATGCTATGGATGATCCAGTAGCGAACACTGGTAATAATGTCTGAAAAAGGTCGTTCTCCAGTTGAACCTGCCATTGTTAAAATCTCCTCTTAACAGCAAATAGGCGTTTATACCATCATAGGGAACAACGGATCTCCCTATCAAGCAACGATTCAGGTTTAGTTAAAGTTTTTTCACTTGAGGTCATGATTCGTTACATCAAAACCATGACTCAACACCATATCGCTAGTGTACTTTAAGTCGCTTCAAGCAGCGGCTTTCTCACCTAGATAGCGCAGCAGATAGCCCCGCTGTCCCAAAATAAAGCCCTGATCTGTCCCAAAGAATTTAATACGGTACAGATTAGACGGCACATCCCCAGCGGGCTCATCCTTCAGCCAGGTTTCGCCACCGTCGGGGCTCATGAGCAAGGTGCCGCTACCGCCACTGACCCAAACTTCGTCATCAGTCCGGTAACCCACATCTAAGAAACCCCAGCTAGAGCCGAGTTCAGGCTGTAGAGGATCACTCCAGGTTTCATATTTAGGGACTTCTGGACTTTCATTGGGCTGACCAAACTGCATCTGGCCACCTCGGGCAATTAACCACAGATTGCCATTACTGCTAAAGCCCATATTCTGTAAACGCTTCGAGTTCTCGCGATTGTGGGGCTGCCAGCTCTCTTGGCCAGGCTCCCACGTGGAGTAAAAGTTGCCCCGAGATGAAACGGCTACATAGCGGCCATCCTCACTGCGGGTCATGTTGCGCACTACACCAACGGCTGCTTGAACTAGAGCCGTCCAATGGCGGCCACTGTCGTCTGTACGGTAGATGGCACCGACATCGGTAGCCATCTCAACGGAGCCCTTAGCCATGGCAGTCACAACTAAAGGTCCCCCCGGTAGCTGAGCACTCAAGGGAATATTGGCCCAAGATTTACCGCCATCGGTGGTATGTAGCAGCACGCTAGGCAAACCGGCGACCCAACCTTCATCGCCATTAAAGCTAACGGAGGTAAAGGTGTAGCGCTGGTCGCCCAGATCCAGAACCTTTTGCTCCCAGGTCTGACCACCATCTGTGGTCTCAAATAATGACGACCGGCTACCCACTAGCCAACCGTGATCGGCCTCTGCCGCAAAGGCAACATCAGAAAATGTGGCGTCGGTTTCTAGTGCAATTGTCTGCCAGGGGTTAGCCTCCAGGGGCGGCAGAAAAAACTTTGTACAACCGACGCTGAGAAGTGCGATCGCAACTAGCATCAGTCGCTTTAGCCCGATGGCCATTCGCCCGTTAAAAAAGTCCGTTAAAACCGTTTGCATCTCTACTAATTCAAGACCAATAAACAAATGTTAGACATGAAAACCGGGCTGTGCCCGCTGGCTAAGCGCATCAGTCTATTTAAGACCGTACAAACTCATAAAAAAGAAAAAGGCTACCGCCAAAGCGCCAAAAATCAGAATGTTTTTTTGGCCAGGGGTCATCACATTAACACCCAGACCGTAGCCCAGGTTTTCACTAAACCCCGAAGGTTTACCCGCTGGACCAATGCTCGTAAACATCTTGGGACGTGACCCACACACCGGACAGCGCCAGGTGATTGGCAGCTCAGGAAATGGCACCCCCGGAGAAATATTTGCCTTACCATCCCCCTTTACCGGCTCATACACATAGCCGCAGGGGCGACACTCATAGCGATCCATTTCATAAGGGGTGGGCGGTGCAGATGCCTCTTCAGCCTCAGTGCCGTTCACCGCTGGTTTGTCATCAGGCTCAGTACTCATGGGGTGTTCAGGTAGCGTCGATGTAAACAATTATTACATACATGAGTGGGCTATCCTGATATCCCTGTCATTTATGAGGGACATTGCTGTCCCCTGCAAAAAAAATCGCCACTAGAAACATCAATGGCAACTGTCTAGGATTTTTATTGGCAGAATCTTCTATCGCCCTAGGATTCACCTACACAGCTGACTAGAATAGAAGTAAGCTAGTTGGGGACAATCAGCCCGCTGATAGGAAACCACAAAACGCGCGTGTTTGTACTAACTGGATACGAATACTTTTTACTCTTTTTGATTATTTGTAGCCTGGTGCCGGTCGCGGCACTGGTGGCGGCTAAGCTCCTCGGAGCCAAAGGAACGGGAGTGGCCCGGCGAACTACCTACGAATCAGGTATGGAACCCATTGGCGGTGCCTGGATTCAGTTCAACATTCGCTACTACATGTTTGCCCTGGTATTCGTCATTTTTGACGTGGAAACCGTCTTTCTATATCCCTGGGCTGTCGCTTTCCACACGTTGGGCGTTCTTGCATTTGTAGAAGCCTTGATTTTTATCGCAATTTTGCTTATTGGTCTGGTTTACGCATGGCGTAAAGGAGCATTGGAATGGTCATAAAGTCACCCTCAGGCAGTTCCTTAATTGGAGATAACGAACGGGTCATGAACCCGGCCGCCCCGCCTGCGGTTACCCAGGACCTGTCAGAAAACGTCATCCTCACCACCGTTGATGACATTTACAACTGGACTCGACTCTCCAGTTTGTTTCCCCTGCTATATGGCACGGCCTGCTGCTTTATTGAGTTTGCCGCCCTGTTAGGCTCCCGATTTGACTTTGACCGGTTTGGCTTGGCTCCCCGTTCGAGCCCCCGGCAGGCCGATCTGCTGATTACTGCCGGTACCGTCACTATGAAAATGGCCCCGGCTCTCGTGCGTCTCTATGAGCAGATGCCCGAACCTAAGTACGTTATTGCCATGGGGGCTTGCACCATCACTGGCGGTATGTTTAGCGTTGATTCTCCCTCGGCAGTGCGCGGTGTGGATAAGCTGATTCCTGTCGATGTGTATATTCCTGGCTGCCCACCGCGTCCTGAGGCAATTTTTGATGCGGTGATCAAGTTACGCAAAAAGGTGGCCAATGAGTCCATGCGCGAACGGGGTATTTTAGAGCAAACCCATCGCTACTACACCCGTGCCCACAAGATGGAAGTCGTCGATCCTATCCTGGACGGCAAATACATCCGCTCCGGCACCCGCGAGGCTCCCCCTAAGGAGCTGATGCAGGCTATGGGGATGCCCATGAACCTGCCCGAATCGGAGAAAGCGGCCCAGGCGGAGGAACAGACGAATGGCTGATGAAGAAAAGAAGTCTACTGAAGCAGCAGGCGCGATTGTTGAAGCGGGTCCTGTGTCCACCTGGCTAACCGAGCAGGGATTCTCCCATGAGATTATGGAACGGGATCACCTGAATGTGGAGCTGCTCAAGGTAGAGCCCGCATTTTTGATTCCGTTTTGTACGGCTCTGTATGCCTATGGGTTTAACTACCTGCAGTGTCAGGGGGCCTATGATGCGGGTCCTGGCCAGCCGCTGGTAAGCTTTTACCATTTGCTCAAGGTCAGTGATAACGCCGACCAGCCTGAGGAAATCCGCGTCAAGGTTTATATCCCACGGGATAACCCCAAGGTGCCATCGGTTTACTGGATTTGGAAGGCTGCCGACTGGCAAGAGCGAGAAAGCTACGACATGTATGGCATTGACTATGAAGGGCATCCAAATCTGAAGCGATTGCTAATGCCTGAAGACTGGGTGGGCTGGCCTCTGCGCAAGGACTACATTTCCCCTGATTTCTACGAGCTGCAGGACGCTTACTAAGCTCCTTATATCTAACGGCGTTGACCTTACTGTCTTGGCACTAGAGCCACCCATTGTTGCCAGGGCAGTATGTTATGCAGACAGACGTTAAACGATAAAAAACATTACTTGGGATATGCTGGAAGTTGGTAGAAACACTGATTTTTGGCTCCCATGTTGTTTGCAGGTTCTATTCCGGCAGAGCTGTTGCCGACCAAAAGTATCGTGATATGTTCTACAGGTAGATCTGGAAGTAATCTTCTGGGTTTAACCCTGGGGACTATTGGTTATACGGGTAAGTCCAGGGAATTCTTTTGTCCCGATGTATTAGCCGCAAACGGTGTGGGGTCACAGGCCAGTGATTTACATCCATACCTAGCCCAGGTATACGCCCAGGGAAAAACTCCAAACCAGGTGTTTGGGGTCAAGCTACATTGGGATCACATGATCAATTTGCTCAAAATTGTTCGCACGGATCCAGACTGGCAAGCACGGTCAGATATTGAAATTTTGTCCGCACTATTTCCTAATCCCAGATTTATTTTTATTCGGCGTCAGAACCTCGTTAAGCAGGCCATTTCTATGGAAATTGGGAAGCAAACGGGGGTGTATATTGTGCCTCAACAGGACGCTGACCGGCAGTCCCCTAGGGGTGAGCAAAAACTTTCCTTTAAGCCCTTAAATATCTATCGCTACAAGCAAGGTCTTAAGGGACGCAATCAGAAATGGCGGTCGTTTTTTCAACAAAACCACTTGCCTTTTTTAGAAGTGGTCTACGAAAATTTAGTCAATGACTTTGACAACATCATGCAGCAGGTCATTGAATTTTCTGGGGTTGAACTGCCGACAACAGGTGTGAAAATTACCAAAGCCACTAAAAAACAGGGCAGTCAGCTCAACGAACGCTGGCTCAGATATTACAAATTTATACCTGAGGGACCCCTAGGGTATTACTCTGAAATCAGAAGCTATGTGCGAAAAGCCTTAGTGAGCAGCTGATTATTCCGCCCAGCGTCTGAGCAGGTTTGACACGCTTTTAGACAGTAGATCAAATTCGGCGGTCTTGCCCTGTTGGGCAAAAATTGAACGCCGTACCGTATCAATATCAAACAGGAGTTCACGCTGAGCGGGGTCACGCACCAGGCTTTGCACCCAGCCTACGACCACCAACCGTTGTCCCTGGGTCACTTCATTTACCCGGTGGAGTGTGGACGAGGGGTAAATAATCGCGTGGCCCTCTGGCAGCTTATAGCTCTGCTCATCGTCAGCTCCCTCAACCACTAACTCTCCCCCTGCGTAATCAGTAGGCGCATTAAGAAAAAGAGTAAAGGAGACGTCTGAACGGTAGCCCCCCATCATGGCGTTGTCAGCATGGGTACCGTAGGACATACCCACGCTGTAGCGACTAAACCGTAAACTGTGAAGTTGCTTAGGCCGAACGCCTACTTGGAAGAGGGGATGACGGTTTAAGGCGGCCCTGACCATGGCTGCTAATGGTTGCCCCGTACCGGATGGGAGCTGCTGATTATGCTTCACTTGTTTGGCATACCAGCCGGCGGTGGTTTTACCGTCTACAAACTCAGCCGTGGCCAGCTCTGCTCGGATCTGATTTAGCTCGCTGGCGGTAAGCACATCAGGAATTTGAAATAGCATAGTTTGCCCTATTTCCAGCCTACCCGGTCCACGAGCTTAACCACGTCAGGGTTATTGCGACCGTAGGCAGAGACATTGACCTCGTCCACCTTAAACTCACCCAGCTCGGCCACGATGGGATCCATGGCCTCCCCTTCTACCACTGGATATTCATTGTTGCTGTCGGCAAAGACCTCCTGGGCTTCATCACTGACAAGAAATTCTAGAAATGCGATCGCACTTTCCTCATTATCAGCTCCGGCTACCATGCCCACGCCGCTGATATTCACATGGGTACCCCGGTCGTCCTGGTTTGGAAAAAACACCGCCGTCTTGGCGATCACATCCTGACTTTCCGGCTCATCGGACTTTGCTAACCTTGCCCAATAATAGTGATTAGCAATGGCCACATCACACTGCCCGGCAGCGACCGCTTTGATTTGATTGACATCGCCCCCGTCAGGATCGCGAGCGAAGTTATTCACTAAGCCCTCGGCCCAGGTCTCAGTGGCTTCTAACCCGATGGTTTCAATCAGCGAGCCCAACAGCGATTGATTATAAATATTGCCGGAGCTGCGCACACAGACGCGCCCGTTCCACGGGGGTTCGGCTAACGCTTCGTAGGTGGATAGCTCCGCCGGGTCAACTGTCTCCACGTTATAGACCAGTACCCGCGCCCGCTTGGTCAGCCCGTACCACAGACCGTCGGGGTGGCGTAAGCTAGCGGGCACCCGTTCATCTAACACAGGGGACGATACCGGTTGAAAAATGCCTGCCTGCTCAGCCCGCCACAGTCGGCCCGCATCTACGGTAATAAACACATCCGCCGGGCTGGCCTCTCCTTCTGCTTTGATCCGCTCGATCAGCTCGTCCGACTTCCCTTCTACGACGTTGACGTCAATGCCCGTTTGTTCTGTAAAGCTTTCAAACAGGTCATCGTCCACATCGTAGTGACGGGCCGAATAAACATTGACAACCGCATCTGGGGCCGCTGCATCCGGGGCCGCCGCATCTTGCGACTGATTACAGCCTGCGATCGCAATGGCTACTAGACCAGTACACACAAAAACAGATTTACGGGACATAGACATTATTAATGCAAAAGGTTCTCAATCAATAGTAGGGGAACTCGATTCACTAGGTGTAATTTTTCACTGGAATACTTACATCGGGTTCCATAGGAATGTCACTGATCCCCGAGCATTATTTTTCAGGGCCTTTTAGATATTTTTCGCAATAAGTAGAAACTATTGCAAACTGCCAAAAAATTCGCTAGGATTCTCATTAAGCATTGATTATTGATAGCTAACGGAGACAGGTTCATGGTCGCCTATACCCCTGCTGCAATGAAAGCAGAACTTCATGAGCGCGGGTGGCGCATGACCCCTCAGCGAGAAACGATCTTAAATACGTTTCAAAATGTTGCTAAAGGTGAGCATCTCAGTGCAGAGGAACTGTGTGAGACGCTCAAGGAAGAAGGCGAACCCATCAGCCTCTCTACCATTTACCGCAACCTCAAGCTGATGTCCCGCATGGGGATTTTGCGAGAGCTAGAGCTGGCTGAAGGTCAAAAACGCTATGAAATTAATCAACCTTCACCCCACCATCACCACCACTTGATTTGTGTACGGTGTAACAAAACTATCGAGTTTAAAAACGATTCTGTGCTGAAAGCCGGAGCCAAAATGGCTGACAAGTCTGGCTACCACTTACTAGACTGTCAGCTACTGATTCATGCTG
>NZ_JADEXP010000256.1 GCF_015207065.1 Leptolyngbya cf. ectocarpi LEGE 11479 | reverse complement strand
CCCCATCCATCACCGGCATCCGCATATCCATGAGGATCACCGCTGGCAGCGGGTCAAGCTGTTCTAAAAGAGCCAAGGCTGTCTCGCCGTTATCAGCATCGCCGACGATGGTAATATCGTCTTCTAAGTCCAGCAGTGTTTTTAGCCCCTGGCGAATAATCTGCTGGTCATCTACTAGCATGACGGTAATGTTGGCGGGTTGATTCATGACTGTTTTTCTCCTGAACTGGCTCCTGGAACGACCACTCTCAGCTCGCAGCCACTGCCGGGTGAACTATTGAGCGTTAGCTGACCGTCGATAGCCTGGGCTCGTTCTCGCATGCCCTGCAGCCCAAATCCGGTTGAGGTTTGGCTGATGTCAAAACCGCGTCCGTTGTCTCGTAACAGCAGTCGTGTTTCGGAGACATCTGCGATGAGGCTCAGGTCTACCGCCGTCGCTTCGGCATGTTTGACAATATTAGTGATGCCTTCTTGAGCAATGCGATAGAGCGCCATGCTAGTGGCAGTGGGTAAAGGGGTCAAAAGCTGAATGTTGATATTGGGGGTGATCCCAGCGCTGGTGTGTAAGGTGTCAATTAGCGCATTTAATCGAGCGTGAAGAGAGTCTGCCGGAGACTTGTCCCGCAGGGTGGCTACAGACTGACGGACATCCTGAAGCGCTACCGACCCCAGCCGTTTAGCTTCTTTTAGCAGGGCTTGAGACTTTTGCGGGTCTCGCTGCGAGAGTTTGATTGCGCCCTCTAGCTGAATGTTAAGCGCGGTTAGCGAATGACCTAAAGAGTCATGGATTTCGCGGGCGATGCGGCTACGTTCCTGGGCAGTTGCCAGCTGTTTTACCTGGGTGGCAGACCGCTGCAGCTCTTTGTTGGTTTTTTGTAATCGAGTTTGAATTGTTCTTTCATTGAGCAATGCATTGACTAGCAATAGTGTAAACACAAGCGACAACCCAAAAAATACAACCAGGTTCATATGTAGACTGTGGACCCAAGGGCGAAAAGGTCTAGGGATAGGGCCGTCTAGGCGTCTAAACTTGATCCCAAGCGTGGTCATAAATAACAGAAACGTCAACGCCGTCACAGCTATACGCCCCATGAGACCTACCATTAGACAGCTGCGAATCACCAATATTAGATAAACAAAGGGGAATAACCGTGTTCCCCGTAGCATGAGTACTGACGTGATCACAATCAGCACCAGCTGGAGGGCAAGATGCCCCAGACGTCCCCATATGCCTTGGGTGGGCAAATAAAAACCGAGCAGGCCGAACAACAAAATACAGCTAATTGCCAGTATCGGTGCAGACGTGTGATGCTGCACACCGCGTCGCGCTATTTCCCGCAGCGGCGTCGGTGCGGTTAGGATACCGGTAATTGCCACCGCCAGCAGCCCCCACTCTAGATAGAGTAAAAATCGAAACGGATGATTGTGAAACTGGATAGCGCGGGTCATGGTTTCTGTGTTTACAAACACTGTCCCTTTCAACCCTACCCGTAAATTCAGCCGTACCCAGGTATTTCTGCCATTAGTGCCAAAAGTCATGGGGTTAACCATGACCTCAGGTATGACCGATGATGACTCCCGCTAGCAGCCACTGCTGTAACACCTTGACTAGGATAGGACCATCGTTAAGGAACTGACCCACGATGAAATTTCCAACCCTGAAACAATGTTTGGGTAGTGCTCTGATGTTAACTGCTTTGGCAGTGACCCCCGCTATCCTCAGAGCCCAGAGCGCCAATGCGTTACCTCCTGGAGTGGCAGAAGAGATTAATCTGACCTCGGAGCAACAGGCTGAGCTAGATGCTATCAAGGAGAGCGCTCACACGCAGGTAGAAGCGATTTTGAGTGCCGATCAGCTAGCAGCTTTGGACGGGAAAACCGGTCGAGAACGGCGTCAGGCTATGCGTAGTCTAGATCTGAGTGAAGAGCAGCGCACTCAGCTACGAGAGATTCGCGAAACGTCCCGTGCGGCTGCCGATGAGGTGTTTACCGATGAGCAGCAGGCTCAGTTACAAGCCATGCGCGGTGAGCGTCGGGGGCGTCATCGAGAAGAGTTTGCTGAGAAGCTTAGTTTGACGTCCGAGCAGCAGGCTGAACTCGATGCGATTCGGGAGAATGCTCACACCCAGGCTGAGGCGGTTTTGAGTGCTGACCAGCTAGCGGCTTTGGACGGTAAAACGGGGCGTGAGCGGGGCCGGGCCATGCGTGATTTGGACCTGAGTGAAGAGCAGCGTGCTCAGCTGCAAGAGATTCGTGAGGCGTCGCGAGCGGCGGCTGATGAGGTGCTGACGGATGAGCAGCTGGCTCAGCTGCAGGAGATGCGCGGAAACCGAGGGAATCGTCGTTCTCGTTAGGAATGTGCATCTAGATAATCGACTTTTCTGATGCTTGAGGTCGATGTTTGTCCCATCATGTTAGCCACACACCTGGCCTGGAGATGATTGTCTCTGGGCCTTTTTTGGGAATTGATTGAGTGGGTGAGCCTAATCGTTTATAAGATAGAAGATCAGGTGTTTAGCTTCGTCGAATAAGCCCCCAAACCCCCAATACTGGGGGCTTTGAATCTAGTTTCCCCCAATATTGGGGGACGGAAGGGGGCCTCGGGATCTGAAGCCTAATTGGGACAACCTACTTATCAGGCTAGACAATTGGGGATAGATGGGTTAGCTTGTGGGAGCTGGGTGTGGGTCTTCGCACCCCCCTGAGAACCTTGAAAACCTGATAGCTGCGTTTACCTGCGTCGATGCCTTGCTGTGATTGGCTTCTATCGTCTGACGTGGGGCTAAAATGCTCGGTTTTGACTTGAATTCTGTGGACAGAACCGGGGTGCGTCGATTTGACGGTCAGATTGCTTGTCTGGTAAGGGCTCCTGAGAGAGGGGTTTCATACCTATTACCCCTCACGGGGACGGAAACCTCTGCAGGTTCAACATAGTCTGATAACGGCTGCTCGAAGTTTCATACCTATTACCCCTCACGGGGACGGAAACCTCATGATAAGAGCAATAGCTTGGCGAGCACTAGGTACGTTTCATACCTATTACCCCTCACGGGGACGGAAACCGGTGTGCCTCAGCCAGCAGGTCTGTTGTCTTAGCGTTGTTTCATACCTATTACCCCTCACGGGGACGGAAACCCGCTGCTTTCCCTGCATTTAGCAGGCTTCTAGCCGTACCGTTTCATACCTATTACCCCTCACGGGGACGGAAACCTCAGCTGGGCTTCGGTAGACTTGACGGCGTTGCGTGTTTCATACCTATTACCCCTCACGGGGACGGAAACAAAATTGTTTTAGTGTCGTTAGGCGGAGAGCCAACCCGATACGGTTTCATACCTATTACCCCTCACGGGGACGGAAACTTTGAACTAGATTAGCAAACATAACAGCTTTCTTCATATAACAGTTTCATACCTATTACCCCTCACGGGGACGGAAACTCTGCAAAGTTATCAGGTTGGCCCATACGTTTCCTTGAGGTTTCATACCTATTACCCCTCACGGGGACGGAAACTTTTCAAAACTAACAGAGATACTATTTACTCCTTCTTTTTGTTTCATACCTATTACCCCTCACGGGGACGGAAACAATTGCGAATGTTTGAAATACAACAGTTACAAAATCAGGTTTCATGCCTATTACCCCTCACGGGGACGGAAACTTAAACGTATCGAGTGTTGATGTCGCTCCATTGGAGTGTTTCATACCTATTACCCCTCACGGGGACGGAAACCTTGGCCTTGGAGTTATCGCTATATTTGTTTTGGTTTCATACCTATTACCCCTCACGGGGACGGAAACCAATAAAAGTACAGGGTCCATAATTAAAGTCTCTTACTGTTTCATACCTATTACCCCTCACGGGGACGGAAACATAGTACCAGACGCAACCAAGGAGCCCACTTCGAGTTTCATACCTATTACCCCTCAAGGGGACGGAAACTCCATCAAAGCTACAATCGTTTGTCTCAATTACTGTTTCATACCTATTACCCCTTGTATGTTTAGAGACGTAGCAGTAGACTGCAATCCCCTAGGTCAATGTAGGTGATGCTCACGAAGACGAAGACTTTGGAGAAACAGCAGTCTGTAGGGTGGGCAACTGCTTAGACGTATCTTTTACAATTCGCCAAAATTGTAGTTGCCCACCGTTGTTAGCTCATCATTACGCTCGTTCTAATCCATCCGTACCCGCTTAATCAAAATCGCCATGGCCTCATTCGGTTGCCCCGTCGGTAACGGACGGCTCCAATCATTAGCCTCAGCGTAGTTGAGCTTGTGCAGGTGTTTGATGGTGGTCTGGATATAGCTCAAACTACCAAATAGCAGATGGCGTCCAGACTCGTAGGCGTGCTCGGGGAGCGACGCAGGCTGGTTTGACGACGCATTTGCGCCGGAAGTTGATTCTTGAAACATAGGTCTGGTTCTCCAATGAAACGAGAGGAAAGCCAGAACCTACCCCTTAGCCCCCCACAAAAAGACATGGCAAATCGCAGGGGGTAGGGCATAATATCCCAATCCCGTGGATTGCTCGCGAATCCGTGGGTAGCCATCGGCCAGGTGGTACCAGCACCTGCCGATGGTGCCAAGTTATAGGTTCTAGTGGACGTGCTGCAAAAGCAGCATTGGGCCACTGTAAAACGGGTTTTGGGGTTTCGTCAAGCGGTAAATGCAGGATGAGGCTACTGACCTGTAGGCGCATGTCTTGCCCTAGGATCGGTTGTGAGGCTTGAGCCCACGCTGGGTTGAAAACCCACCGCTAGTTGAGGGCTGTCCACTAAAGGGACAGTTTGGCTGTGTGTACTGTCTCTAAGCCCATAACAGCACCTATCCCCATCCATCAAAAAATCCGAAATCCAGGGCATACTGACTGAATAAAACCAGTATGAACACCATCCCCATCCCCATCGGCAGCCTCGTCCTCCTCTCCGGTGCTCCCGGAGCCGGAAAAACCACCGCCTGTCAGCACCTCCCCCCCGAACTCGTGCTGTCCAGCGATACCCTGCGGCAAACCTTCTTTGGCACCGCCAAAACCCTGGTCGATGGCCAAGTCACCGACCGTCCCCTCGCCACCGACGACCGGCTCATCTTTTCCACCCTAGAAAATATCGTCCGCGCCCGACTCAAAGCCGGACTCACCACCGTCGTAGACGCTACCCTGATCAGCGATAAAGAACGTAAACCCTTTGCCACCATTGCCGAGGAGCTAGGCGTGCCCGTACAGGTGATCATCTTTAACCCACCGGTCGAGCAGGTGCAGCAGCAAAATCAGCAGCGCCGCCGTCGGGTGCCGAAGGCTGTGGTAGCGAGGTTTTGCGATCGCATCCAACTCAACTCCCACTGGCCCTTCACCCTGACCCTAGGCAACACCACCCTAACCGTTCAGATTCCCACCATCCCAGACACCGCCCAGATAGACGTCATCGGCGATGTCCACGGACTGGCCGACACCCTCCAGGCCATGCTCCACAAGCTGGGCTATGACCTAGACCTCAATCACCCCGACGGTCGCCAGCTGTGTTTCCTCGGTGACCTGGTCGATCGTGGTCCCCAATCCCTAGAAGTGCTTGATCTAGTCATGCAGGCCGTCGCCAAGGGCCACTATTGTGTGCGCGGCAACCACGACAACAACCTGGCCCGAGGGCTGCGCGGCGACACCATCAAAAGCAAATCCACTCGGGGCACGCTCCACAAAGCACTCCAGCGTGACAACAACTACCAGAACCAGGTAAGAGACTTTATCCAGTCGCTGCCCTCGTTTTATCGATATCGCCACTATGTCCTATGCCACGGCGATATCGAATGGTTTGACCCCGTTTTGCAACCCGATCGCGAGCGGGTCTATGGCCGCTGCCGGATGCACGAAACCCATGACACCGACGGCATTTTTCGCCAGACCAGCGACCTCTCCGTCGTCCGGGGCCATATTCCCCTCACCTCCCAGGGAGACCGCACCTATTCCCTAGAAATGGGAGCCGGGTTTGGCGGCCCCCTAGCCGCCATGCGCCTACCTGAGCAAGACCGGGTGGAAGTACCCTGCGCCTTTGACTATAGCCAGCGTCCCCCCAGCTTTGCCGCGCAAATGGACCCGCTGGTGTCCAAAAAACTGGTCAAGCGGGTCAACAATGGCCCCCTCACCCTGTTTAAATACAGCTCCAGAGCCTTTTTCTCTCCCACCGCCTGGGACGACCATCCGGAGCTAAAGCTAGCCCGTGGCGTTGTCGTCGGTCTCGATGGCACCCCCGTCAGCCAGCCCTTTCCCCGCACATTTAACTATCTAGAACGCGATACTACACTGCCCCATGACACCGATGTCATCGCAGTGGAAAAACTCAACGGCTTTTTAGTGAGCACGTTTTTACATCCTTATGATCCAAATCAGGTGGTAACGACCTGTTCAGGATCTTTTCAAGGAGAGTATGTGGAGTATGCAAAATCATTGCTCTTTAGAAAGGGACTGTATGGCCGTGTCCTGACCTGGCTCCAGGCACACCGCCATGTGACGCTGCTATGGGAAGCTATCCACCCTAACGATCCGCACATTATTCAATACGGACCGGAGGATCACGGACTGCACTTAATTGGGGCCGGTGTGCTGGGCGCTGGCTTTATGAGTGAAGAGGAGCTGGATGCGATCGCATCCAGCTTACAAACACCCCGACCCACCTGGTTCCCCTGTACCTTTGGCGACGCCATCTCCAAATCCCACCATGTGGAGCACGAAGGCTTTATGATCCGCCTGGCCACCGACGGCACCTTTGCCCTCAAACTCAAAAGCCCCTACTATCTGCGCACCAAATTTTTAGCCCGGCTCAACCCCAAAAAGTGCAAGTTCATGTACGCCCAACCCCAGCGGTTCAAGCAAGAGCTGGACGAAGCCTTTTGGCCCCTAGTCGATGCCGTCACCAGTCAGATCACCCAGGAAACCTGGCTCAGGTGGACCGATATTGAACGTCGTGATTTTGTCCAAACCTGGATGAACGAGGTATACAAGTAATAGGAGACGCAATACCGCCATAAATTGTCAAGCGCTAGCCATGTCGAGTCCTACTAATCAAGCACCCGCATCTACTATCTAGATTTGTCCTGACTCTAGTAGAAAGGCTTGAAGATCGGCCTGCAAAACCTGCATACAGGACACTAACTGACTGGATAGCTCCTTGACCCGGCTATGCTCTAGTTCGAATGAATAATGGCTGCGAACAACATGACGAAAGCGACGAAATTCATCCAAAAATGCAAACGTTTCACTTGAAATCACCGCTTTGCGGATTTCAGGTAAAGGCAATGCCATCTGTTCTAGCAGCTCACTGTGCCAACTCTTACCACTAGGCACATCGCCATCAATCGTCCGCGCAATGTCATACAGAATATTTTCAGCACTGGTGTAAAAGCTTTGCATATTTAAGCCACACGTACTGATCAGAGCATCTACAATATCATCATCATCATTGAACTCTGACTTATGCAGTAAACGCTTTGTTTGGCTAACCGCATGACGCATCTGTGTTAGCTCATGCTGAATTCTGACACTTAGCTTACCTTGATTCATAATTCAAGGCCCTGCAATATAGACTCCTGAATATAAAAAGGTGCTTTCTCAAACTCAATGAGATCAACTTCGAAATCACAATGCTTGTCAATAGCAGCACCAGCCTTAAATAGTAAACAGGAGTCTAGTCCCCAAACCGCTAGGTCAATATCTGAATGACAAGTCATTTGCTCATGATCAAGCAATGAACCAAACAAAACGACCTTGTTCACCGAAAAATCTTGTTTAAGACATGTAGCCATCTGACGAGCTGCCTCTAGCCCCTGCTGCTGACGCTGTTTCATCATCGCTAACCGTTCCGCCCTCGTCGCGCGTGCCGCTAATACACGTTGTATAATTTGCTGCTGACGCTCTTCAGAAACATCAATCATCGGACTATAAAGGCAATGAATTTTCCCTTAGTTTAATGCCACAAGCAATTGCCGGTACCCATCACCTTCAGATAGCAAACTCAAGATGCGATCGCAGTAAACCGTTCCCAGTAACTCTTGACCAGCCGCTTCAGTCACCCAAATTCCAGCATGACCAACGTTTCTCACCTAAGGCTCCTCAATAACCCATCTTTTACGGTGTGGAGCATAACGGGTCGCAGCGTAACCACTTCACCGACCACCCAAACACGCTTTCAGGGATAATCATCATATTTTTGCTGGGGGTGTGGGGGCGTCGAGGCCCCCACGAACAGGAGGGTTTCAGGGAGGAAAGCCCTGAGCAACCTTTATCGCGCTTGATCTATGCTCAACCCATGTATTTAGGGATATTGTCTATACTCAACCCATATATTCAGGAGTATTGACAACTAGCGAAACCAGCTGCGTGGGGTCCCACCGAGTTCCCCACACCCCCTGGCTAGGGCGGACCGCCGCCCTAGAACCCACGGAAAAATATGAGCGGTATCCCTAACAGCGTCTTTGGGCAGTTGGTCAGGTGATTTAGAATTTTGCGCGCTGCGACAAAATTCTAAAAGGAGCGGTTATCCCATTTCCGGTTAAACACAATTGTCATCGTCAAAACTATGAGCTTAATTTTTGACAAGCCCTTAGTGCGAACCATCCCCCTAAAACCATTCTCCCTAAATACCGTGGGCATTGTCTAATTCTATTTTCGGTCTATTCATAACTCGATAAATATGCCATACCAAAACGTCCCCTTCAGAACCAACAAACCCATCCTCTCCTGGGCCAACCACGATCTCGCCTCCAGAGAGATCCAAATGGCCAAAAACGTCGCCTCCCTCCCCTTCGTCTACAAACACGTCGCCCTCATGCCCGACGTCCACCTCGGCAAAGGAGCCCTCGTCGGTTCCGTCGTCGCTACCGAAGACGCCCTCGTCCCCGCTGCCGTCGGTGTCGACATCGGCTGCGGCATGTGCGCCATTCGCACCCCTTACAAAAGCAAAAAGCTCGACGGCAAACTCAAAAAAATCCGCAAAGAAATCGAAGCCACCATCCCCACCGGATTCGACAGTAACAAGAAAGTTGGCAAATCCGTCTACAACTGGCAAGGCTGGCGCAATTTCAAAGACTTGCACAAAGGTGTACAGCATTTAGAGAAAAAAGCCCTCAGCCAAATGGGCTCCCTCGGCGGCGGCAACCACTTTATCGAAGTATGCATTGACACCGAAGACAGCGTTTGGCTGATGCTCCACTCCGGCTCCCGCAATATCGGCAATATGCTGGCCAAACATCACATCAGCACCGCTAAAAATCTGCGCAAACTCGCTAATGAAAAACTACCCGACCCAGATCTCTCCTACTTTGTCGCTGGGACCGAAGAATTTCGCAGCTACTGGAACGACCTGCAG
>NZ_JADEXP010000255.1 GCF_015207065.1 Leptolyngbya cf. ectocarpi LEGE 11479 | reverse complement strand
ATATAGAGTTTGCTGGAAGTTTATTAAAGAATATTATAACTACGTATTGCCATACTTGTAAATTACAACAGGCTTTTTTAAAACGGTACGGAGAACAAATGTCCTACCTGTTTCTCCAAAGTCTGCCGATAAATATCAGAGGTGGCTACTATGATTTTTAGAGGCATCGGTACCTCAAGCATTACAATTAGAGTGCCTGAGAGGGTTCGCCTATTCCTTAACTACTCGATTCCAGGATTCTGGAAGAGAACCAAACAGGTTTTCTTTGACTGCTATACCTACGGGTTATTAAAGCCCTATTTTCAATATAGACTGGGCTCTCGCGGCTATTCGCTACGGTACCTATTTGTGCTTGCTCCAATGCGCTCAGGATCTTCACTACTAGTACATTTACTCAATAGCAATCCCGAAATTGAGGGTTATGGTGAAAGCCATGTCTCTTATAAAAGTCATCAAGATTTAGAAAAACTGCTCTACAGAACTGTTGTTATTCAGAAGTCTTTTGACTTTAAGAATGCTTATTACGTCATGGATAAGGTGGTGAGAAACCATGATTTTTCCAACAACATTTTACTTGATGAGGATGTCAAGTTTATCTTTTTGCTACGAGATCCGGCTGCGTCATTTAGAAGTGCAGCCAAACTAGGGCAGACCCATTCTGAACTCAGCCAGCATCAGAAGTTTAATAACTGGTTTAAATACTACCAAAGCCGTCTAGGCTTTTTGCAAAACCTGGCAGTACGAATCAATGACCCAAAGCGCTGTTTATTAGTACATTACGAGGATTTACTGAATCGAACAGATAGTTCTCTGCAGGAACTCCAGCTATTTTTGAGTACTTCAACCGCTTTTTCTGAAAAGTACAAAATCTCACAAAATACCGGGCGATTTAGATATGGAGATCCATCAGATACCCTGAAGCAAGGCAAGATTCTACGACAGACGGGCGTGGTCTCGGAAAAAGCGGTCTTTAAGCTAGAAGAGAAAACTCAGGCTTATAAAGCCTATCAAGACTGCGTGGATAGGCTAAAAGAGTATGCTCAAACTGTTTAAATTTTCACTTGCAGTCTATCTCAATAATAGACTGACTATCTTAAGTTTAGTCTATTGTTGAGATAAAATAGTCTTGAAATAGTTTTGTGGTGGTTTCAGTGCAATGCTCTACTGGGTGTGGACCGCTATGTGGAAGGCACGTAAACCACCCGACAACGCTAGGTCGCTGCGTTGCTGGCTGCTTGAAATTGTTCTCGAATGGTGTCAATGCGTTTGCGATTGACACCTAGGTCTGATTTGCCTAAGCGAGCAGCTGCACGGACATGAATAAGCCCCGGCGCTCCGGCATAAAATTCTAGATCGTCTACAAAACCCATGAGCTTACTGGCGAATTCAGCGTAGAGGTAGTCGTCAGTAACTTCATTGATTTGGGAGCGTTCCATGCCCTCAATGATAGTTTTTAGAGTTGCGATCGCATCGGCAGGTGCTTTACTACTGGCAATCGGTTCGATAAAGTGCTCTTTATCGCTGGCATCCGCCTGAGAGCAGACACAGTTTGGCGTACTAGGACAGGCCAAAAGCTGACCCTGCTTAACACCCAGATTATCGGGACGCTTACCTGAGAATGAAAATAAAGACATAGCACACCCTTTAGAAAACTATACGAGGCCGCAGCCCATATCAGAGTAGATCAGTATCTTAATGATATCCTCTGGTTCAGCCATGCCACTTCAAACGTTAGTATCTCAGACCGTTAGCATCTCAGACATTGAGGGCGTCGATTTCAGTGAGAAGGGCCTTGGCAAATGTTTCAACATTATTCAGCAGATCCATCTCGCCCAGGGCTTGCCATTCAGCGGGGGTGTATTGGCCATCATCACCAATGATTTCCTGAACCCAATGGGCCAAGTTACCAGGGTTTTGCAAGAGGTCTTGGGTTTTACCCCTGACATCGCCGTCTACTTTTGCGGCCAGGCAAACTTTGAGCAGCTGACCGAGACAGGTTTCTGGTGTGGTGGATAGTAAAACTGCGATCGCAGTGGCGACGGCTTCTTGATTGGGCGACATTAGTATGAATCCGATAAGGTGATGGTGCAGGCAGCAGAGCCCATTGTCTTCTGGTTGTCTTCTGGACGTGTATCCCGCCCACTCTATGTTCTATGGCTAATGGTATAAAGCAGGAAAACACGACTTTGTATCTTGCATTGAAGGCTAGAGGGGGGTGTAGAGATGAAAACTGAAAGCCCTACCCATGCTATCCCTGGGAAACTTTTTCGCGTTGAAATATCTGGTAGAGCTGATAGGGTTTCAGGCTATAGCTGCTGCCACTCTCTAACATTAACCATTGACGCTGATCTTGATGATTGATGAACTGGATGAAAAATTTAGCAGTGCTGACTCGACTACCGCCCTTGGTGGCAAAATTTGTGATTCGGTTGCGTGGCAAAAATAAACAGTTCTTCTTTTGCTCAAATACGGACAGCTGGCGGCCCACTACGTTTTGCCCATCAATGACTAGACCATAGATATGAGCACCTGCTTTTTTCTTACGAAGAAACTCGGCCATGACCTGAAGCATTCTTACTGTGTAGATTCCCATAATCGGGGGTGGAATACACACGATTAGAACCATGAGCATGAACAAGACCCTAGGCCAGGTGTTCCAGGCCCACATTAAAGGAAAATCACTAAAAATCCCCAGAAAGGGTACCGTTGACCACATGAAGAGGACTGGCATAGTTATTAGCACCATGCAAACAATGTCTTTCTCAGGAAAAAACTTTAGTTTTTTGATGCGGTTTGGGCCAATGGTAAAAAGGTCTTGATAGCGTTGGGGTAGCTGTTTAAAAGTGCATTTGCCAATGACTCCCTCGCTGATACGTTCCGAATTGCGGCTTTCAGTAAGACACCATTTGGCATAGTATTGCGCTTCTAGATAAGCATCATCATCAACGGCTCGCTTGGGTAAATTAGCACTGTCTTCCCCAAGGTCAATGAGGATATCTTGAATAACAGCCCATGCCGTCTCCAGCTCTACAGTGGCGGTCTGGCAGTAAAGCAGCATGGCATCTGCTCGGTTGTCTTCGCACAGGAGATCAACAATTTTGTCTAATCTCTCCTGAGGAATATCCTTGACATTCACAGGGCCTCCCAAACGTTTCATGTTGATGGCAATACTTTAATTTGTATCTGGGCTTGATGCCAACCTGGTGAATACAGTTTGGTTTCTACCCAGTCTTGGTGTATGAAATATAGGTTTTTGTTTGCTCAAAGCCCACTGATTTATAGAGTTGTTGGGCCTGGTTTGGGTTTTCCGCATCGACACCCAGCAGGGCAATATCCATCCCAGTCGGCTTGATAGGTGAGCCGTTGGATTTGGTGACGTCGATTTTCTATCGGGCGAGGGTGGAATTGCCCATGGTCAATAAACGTTTGGTTAAACATGTCCACCCAGGGTTCTACGTCGGTAAAGTCCTAATTTTCTGAATAGTTGATCCTATATAGCTTTAGTGAACAGTCGCTTTTGGTATCAAAGATTTGTGGTTTGGCTTATGAATCTAGCTGGGTGTGTCGATTAAGATTACATGAGCCTAGTGCGGATTGCGTGGTTTTCTGCCTGATAGATCTTAGGTTAAGAGAAGGTTAATGCCAGGATACGTTTAGTTTTAATTTTCCTGGCGATCTCAGTAAAAACACGTAATTTCATGCCTAGTCAGCTCAAACATGCTCAGACCTCCGCCCTAACCAGTTATCAGAACAGGATATTACTAACGGGCTGTGGATTGTTAGTTACCCTGATGGTGATAGTACGCTACTTTAGTCCGATTCCTATCCGTCACCTGACTCGCGATCCGCTTGTTTTGGCAGAGAAGCCGTTTTATTTTGGTTTTCTTTCAAATGTGGGGATTTTGATGTGGTGCTTTAGTGCTGCTATTTGTCTGTTTAGCAGCTTGCTGCTGTTTATGACCCAAGGTAAACGAGAGTCTGTGCTTTTTTTGGGGGTCTTTGGCATGCTGAGCCTATGGCTGATGCTCGATGACCTGCTGATGATTCATGAGGTGCTTGACGAGACATGGCACCTGATTCCAGAAAAAGTCACATTTGCGGTTTATGGATTATCAGTTGTAGCTAGCCTGTGCCGGTTTCGTAAGCCTCTACTGAGAATACAGCCATGGCTATTGGGACTGAGTTTATTTTTCTTTGCGATATCGATTGGGTTCGATGTGATTGTGCCGCAGGACTGGATTACGGGCGACGATGATGGATATTTGCTGGAGGATGGCTTTAAGCTATTAGCCATCTTTGTGTGGTTGGTCTATTTTTGTCGAGCGGCCCTGGAGCAGGTTTTAGGGGTGGTAGGCGTACCGGTTAGATTGAAGTCTTGAGTCTTCAATCTTTGCCAGGTCGATTAACGCGGATGAGTTTTCCGGCCAGTGTAGATTCCTTCGAAATAGCTTTGTGAACTCGATTAGCCAATCTCTCTCGGTTAAAATCTTCTGTACAAACAACAATGCCAGCATGATCTGAACTCTGTCGATGGAGGCGAATAAAATCAGCTCGATTGATGGTTAATACAGCCCGATTTTGATCGGTCGCATAAGTTAGCACCTGATCGTCTGGAATCCTTTGGTTGGCCTGACCCGCTTCCTGAACCGTCAAGACATCATGATCCAACTGTGTTAGTTTTTCGCTGACCTTTTTGGGAAAACCTTCGTCTGAGTAGAGTCGAGCCATTATCATGCCGCCGCCTGTCGCTGAATAGCGGCAGCAATCTCATCAACATGGGTATCTGCATAGAGCCACGCATTTGCCAGATCAGTCGCCGTTAAATCTGGATAATCCTCAAGCAAGTAGGCTTCTGTCGCCCCCTGATCACGCAAACTCACCAGCAACCAAACTGGAATTCGAGTTTGACGAACACAAGCATCACCTCCCATCACACCGGATGTTTTTTTAATACCAGGCCACCTGTCACTGAGGCTGGCCACTAACAGGTTTATTGCCTGGGCTTTTTCATCGACAGATAGGGCTAATAATTGAGATTGAAGTTGCTGGAGCGTCATCATGATTCTGCCTTTGCCTGGTACAGAGTTTCAGTGACCCTATTCTATTCGATCCCTAGTAAGGGCTCACTGTTTGCGAGCCCTTACAGTTAGCTGGATTGACCGCTTATAAATTCTCGTTGGGTGTATCGTAAAATGTCGCCAGGATCGGGACAAATAATCAGACCGTCTTCAGAGAGTTGAACTGGCTGACTCCAGACAATGCGCTCAAAGTAACCAAGCAGATGCAGCCGGTCAATGACGTGCTGAGTTTCTACCAGGTAATGACGCAGGCGGCGGCGGTGGGGCTGCATGGGGATATTTTCGGTATCAAAGGCCATTAGGAAAGGGCTTTGGGGGATGAGGGATTGCAATGTCGCCAGGTGCTGTTCGGCCTCGGTGCGGCGTTGAAATCGGGCTACGGTAAGGTTCTGACAATTGGGCAGGCGGCGGTAGACCACCCACGGACGTGGTGAGTCGTAGAGTTGCATGATGGTGTAGCAGTAAAATTAGGACGGGATACAGAAAGATAGCTCGCCCCTTAACTGACAAGGGCGAGAGGTTTTTGGATATCCGTATAGACACATTGTCTAGACAAGCAATTGTTTTGTCAAGGTGTCTAGACAGATTGTCATATTCGGTATGGTTTAGCAGGTTAGCAGTAACTAGATGGACTCATCGCCCCTTAAAAAACTTCGAGAAGAGTTGAATATGTCCCAGGAAGGGTTTGCGCGGCATATTGGTACTTCTGGTCGAACCATTAGCCGCTGGGAAAGAGGCGATAGTGTTCCTTCATTTACGATTCCTCAAATGAAGGCGTTGGACGAGTTGCTGAGAGCCCATGGTAAAACTTTGCAGGATTTGCCCGATAGTTTTGCGACCGAGTTATGAGTTGCGTTGTGAGTTGCAAAGTTGCATGATCATAGTACTTGGTTAATACGTCAATATGAGTGCATTCCTATTTTGCAATAAGCATAAATGCTCAGAACTGAATACCTTCTAAATCAAAGGTTACGTAGGTATACTTAAACCGCTCAACTAAACTTCTCAAAAAATAGTTAATGCTCCCAGCTATTCAAAAGTTTGTTCTAACTAGTTTAATAACGGTGAGTACGCTGATTGTGGGAAGTTCTAAATCATTAGCAGTAGTGTCAGTGACTCCTGAGACTCTCAATATATCTGAAAGGTATGGACGCCAGGAATCGCGCTTTTTGCTGCTTCAGGCTGATGAAGTTGTTGAAAATTTAGAGATTATTTCTCTAGATTTGGAGCGTACGGATGGGCAGCAGATCCTACCTGCAACAGCTATTCAGACTCAAATACCTGCAACACAACTTCAAGCGAATGAAGTTGTAAAAGTCCCTCTACAGGTTGATCTTGCCAAAGCAACTAATCATGGGCAGTTTCAGGGCATGCTACTTGTTAAATATGAAGGCGGTCAACATTTAATCCCGCTGACAGTAAATGTGCAAGCTCGACCCTGGTGGCCTGCCGTAATTCTGCTGGTAGGGGTATTAATAGGCACAAGTCTATCGGATTATAGAAGTCAAGGCCTAAATCGGGATGAATTAACTTTGGCAGTAGGTAAGCTACGCACCCAAGTCAGAATTGATCAGTCCCTTGCTGCTGATCAATCTATTCCAGAAGTGTTTACTCGTCGCATTCAGACTTACTTAGTCGATGTTGAAGTTAGTTTGGCAAACCAGGATTGGTCTAAAGCAAAGGCTCAGTTGACAATGGCTCAGGGTGTTTGGAATGCCTGGAAAAGGGAGTCCGAAAACTGGCTGGCTGAGCTGGATTACTACCAAACCTTGAAAATGGAAGTTGAAAGTATTGGTGAGGGAATTTTTTACGGTAAAGCACTCCAAGCTAATCTTAGGGATCTCTATCGTCAAATCCCTGATTCTAAGCAATCTTCCAGACTCCAAGAGAAACTTAACAGTATTCGCCAGCAGGTTGATCGATTTCATCAAGGAGAGGCCAGAATTAAACTTCTGAGTCAGAGTGAAGGTCAATTTAGTAATCCCGCAGAAAAATCGAAGTGGAAGTTGGCAATCCAGAATTTGCGGCAAAAACTACATGCACTGGAGCCAACTTCCAAGGAAGCATTTGACAACTGGTTAGATGAAACCCAAACAGTTGAAAAAGATTTGGTAGATACATCCCAATCCTTAGATCTTAGTGCTCAAGAAATAATGAAGGCACGGACGTTTCAAGAGGTAGGAGCAGCGAAGATGCCACCACCACCGACTACAAACCCTCCCTCTTTACCGAAACTTGCAAAAATAGCCCAGTGGCGGCTTCGAATTTTTAACTACAGCAGCCGCGGTGTTGCAATTATCTTTCTATCATGGGCTGGGTTTTCTGAGTTGTATGTAAACCAGCCAACGTTTGGTAACCAACCTTTGAGTGATTACTTTGCTCTTTTGGCTTGGGGTTTTGGAGCAGAAGTAACCAGAGAATCCGTTTCCAAGGTACTCAAAAATTTAGGTGTGTCAGGAGATAATGATACGACGGGTAGTAATGATTCAACTGACGGTGAAGAAGCCGTTATTTCCTAAAGGGCTTGTTTTTCACTTTTGTAAATACATTTGGAAAGATATGTTGATTGGTTGATTAATATTTTATGTGGAGCATCAGATTTGAGCTGTGACTGATCCTATTAAAAATCGCTGGGCTTTTCTGGTTGGTATTAATGAATATGATGATCCAGGGTATGGTGAACTTGAGTTTTGTGTTGATGATGTGAAGACTCTAGGGCAGCTCTTATCGACGGACCTGGGTTTTGAAAAAGTCGTTTCTATCTATGACAATCCTCCGGTGCCTCGTTATAAGCCGACACGGAGCGCTGTTAAAACTGAACTCCAGCTCATTTGTGATTTGGTTGGGCCGGATGATTTACTGCTAGTACATTTTGCATGTCATGGCATTCAGGTAGACAACCAGCCTTGTTTGGTTACCTCTGAGGTGCGGTCCTACAACCCAAAAGATGATGTGTTGCCAGTAGCCGAGGTGGAAACGCTAATGCGAGGCAGTGGTGCAAGGTGCAAGGTTTTGTTGTTAGATGCTTGCCATACTGGTGTTGATATGGGGCGGGATTTGGCAGATCCAGAGTTTATTCGTCATGTATATGAGCAGGCAGAGGGGTTTGCGCTTATTGCAGCTAGCACAGCTCAGCAGAAAGCCTATGAAATTGCTGGTCATGGCGTATTTACCCACTATTTACTAAATGCTTTGAGTGGAAAAGCGGATGGTTACCCAGAGCAAATATACAGGAAAGGATTTGTCTCAGTTCAGGATGTTCAAGCCTATGTTCTGAACAATATTAAGCGTTGGAACCAAGGAACTGGGCAGGTGCAAACGCCAACGGCTCGAACAGAAGGTTTTGGGGATATAGTTTTAGCCTATTACCCAGAGCAGATACAGACTCCATTAGCAGAGATGAGTTCTGTAGATAAGACGGTAGGAACTCTAACAGCAAGAGAACGAGTTCAACCACAATTATCTTTATCTTCTACACCTGGCGGCAGAAAGCAACAATCAAAACTAGTTGTGCCTGCCGAATTGAGTGTTGAAGAATGGGGTGCTTTAGTGAAGGCTTTGCAGTCGGCATTTCTGGATAAAGAATCCTTAGGATCAATGGTAAGACGAGCTTTGAAAATAAGACTCGAAGAGATATCTCAATCTGCTTCGACTTACCCAAAAACGGTGGAAAGTGTGGTTGATTGGGCACAGGCATATGGAAAGTTACAAGAACTTATAGAAGGAGCCCTTAAGAGAAATCCAAGTAATCCCAGGTTAAAGACTTTAGCTAAGTCTTGGGGCTTGCCCTAAGTATTTTGAATATTTAAAGGGATATGGAGCAAATTGATCTAGAAAATAAACTAGCAGATGCATTGGAATCTGCTTTTTACAATCAGGAAACGCTAGGCTCTATGATTAGGAGAGCTATTAAAACTGATCTGGGTAAAATTAAACAAGATGCATCTTCCATTGCTATAACTGCCGAAGAAGTTACTAAGTATGCTTTTGCAAATGGAAAAGTGATTTTGTTATTGATAGGTGCTTCTAAAGAGAATTCTGGCAATAGTAAACTAAAGCATTATATTCGGAATAACTTTCAACAGCTCTTGAAAGTTTTTTATGAGGATTTCAGTATAGATTTTAATGAAAAAATCAATGAAGATTTTCTAAGTTTGTTAGTGGAAGCCCTACTAAAGGCTTCTGAAAATAAAGGATTTCAAAATGATATTTTAGTGACTTGTAAAGTTAGTGTCACTAATTTTTCGCCATAGCTTGGTATCGTCTCAAATAGTTCAAAGTAGGGATT
>NZ_JADEXP010000254.1 GCF_015207065.1 Leptolyngbya cf. ectocarpi LEGE 11479 | reverse complement strand
CCCAAACCTCGAAAAACACGAAAGGCACGAAAGGCACGAACCAATACCTCCTAAAACGTTGTTAGTGTTCTGATGGAACTATGGCTAGGGCATTACAATGTCCTAATCTTGGAATTTGGAATTGCTGGGAGTACGCTGCACCTCCGTATTTGTTTATCCACCAAGGTCTAATTTGTTTAATCAGCCGATCCCAGTTTTTTCGGCGAACGTCTGTGCCTGCTCTACCCATTGCTTTATAGATCTGCAAGGGGTCATCTTTGCATCTGTCTAATAATGGACCACCAATATTTGCTTCCTGCAAAAAACTGATAATACTATTGGCGAGCAAATACTGAAGCTGATTGTACTGGCTGTCTAGAACAGGCTCGACCAATGACTCTAGAATACGGCTATAGATATGGAATAAGATAGATTCAGAATTGTTAGGCTGACGGATAAACAGTAAACGATTTGTTTTAAGTGTCTCTTGAGCCAGTCTCATCATTAGATGTGTTTTCCCTGCCCCAGGTTCACCCATGACAACAACACCGTTACTTTGGGAATTGGAGTCATTTTTAATATCAAACAACGCCGACTTTAATGCTCTAAACTCGTCTTCATAGACATCTTTTAAGTCGGGATGTTCTTGAAAAGGTGTATCGACTCGGTTGCTACTAAACGGGTTGGGCTGATCGTTGAGGCGACTGCGTAAAGTAGCATTCAGCATAATTTCTCAATATATGTATTTTCATACTATTCAAATTATTATGCCTGGTTTTACTCTGCTGATAAAACTTCTTCAACTCCTGTAAAAAGGCTGAAATCTATCAATGCTTAACGGTAACCTTTTAATAAGACGACGGCGTTACTAGAGCAGTCAGATGCATAAAGATGCAATTGACACCGTAAGTGCTAATCGCAAAAATCTGCGTTTCATCTGCAAACTTACATCTCAACAGCTGGCCCAGGATGTGAGTAATGCCTAAGCCTATCGTTATTGTCAACACATCACGGCTGCTTTGCTTACATCAGGTCGATCAGCAGTGAAAAATATAAAGTCACTTTTATCTAACATGAAAAGTTCTATGGCCTGAACTAAATCTCTCCGATTCAGAGAGTCCCTGACCGGATTACAGGGAACTGAATCGGAATTTAGTCATGGCCAAAAAGCTTGATGAATATGAACTTGACGTAAACTTAGCAAACCACTGGAAGAAAATAATTCTTCCTTTTTTAGGCATCGTCGCCCTCCTCAACAGTAGCTGTGACTCAACAGCTCAGGCCAATTCCTCAACAACGTTTGCCCAACACGAGTCTCTACCCTCCGCCCCTACAGAGCTGCCACTGCCTGAGGCTCCAACATCACCAGGTCTGGAACTAACCCCCAGTGAACTGCAGGAATTTGACAGCGTTATGCTTGACTTAGACCCTGAGCAACAACTAGTAACAAACATCACCCAGTGGAAACTCTCCACTACCGTAAATGTAACCACTGGCCCAGGATTTAAAACACTTAGCCAAGAACGGCAAAACGAGATTGTCACTGGCATGCGTGATGGCCTCAGCCAAATCTGTTCGTGCAGCCCCTACCTAAAATTTAATACCGAAGATAGCCAGCCACTAGACGACATCAACCAATACATACAGTGGCAATAGCAAGGCCAATAACTTAGCCCCTACCCTCCACTGTCTCATGGGCAGGTATCACCAAAAAAAATTGTTTAGGACTAGAGAATTCTCCCAATAGACTCCATAAGTGACCTAGAAGCATCGGCAGAGCTATCCAGGGCGTATGCTGCCGAAGTCTGTATCGTCAGCATACATAGTAGGACCCGAAGCTTTCGGACATTAATTTCTAGCCTTGAACTAGAATAGCTACATCCTCACTGACCCATTCCATGCAAATTACCCTAGACCTGCCTGACGAACTCGTCGCTAGCCTTAGCCCTGACAATCTCCCCACCGTCATCCAGCTAGGTTTACGGGAATTCAATGCTACAGCCCAGCCTGGTTTCTCAGGACTAGCCGATATCCTAGAACTCCTTGCCAGTTTGCCCAGCCCAGCCGAAATTCTTGCCCTAAAGCCATCTGAGGCATTACAAAACCAGATCGATAGCCTACTTGATAAAAATCGTAACGTTGGTCTTACCCCAGCTGAAGAACAACTTTGGCAGCACTACGAATACATCGAACACATTGTTCGTATAGCAAAAGCTAGAGCACTGACTAAATTACAGACTAATGAAGCTCTATGAGTCGCAGCTATATTTCTAGCGATCTCAGACAACAAGTTTATAAACGAGCCAAAGGTGTCTGTGAGTATTGCCAATTGCCCGAAATGGTTGCCCTATCAGTTCATCAGATAGACCACATCATTGCCGAGAAACATGGCGGAGCCACAAAATTAGAGAATTTGGCTTTATCTTGCGTTATTTGCAATCGCAACAAAGGTAGTGACATAGCGTCCGTTGATCCATCAACAGGGAGCATTGTGCCGCTCTATCATCCACGCAAAGATAGGTGGCCAGAACATTTCCGGTATCAAGACGCTCAACTTCTTGGAAAAACGCCAGAAGGCATAGCAACAGTCAGACTCTTAAAAATGAATCAATCTGAGCGCATTGAAGAACGCCGTATTTTAATCAATGCTGACCTTATAAAGATCCCTGAGTAGGGATTATCTGTCACAAGTATCAGGCTGCTGCCGTCTCAAAATCTGTAACTGACTCTACACCTTAAAATACCGAAGCTAGAGTGGACCTATCCCACTTCATAAGGTTCTCACTGAGCACAAGTCCTCTGATGGCCGCTTTAGCTAGTGCGGAGGAGGAAGAGTAGGTTGGTGTTGAGCCTTGCGAAACCCAACATTCCAAATATGTTGCCCCTGGGGATATCGGATTTGTTGGGTTTCGTGCCTCAACGCCAACCTACATTTGGGGTTCCTCAATACGCTTGATCAGGATATCGGATTTGTTGGGTTTCGTGCCTCAACGCCAACCTACGTTTGAGGTTCCTCCACGCGTTTGGTCAGGATGGCCATGACTTCGCCGGGGCGACCGGTGGGTAGGGGCTGACTCCAATCGTTGGGTTCGGCATAGCCGCGATTGTGCAGGTCCTTGATGGTGAACCCGACGGTGGCAAGGGTGCCAAAGATCAGATGGCGCACCTTATCGGGCTGAAATGGTGAGCTGGTCGCGGGGATGGCGGGCAGCACGATGGGGGCAGGCACGTCGCGCAGGGCGGACGGTGCTGCGGTCTGCAGTTGAGTTGTCACTGGCATGGTTCTGGTTTCCTGTTTGAGGTAATAAACGACAAGGAAGCCAGAACTCGCTCCTTAGCTGCCCCGAAATATGCACATCGGGACAGCTAAGGTACCATAACCAAAGCCTCCGACTGGTCAGATCAGCGGGGGTTAGCCGTTGGCTGGGTGCTGCTACACCCGCCAACGGTGCTAAAGATTGAGTTCTGTATGATCACCGCACAAACGCGGCTTGATAAAGAAGCATACGGGCACATTTGTGCTGAGTCAATGGGTATGCAAATTAGCGATACACATTTTTAACCACCGACCACCCCCTGTAGGAGCTTGCCCTGCGATATCAATGGCCTAACTGCGATATCTGACAACCCCAAACAGGCCAGTTAGAATTGGGACAGCTGCCCTCCCTGTATCTATGGCCCTACCCGATAGCCTGTACGTCGCCCGACCTGCTGCCAATAGCTTTTTAGAAAATCTGGACCTCGCATTTAAGTCACCTGTCCAGCAGCCTGCAGTATTCCACACGTGGGGCCTTGGCGGCGTCGGCAAATCCACCCTGCTAGATCGGGCGCAGCTAGCCCATGGAAAACGCTGCACTATTCCTGAACAAGTCACCATTGCTGAGGTGAAATTTGGGGATACGGCCAACACAGGCACCCCCCTGGGCGTGATGAAAGTTCTGCACAGTCAGCTTTCCTCCACGGTGGGCGACCCGCAAAAAGATCCGTTCTATGAGCTAGAGCGACGCTATGCCACCACCCTAGAAACTCTGAAAACGAAAACAGAGGATGGGACCGCACAGGCGAGCGATAAACAAATCGAGATCGTCAAAAAATATAGCCAGCTGGCCTTGCAAGGTGCATCGATCATATTTGCAGCGGGCAATCCGGTGGGGACAGCAATGGCCGTCGCCGCTCCCCACATTGGTGAGCTGGGGGAATTAGGAGCCTCCATCTTGGATGATGCCAAGGGATTGTTAAACCGGCACCAGGCCACCCGCAACGATGACAAGCTTCAGGCCCTGATGCTAAACCCGCTGCTGGAGTTAACCAAAGCATTTGTCAAAAGTTTGCAGGCCAAGGCGGCGGTGCAGCCAGTGCTATTGATGCTAGATTTTTACGAAAAAGTGCCAGTGGAGGTGGACCGTTGGCTCTGTAGCACGCTGCTAGGCAATACAGCTTTACAGCAGTACCCGGTGCGGATTGTCTCAGCGGGGCGTAAGCGGCTGCTGAATAAAGACCATTGGAGCGAACGCCACCAGAACGATAGCGCCGTCTATGAACAGGAGCTAGAACGGTTTGAAGATACCCAGGCCAGGGAATATCTCCAGAAAATTGGCATTACCGACGATGATCGAGTCAAGCGCATTATCACCGCGACGCGGGGACTGCCCTACTATCTCAACTGGGTGCGAGAGGAATATAACAAGGGCCAGGAGCCGGACTTTACTGAAGGGGCACAGGAAATCAAAAAGGTGCTGCTGCGGCAGTTTACGGCCCATGAAACTCAGCTGGTGCAGATTGTTGCTTGCTGTCGGCGGTTTGATGGCGACCTGATTAAACACCTGACCCGCTGCGCAGATTTAGAGATACCGCTGCAGCCAACGGAAACGGCAAAAGGGCGGTTCCGTTGGCTGCTAGATTTGCCCTTTACCCAACGTACTGAAACCGAACATCGCTTTGATGACGTAGCGCGGGATGTGTTACGACAGGTGTTTTACGAAGAGAGTCAGCAACAGTTTCGCTCGACTCACCAAGCGTTGGCAGACCACTACGTTGCCCTAGCAGATGAGGGATTTTGGGAAGACGCCCATATCTCTGAGCAATATGACAGTGAAGATTGGCGCAGCTACCAGGCTGAGGCCCTATATCATCAACTATTTGCTAACCCAAAACAGGCTGAGCTGCAGTTGATCACTCGGGCATTGGAAGGAGTTTATTTCTCGGCTGAGGAAATTGTTCAACGCCCTTTACAAGCTATTTCGGCAGAGTATCAAGAAGACATTCAGCCTTTGATCAAGCTAGGTCTTCAAAAAGCTCTAAACCATATCAAAAAGATTGTCGATCAAGGATGGCAACTCAGATATTCCGATCATTTAGAGGGTTTGTTGACTTCTTGTTATGTAGGGGAAGAGTTTTCGCTTTGTATGGGTAAAGATGTAAGTCGATCTCTAGCTTTTTGTTGGAAGCACGCAGAAAGGCTGACGGGATTAGCTAAATTTGTCGCATATTTTTATCAGGGGAAATATGGACCTGATTATCAGCAATTAGCGTGGTTGCATCGAGCTCGAGCACAGGCAAAGGAAATTGTTACAGCAGACGCACCTGAGTTCAGTAATGATCTTTTGGCACCTAAGTTAGGTCTCACTTTTGGCAAAGCAGGCTGCTATGAAGATTCAGTTGCATGCTTTGATGAAGCGATCAAGTACAAACCAGACTCTTATCAAGCTTGGTACAACCGAAGCATTGCGCTACGTCAACTCAAGCGCTACGAGAATGAGATTGAGGGATATGATACGGCACTTAGATATCAACCTTATAGCTACGCAGCCTGGAATAATCGAGGCATTGCATTGGATAATTTAGAGCGCCATGAAGAAGCCATCATAAGCTACGACGAAGCGCTCAAGCATAAACCTAACTTCTTTATAACCTGGTGTAACAGAGGAACTTCACTGGGTCAATTAGAGCGCTACGAGGAGGCTATCATCAGTTATGACAAAGCCCTCGCTCATAAACCTAACTTCTTCATAGTCTGGTACCTCCGGGGCATGCTGTTGGATAAACTAGAACGCTACAAGGAGGCGATTGCCAGTTATGACCAAGTACTCAAATACGAGCCTAGCTACTACGAAGCCTGGGCAAATCGAGGCTGGGCACTAGATAAATTAGAACGCTATGAGGAAGCAATAACGAGTTATGATGAAGCGCTCAAGCACAAGCCTAGCTACCATGAAGTTTGGTATAATCGAGGCTGGATACTGGATGAATTAGAGCGCTATGAGGAAGCGATCTCCAGTTACGACCAAGCGCTCAAGCATGAACCCTGCTTCCACGAAGCCTGGTATAGTCAAGGTAGTGCATTGGTGAAGTTAAAGCGGTATGAAGAAGCGCTCTCGAGCTATGAGCAAGTGCTCGAGCACAAACCCGACAAACATGAAGCCTGGTATAACAGGGGTATTTTGTTAGGTCACTTAGATCGCTGTGAGGACGCCATTGCTAGTTATGATCAAGCACTCAAGCACAAACCAGACTGTCACTTAACTTGGAACAACCGTGGCAATATGCTGGGTCAATTAGAACGCTATGACGAGGCTATTGCCAGTTATAACAAAGTTCTCGAAATCAAACCTGATAACGAAGAAGCTCATTACAACAAAGCCTGTTACTACACTCTCTTGGGCAACCCCGACGCTGCCCTCGAAAATCTCCAACAAGCTATTATTTTTGTTCCAGAAAAATATCGAGAAATGGCCAAAACCGACACTCATTTTGACAGCCTCCGTAACGACCCACGCTTCTCAGATCTCATAACTCCGTAGAAACACACCTTTAATCCAAGGCAAAAAATACGTAAGCGTCCCCTTCGACTACGCTCAGGGAACGCTTATCAAAATGCAGCAAGTAAAGGGTTAATCAAGACAGTACATAACCCCAAAACTTTCGCATTTCAGACATTTTCTCCATCCTTCGTCCTCAACCTGCCATAAAGACCCGTTTATCTAATATAAAAAGTTCTATGGCATGAACAAAATCCCTCCGAACCAGAGGATCCCTGACTGGACTACAGGGAACTGGATCGGAATTTTGTCATGTCCAAAAAACTTCAAAAACATAAACTAACCATAAACCTAGCAGACCACTGGAAGAAACCATTTTTCCCTCTCCTCGGAATCATTGCCGTGCTCAACAGCAGCTGTGAGCTAACACCTCAAGCCGGTGCCTCAACAACCTTTGCCAACTACGAAACCCTATCCCCCACAGCTCCAGAACTATCATCACCCGGCACCACAGCATCTCAAGATGTAGCACTCACCCCGAGTGAACTGCAAGAATTTGACAGCGTTATGCTTGACCTAGACCCTGACCAACAACTCGTAACAAAAATCACCCAGTGGAAACTCTCCACGACCGTAAATGTAACCACTGGCCCAGGATTTAAAACACTTAGCCAGGAACGGCAAAACGAGATTGTCACTGCCATGCGCGATGGCCTCAGCCAAATCTGTTCGTGCAGCCCGTACTTGAAATTTAATACCGAAAACAGCCAGCCGCTAGACGAAATCAACCAATTCATACAGTGGCAATAACAGGCTTATCGTTCAAAGTAGAGACGGCCATCAGGCCCTGTCTCAAGATTTGAAACCAAACCTTTACCCCAAAATGCTGGCGCTAGAGTGGACCTATCCCACTTCATAAGGTTCTCACCATGCGCTCTATATTGCTGTCTCTGCTTAGCACTCCGCTTCTGCTCAGCTGTGTTATCCAACCACCTGTGCCAGCCCAGCCCGTCCCCAACGCACCTGTGACCGACATATCCCAAAATACGCTACCTGATACTATCCAAGCTCAGGTCCGCACCGACCTTGCCAACCACCTGGGTATCCCTACCGACCAAATCACCCTTCAAAGCCACAGCCGCCAAACCTGGTCCGACGGCTGCCTCGGTCTCGGTGGCCCCGCCGAAAGCTGCCTCGCCGCCCTGACCGAAGGCTGGCAAGTCGAAGTCGTCGATACCGAAACTAACGAAACCTATGTTTATCGCACCAACCTAAGCGGTGATCAAATTCGTCGTGAACCGTAACCCACCGACAAAACCCTCTCATTAGCGGTTTATCATAAGGGAAAGCATCAATCCTGATCGCACCTATGGATGTAATGGAATTTTTCCAGCATAGTGCTGGACAATGGCAGTCTCAACGCACCACCCATCATCTGCCCTTTCGTCGGGCTGAGCTAGGCGGCTCTAGTATTACTGTCGAGCCCCTCGGTAAAGATAACGAAAAAGTTATTGCCATCTGCAATCTGCACGAAATCGAACCGGCTCTGGCTGTGGGCGGTGCCTATGTTGCATGGCATGGCGAAATGGCCTGGGACCGCGATGGTGAAGGTAACCACGAAGGGACTACTGTATTTGCCCTGGTCCCCGATGAGGATAATCCTCGTAAAGGTCGTTTGCTGCGCGAACGGGGCTATGCGGAAATTGTACCGGTGGTGGGCCGCTACGAGATGGACGATGAAGACGGTCTGGTGTTAGAGACTGAATATGACACCATGAGTTCGGTGGAGCGGTTCTGGTTTGTAACACCGGACTTGCGGATGCGCAGCAGCATTGTGAAGCGCTTTGGCGGGTTTAATACGGCGTCATTTTGTGCTGAGACCCGGCTGGTGGATGGAAACCCAGTGGAAGTGTCACCCCTAGACGATAGCGAGGCGGTAGCTGCCTTTGAGCAGACATCGCAGCTGGCTGCGATGGGCTGGTAGAAACCTAGGGACCACGAGTTTATTACCCCTTGTTTGTAGACGAAAGAGACGCTGAATAGGAAGCTGCGTCTACTGTCTCAGAGGTGCTTATCTCGGACGTGTCTGGCTCAGATATTTTTGGCTCAGAGGTGTCTAGCTCAGATATTTCTGGCTTAGACATGTCAGGTTCAGATACCTCGGGTTCAGAGCCGTCTGGCTGAATAGTCTCAGGCTGGACAGTCTCAGGCTGGACAGTCTCTGGGGTCTCAGAATCTTGCGCCTCTGGTGGGTACAGATCTATGTCGGTGGCAGGCATGAGTAAAAGTCGTCGTTTTGCCTTGGCTACGGGTTTCATCAACTGGGTGATGCGTTCTTCTAGCCAAATTAGACCTGCACCGAGGGCTTCGGCCAGGGTGCTGATGAGACGATAAAGGGCAACGCTGGTGAGTAATAGGCCGCTGGAAAGGTAGTTGCCTAGAAGTGCGATCGCAACCGCCTCAAACACCCCCACACCGCCGGGGGCACCTGGCACCACCAGGCCCAACAACCAGGCCACACTAAACGCCCCTAAAATCGGAAAAAACAGGCTGGGCTCAAATGCCTGCAGCGCCACAATCGTCATCATAAAACCCAGACCGCGCAGGAGCACAAACCCCAGCTCTCCCAAAAGCGAGCGCCACGGATAGGCCTG
>NZ_JADEXP010000253.1 GCF_015207065.1 Leptolyngbya cf. ectocarpi LEGE 11479 | reverse complement strand
CAGCATCTGATTGACAGGTTTATTCGAAACTTAGACTTAGACGAGACTTTGATTAAATCACATCCCAACTTTCCAAGTCTTTGTGACTACGGGGTTCTAGTCTCCTAATTCTGTCCGGAGTATTGTAATAGTTAAAGCTGTCGTTGTTGAATAAATTTTCCTAAGAAAATTTGATAATTTATCTGAATCAGAGCAATCTCTGAAATCCTTCTTAAAATGAAAAGTTGTTTTTTGACCTATAAAAGCTTCGACCGTTCATCAGCTATATTTTCTAATAGGTGTTACCCATAAACTTTCTCATAGTAATCTTTATAGTCTGCCGATAACAAAGGCTGCCACCAGTCATTATTATCGAGGTACCATTGCACGGTTTTACACAAACCCTCTTCAACTGTAACGCTTGGGTACCACCCTAAATCAGTCTGAATTTTAGTTGCATCAATGGCATATCGATAATCATGTCCTGGTCTATCCTTAACAAATTTAATGAGTGTGTCATATGGCTTCACAGGAAGATCGGGGGCTAACTCTTCCATAAGTTTTCCTAGTATATGAACAAGATCAATATTTTTAATCTCATTATTACCACCGATGTTATAGGTCTCACCTGGAATAGATTTGGTCAACACCGCTTCAATAGCGCTGCAATGATCTTCTACATATAACCAATCTCTTATATTCTGACCATCTCCATAAACTGGTAATGGTTTACCAAGCATCAAGTTCACACACATTAGTGGAATTAACTTTTCAGGAAAGTGGTAAGGCCCATAATTATTAGAGCAATTGGTAATTAACGTGGGTAATCCATAGGTATGGTAGTAAGCCTTAATAAGGTGATCGCTTCCTGCCTTAGAGGCTGAATAAGGGCTATTGGGACTATAGGGTGTGACCTCAGAAAAAGCACTGTCGTTTGATTCGAGACTACCGTAAACCTCATCAGTAGAGATGTGATGAAAACGATAGTGCTCTGGCTTTTGATTTATTTGCCAATGATGTTTAAATGTATCAAGCAGCGTGAATGTCCCAATTACATTAGTTTTTATAAACGCATCAGGATTTAGAATTGAGCGATCTACATGGGACTCGGCCGCAAAATGAACGACAGTATCAATATTCTCTTCTTGGAAAAGTGAATGTACAAGGGTGCGATCGCAAATATCACCTTGCACAAACTTAAAGACATCAATGCCTTCCAGGGACTGCAAATTTTTTCTGTTGCCAGCATAGGTAAGCAAATCTAATACGATGATGCGATCATCAGGATGATGCTTGTGCCAATAGTGAACAAAATTAGAGCCAATGAAACCAGCTCCTCCCGTAACTAAAATGCGTCGAGAGTTTATCATCTGATAATGATTTAGTTTCCAATACTACATGTATAACGGAAATCAGTTCTGCTTACACATCAATTCCCTAATTTTCGTGTATGCGTTGTGGGTGAAGGGGTTGTTACATCTAGAGAGGTAGACGTTCAGCGCTACCAGGGGCTGCCGACCAGGGTGTAGGTGGACCAGTAAAAAGGATGTTCAAAATTCCAGCGGCCATGATGTTCTAAATCTGGGAAATGAGCTAAGGCTGCATCATCAAGGCCGTATAGTGTACCATCTGCAAACTGAAGATCCCCTTGCAACATCGCCAATTGTGCCTGGCGTAGCGCTACTGCTCGAACTGGCTGTTGCTGCAAATGTTTGTAAAAGTATGTCATCAGCCCGAGGGTACCTTCATCGCTGATGGGCCAGAGACTAGCCACAGAGGTCTGTACCCCAGCATTCACCGCTAATCCGGCAAAGCCGTACTCGGCTTCACGGTCACCCAGGGCTGTGTTACAGGCACTCAGAACCATTAGGGCGATGTCAGCAGCTTGCAGACCTAAGGTGTGGACCTGATCGAGCTTGAGGGGCTGGTCCCATAGTTGAATATAGGAATGGCTGGGTTCACCAGGCTCGAATATGCCATGGCTGGCCAGGTGAACAATGCCAAACTTATTACGGGCCACTTGAGTTTGGAGATTATCTAGCGTAAAGTTCTCATTGAGGAAAACCTCACTGTCATGAAATGTTTTAGTAATACTATTGAGTTCCTCTGGTACAGCTGGCAGGACTTGCTGTGATGGAAACTGAGAAGCTCCCATGGCCAATAGCTGAGTTGTCTCTAGCTGGGTATAGAGAAAATTCTCAGGGTTAAAGTCAGTCAGGCTAAAACTGGGAATGACCCCTAGGCTGTAGCGTTCAATTAGAAACTCTTCACCATTGTGCAGGGCAGCCGCAGGCAGGGTACGCAATCCTGTATCCATTGCCAGCGCCAAGCTCTGAATATTCTGCTGGTGTAATTGGTCTTCTATGGGGGCAATCAACCAGCTGTAGAGCTGCTGTGCCGGTGGTAAGTACTGAGATGCTCCGGAAATCGGATTGGTTATTTGAGCATAAAAATCTTCAGTCACAGCCATGACCTCACCACGGGTAACGCCCTTTACTTTTCGGCGAACAGTTTGGCCATCAGGGGTGAGCAACAGCAGCCCTAGCTCATCCTCAGGGGTGAGACCACTCGAATCGGGCAGTGCTGTATCTTTTGCTGTAGGTGGTAAAAAATAAATATATAAAACACCGGGTTTGATGCCCATTAACGCTTCCACATTACCCAGAGTCTGTTGGGCTGTAGCCAAATTAGTGGGGGAAACGCTGACACGCCCGTATAGATTTAGATGGGACTTAAATTGTTCGGAATATGAGTTTTCTAAACGGTTGAACAAGGCTTTGTTGGAGTCGTCAGAACTCAAGGAGAATGTGAGTTCTTCTATGGTGGCAGGATCGCTTTCTATTCGGGGAGAGCTAAAGTCAACAGTGACTGGGGAATTGATGCTTGCAGAGGGAATAGCAGCAGCAGGAGTGACGGCAGAGGGAATGGCAGCAGCAGGAACGGCGGTAGAGGCTGCTATGACCTGGGGGATAGCCGCGACAGGTATATTCAGATCCTGGGTCAGAATAGAAATATTGCCTAGGGTATGACTGTTTAAAAAAGAGCTGCCGCTGGGAATTTGAAAGGCCCCCGTGGTAATGACAGCCTCGCTGCCTAAAAGGGTGCCATCACCCACTTCAAAAGCAGTAGAGCTGTTGCCACCATGGTTAATGGTAATCGTGCCCGTCCCATTAAGGGCAGCGGTGGAGATACTAGCTATATGTCCATCTAAACTGATAAAGCTGTCGGTTGCTCTAAAGAAGTCTTCAGTGGCAATTGCTATGCTGCCGCCCGCACCCTCGGCTCGAATTGTTTGAACCTGAATAGTATCTGGAGCCTTGAGGATAACATTACCCCCGGTGCCAGCGGTTCCCGCTGTGTCAATCTGCTGGGTGGTTAGGGTCGTGCCAGCATCAACGGCAACGCGACCGCCGTTGGTAACAACATTTTGAGTGTTAATAGCCCCATGACTGCTGCTGAGGCTAATGCCATTGGGGGCACTAAGGTTAGCTGTAAGAATGTCCTGGGCTGCAGATAGGATAATTTCAGATGCAGCTAGGTCAAATCCTTGGGTATTAATGGTGCCATCGCTGTTGGGAGATTGAAGGGTTGTCGGTGCGGGTAGTGTTACATCGGCCCCTAGGGTAATTGTACCGCTACCTTCGGGATGTCCAATGGTAATGGCTGTGAAGCCGTCATCGATATTTGAGAGTTCTGCGGTTGAAATAGTGAGGGTTTGGGTTAAATCAGGCGTTAAATCAGCACCGCCTAGCTGGATATTTTGATGGGCTGAAGCGGGCTGCAGTATAAGCTCATCTGTGCCTGTAATCGCAGTGCCAATGCCAATGCTGTCGCCATTCAGAATCAGTGGACCCTCCCCCCCCTCAAGGTTGCCGGTAAAACGAGCGTCACTGGCTAGAAAGTTGACCTGGTCTAATTGATCGCCAGCTGTGAGATTTTCGATATTTTCAAAGCTAGTGATTCCAGGACCGTTGCCGGTGTTAACAGCCGTTAAATTCCAAATACTGTCGACCGTATCCCCTAGAAACGTGTCATTGCCGGCTCCTCCGTTGATGGATCTGACAAAATTGTTTTCGCTCAGTCTAAAGGTATCGTCATGATTGCTACCAACGAAGGTTTCTACGGTATTAAATGCCCCCATGGTACTACCACGACGGGTCTGCAGGTCAACTGTGATAGCCGTAGCGTAGTTGTTGTAATCAACTGCATCAAGGCCCTCTCCTCCGCTCAGGGTACCGGTCAACGAGGCTCCATCGTTAAAGAGAAATATGTCATTTCCGGCGCTACCCTCTATATTTTCAATATCTGTAAAGGTGACATTGCTGAGGGTGCCTGTGTTGTTGGCGGTGATTGCGATCGCATCAGTCCCACTACTGCCCTGGAGCGTATCGGCTCCGCTACCGCCGTCAATCAGACCGCTCATCACGGCTCCATTTTCAAAGATAAAACGGTCGTCGCCTGCCCCTCCATAGATATTTTGAATGCCAGCAAAGCCAATACCCTTGAGAGTGCCAGTATCAATGCCTGAGAATATAAATGTATCATTTCCCATATCACCTTGAATCAGGTCGTTAGAGCCATTACCAACAACTATTGAGTGAGTATTCTCAAACCTCAGTCCGTTACTAAAAAGAGAGTTGAGATTCCCCTGATTTTCATCCGTGATAGTCCAGTGCGTCAGCTGATCAGGTCCTCTTAACCTATTAGCTCCAAGCAGCGTGACCGGATCTCGAAATGGTGTGGCTCCAGTATCTGTAATCGAGTCATAGAGAGTGACATCACTGGTTCCATCGGAGCGGCCAATAGTAATGGTTGTGAACCCATCTTGAAGTGCCAAAATGTCGGTTCCCAATAGATCTAGCTCAAATAGGGTATTTGTGGTTGGGCCTAGGTTGATCTCTGTAGCTGGATTGTCTGGGGTTATGACCAAGGCTGAGCCACTGACCGATGCGTTGCCCCCGTTTAGGTTTAGTTCGTTACTTTTAATCGTGATATTGCCAGCATTGAGGCTACCTTCCACCGTGGTTAAAAACGGTGCCGTCAGGCTGAGATTACCTGCCCCGGTTGCGGACTGGGTGTTGATTGACTCCAGCGTAATCAGAGGACCTGAAATACTGATATTGCGCCCCGATGTATTAATCTGATCGCCCGCTCCAGTCATGGAAAAGGTTCCGGTATTATTGTTGTTGGCATCGGCAACAAACGTGATAGAGCCTGTGCCCGGCTGAAAGGTCAGGTCATTATTTCCACCTAAATCAATATTAATATTGAGATTTGCTTGGAAGATAATGTTGTCATCACCGCTCCAACTCTCTAGGGTAGCTGCGTGGAGAGTTAGAATACCCAGATCGCGATCGGTGGCGCTAACAACAGGAAATAAGGTGGATTCTGTTGCCGTATCAGCTGCTGTACCACCGCTGACAATGCGAATTGTATCCGGGTCAAATAGGATGGTGCCTGATTCTCCCTGGGGAGCACCCAGGGAAAATTGTCCATTAAAGTCCAGGTTTGACTTGCCAGAAATTTCGATAAAGCCCCCATTGCCCCCCTGAGCGCCCCCTTGAACCTGAGCATTACCGCCAAAGTCGGTGGACTGATCGGCCCACACAATAATTTGTCCTCCGTTTCCTTGGTGTAGGGCATTGGCTCTCAGTTCAGTGTTTTGATTGACTTGAGTATGGATAGCATTTGGCCATGATCCGGCCCCTTGATAATCACCCCCAATGTGAATCTGTCCCCCCTGATAGATGCCATCGGCATTGAGTGTTGCATCTACAAGAGAAATCTGTTCTCCTAAAATAAGAATGTGGCCACCGTTCTCTCCGGCACTATTCACGGTTCCAGATATGCTCGCCTGGCCAATGTCTGGAGCTGTTGTCACACCTGCTTGTGTGAGCTGCGGGGTGCCATCTGTCGCGATGGTGAGGGTGTCGGCACTGTCAACGCTTCTACCAGTCAGAAGGGTGGGGAGATGGGTGAGACTGGGAACATCCTCTGTCCAGGGCTCAATTTCTAAGGTGAGGAGCTGACCCGTTTGACTTAAATTGACCCGATTGGTGTTGCTGAGCGCTGCGACAGTAATCGAACCTGCCGGAGCGCTTAAGGTGCCTGTATTATCTACGCTACCCCCCAGCAGTCTTAAATTCTGTCCTGCAGCTACGTGGAGATTCCCCAGATTGATCAGGGGGGCGGGACTCGATATAAAGGCTAAACTGTGGGGAGCAGCCACTAACGCTTGATAGTCGGTGTCCTCAATGCCCTCAATAAACCAGCCTTGGTTAAATCCGACCGCGTCAGCGGTGGCGGCAGTAAAGTCACCCTGTAAATTAAGATGGGCATTGGGGCCAAAAAATATACCAGCGGGATTGAGCAGCCACAAATTAGCACTGTTAGAGACCGCTAAGCCGCCATCGATGGTCGAGAGCTGGCCCCCGTTCACGCGCCCTAAAATATTTTCCACTGAGGCAGGGGCCATAAACGTAGCAGTCTCCATCGTCTCTACGTTGAACGTTTCAAACTGATGAAAGAGATTTTCTCCATCGGTAGAAGAGACACCGCCAGTAATCTGAATCTGAGCCCCGTCTGTCGTAATCGATGTTGTTCCGATGGGGACTATTTGTGCCCAGGCGGGAGCCATAGCCAACGTAAAAATACCCAGTCCGCCTGCTATTGGCAGACCGTAATGATTGAGCCGTTTCCCCCCTGGATGCCCCATAATGTTTAATAATGCCAGATGAATAATGTTACTCAGTGATTAAAGTTGCCCAAAGCTGCCCGAAACTGCTCGAAACTGCATTGTCATAATCACGACAATGTCCCCTTTATAATCACAGCTAATTTATCGAGGAAACGTAACCCCAATGCCACGGTTTTTCGGGTGATTGACGGGGCTTGGCGATGATAGCTTAGTCAGTATAAATGCTGGTTTTTAGGACAAGATATCTGATTGCTTTACATCAATAGAATCTAGGTAAGCGGGTTCAATCTTTTGTAAGCTGCCAACAAATGGAACTCAGACATCATTTAGCTAAGACTCATCTGTACTTAATCTAGATGAATCTTTTTGAGCATCTTTGGGCACAGATTCTGAGATGTTTCTGTAACTGATCTAAAAGTTTGTTTCATTTTCTAGATCGGGTTTCTAACATGGCAGTAGGAGTATCTGATCGATACTTCACTTGCTAACCCACCTCAATCAGTAGAGGTAATGGAGGTTCTATGGTTGAAACCTATCAACCATCCCACGAGGCTACGTTAGATCGTGATTCAATGACGCTGTCGCGACATGTGTTGCAGCAGCTTCAAAGTTTTGGGCCAGATGCTCAAGATCTGAGCGCATTGATGACCCGGATTGCCCTGGCGGGTAAGCTTATCGCTCGACGGCTATCGCGGGCCGGTTTAGTAGAAGACGCTCTGGGCTTTACTGGGCGTGAAAATGTCCAGGGGGAATCCGTCAAAAAAATGGACGTCTATGCCAATGACGTCTTTATTTCTGCGTTTAAACAAAGCGGTTTGGTCTGTCGTTTGGCGTCCGAAGAGATGGAAGAGCCATTCTATATTCCAGAAAACTGTCCTGTAGGTCGCTATACGCTGCTATACGATCCCATTGACGGGTCGTCTAATGTGGATATCAATCTAAATGTTGGTTCGATTTTTGCCATTCGGCAACAACAGGGAAATGACGAACAGCAAACGGGAGAGGATCTGCTACAGCCAGGCCATGAACAGATAGCGGCGGGCTATATTCTCTATGGCCCCAGCACGGTGCTGGTCTATACCATCGGTACGGGGGTGCATGCATTTACCCTTGATCCCAGCCTGGGGGAGTTTATCCTTTCGGAAGAAAACATTACGATTCCTAGCCATGGGCCTGTTTACAGTGTAAATGAAGGTAACTTTTGGCAGTGGGATGACTCGATCCGAGATTATATTCGGTACGTGCATCGTCATGAAGGCTATGCAGCTCGCTACAGTGGTGCATTAGTGGGAGATTTTCATCGTATTTTGTTTCAGGGTGGCGTGTTTTTATATCCTGGCACGGTTAAAAATCCTGCTGGCAAACTGCGGTTGCTCTATGAGTCGGCTCCCCTCGCCTTTTTGGCAGAGCAAGCGGGGGGACGGGCCACCACGGGCTCTCAGAAAATTTTAGATGTGCTCCCTGATCGTTTACACATGCGTACACCTTTGGTGTTGGGCAGTACAGAAGATGTGGCGTTAGTGGAATCATTTATTCAAGATCGGTTTAGAGAACATGAAACCGAAATGGCCGTTGTTGGTCAAGACGTTTAAACAACGCTCAGGAGTCTTAACCCTGGATAGATTTCACGGCATTAAGACTGAGTAACACTTATTGAACAAGCAAAACAGACAAATTAAACAGGACAATTCACCTATGACTACGGTAAAAGACAGCCCCATTCTGCATCTGAAGGATTATGGTCAAAGTGTTTGGATGGACAATCTGAGCCGCGACCTGCTGGTTTCAGGCGAACTGGTGGAGTTAATTGATAGTCGAGATGTGCATGGGATCACGTCTAATCCCGCTATTTTTGAAAAAGCGATCGCAGGTAATGAGATCTACGATCAGGATATTGAAGCGGGTGTCCGGGCCGGACAATCCGTCGAGCAAATCTACGAATCTCTGGTATTCGATGATATTCGTCGGGCCTGCGATGTGCTCAAGCCGATTTATGAATCCTCCAATGGATTAGATGGCTATGTCAGTTTAGAAGTACCGCCCAATCTGGCCCACGATGCGGATACCACGCTGGCGGAAGCTCGCCGGTATGCGGCAGCGATTGAGCGCCCCAACCTGATGATCAAAATTCCGGGCACCCCCGAGGGGCTAAAGGCGGTTGAGCAGACCATCCGCGATGGGATCAACGTTAATGTCACCCTGCTGTTCTCGGTACAAAGCTACATTGACACCGCTTGGGCCTACATTCGGGGTCTGGAGGGTCGCCTGGCCGATGGTCATGATATTAGCCATCTGGCTTCGGTGGCGAGCTTCTTTTTGAGCCGGATTGATAGCAAAGTGGACGATGCCCTCGACCAGCTGGCTGAGGCGGATGCCAGTAAGCAAGAGCAGATTGCTGGGCTCAAAGGTCAGGTTGCGATCGCAAATGCCAAGCTCGCCTACCAAGAGTACAAAAAAATTACCCAGAGCGACCGCTGGCAGGCACTGGTGGCCAAGGGAGCCAAGGTACAGCGCCTGCTGTGGGCCAGCACCAGCACCAAAAACCCAGCCTATAGCGATGTCATGTACGTCGATGAACTGATCGGCCCTGATACCGTCAACACCCTGCCCCCCAATACCATCGAAGCCTGTGCCGACCACTGTGATGTGATCAGCCGCATCGAAGCCGATGTGGACCAGGCCCAGACTGTCATCGAAACACTGCCCACCGTTGGCCTAGATCTCGATCAGGTAATGGATGAGCTGCTAGCCGAAGGCATCGATAAATTTATCAAACCCTTTGATAAGCTAATGGATTCCTTAGTGATGAAGGTCAAGCAGCTATCCCCTGCATAGCACACTGGGGAGTGGGGCGTAGGGGCTACTTTAGAAC
>NZ_JADEXP010000252.1 GCF_015207065.1 Leptolyngbya cf. ectocarpi LEGE 11479 | reverse complement strand
GGAGTAAGTGGATCGTTTCTGGACTCAATCCCTGGATAAAGCGCTGTTTCATTGAGCGATAGACTATCTATTACTAACGGGTTTTACATCATCATGAATGATGTAAAGGTTTTTGGCGATCTACTTAACAGCGTCCCTTGCAGATATGTTGTATCTATTGAGAAGTACACCTTGCATTTCATCACAATCGCGATTAGGGTCAATACGAGTGAAACCTTCAGGAAAGCGTACTTTACAAATATAAGGGCTTGTTCGCTGGGTTGTTTCGAATTCCGGATCCTGGCATTTCTCTGACTCTGAATCCTCGAACAATCTATAGACAGTGCCTGGATGGTCCAGATTTTGGTTACGTAAATCAACTTCTAAGAGTACTGCACCGCAAAGAATAGCACTAGTGTCACTTTCAGCATCTCTGTCGCTCGCTACAGAAAAGGAAACCTTGCTCAAATCGGTACCCCAAAGGTTAGCGTTACTAAGGTCAGCTTCTAGTAATTCAGCCGCACCAAACTTAGCACCCCTAAGATCGGCACCACTTAGATCAGCATTTCGCAGGACTGACTCAGAAAGATCAACTTCGGATAGTTCAGCAAATCTCAAATTTGCTGATGTCAGATTTGCTTTGTGTAAGGTTGCAAGACTGGGGCTAGTAGATTCATCATCTATATCTCTATCGCAAACCTTTGTGTCACTATAGCTAAACTTAGCATTGCTAAGATTCGCCGAGCTAAGATTGGCTCCAGTCAAATCAGCTCCACTCAGATCAGCACCGCTGAAGTTAGCTCTATATAAAGAAGCCTCTGACATGTCAATACATACCAAAATAGCGTTAGGGACTTGAATCCCATCTAAAGATTGAGGTTCCCATCTCCACCAGAAAAAGGGAAGGCGGCGAGGGCTAGAGGTCAAAAAACTAATAGCATCGCGTCGGCCTGCATCTCCTGATTGACCAGTACTGGCAAGAATTGTTTTCCAAGCTTCATTTATCTGAGATTGATGGCGATCATCAGCTTCGAAAAAATAGGTGGCTAAACTTACGAAAATAGTCAGGCCAGTAAGGTATGTACCTATTTTAAGGACAGCTTTCAACGACTTACTGATAAAGTTTTTTTCAGGTTTTTGTGGTGGTTTAATATTCTCAATTGCCTTCTTAATATCGTGAAGGGCTGCAGCTATGTCTTCTGTAGAGTTTTTTCCCATCACAGGCATTCCATAATGTTTCATTTATTTGTAATCAGAAGATTGAAGCAAACTCACTCAAATCTGCTTAATTCATTCTCATCTAATCTTATGACGGATGCATTTGTCTTGATCAGTTACTAAAGCTGTCTAACTATGCGTTATCCAGACTTTGTCTGGATAAATACCTTCCAGTCGGAGTTATCCAGAAAATTTCTGGATAAACACCCTATAAGCGTATCGCCCAGAAACTTTCTGGATAATACCCTCAGAGTCGGAGTTATCCAGAAAGCTTTAAGGTATCTTTGCCGGTTCAAATGAACTATTAGGTGATAATTGCTACATAGGAGTTTCATGATTTTTATGTAGTCGTTCGTATGCCACCTAAGCCGAGGACCTTGCTGGAAGATGTCCGTGATGCTATTCGTATAAAATATTACTCGTAATCAACTGCAACATTTTTGGCTTGACGTGAGAAATGGGTTAGCGGTACCTTAGTTCTCACGCCCTTGCGGGCATGACCACAAAGCTCAATATTTAGCACTGGCGGTAGGTGCTACGAACACCAAACCGCCAGCTAACCCTAGACTGGTCGAAGCAGTCCGAGGCTTGGGATACTTTATCTCATTGCTGCCCCGGTTTGCATCACATAACTGGGGCAGCTGAATCTTGAGCTTTGGTTTCTTACCGAGCTGCCAGACTGTGGCCTTTTTGGCTGCAGCTTTCAAATGCAGCAACGGTTTAACCACGTTTGGAGACCAAAGCTTATGTTTCTCGATATCACTCAGGGCGCAGTTGCGTCCACGCTGCCGCTTGGCACCGAGCCACTCCCCGACCACCAATACGAAACCGTCCGACACCTGGTATTTGGCAGCCTCACCGGGGTGCGACTCACCATCCAAGATCTGCACAGCAAACACTACGCCCAGACCAACGACTGGAGCAAACCCATCTCTACCGGACGAGCCAATGAGGTCATGGTTATTTTGACCCGCCGCGTTCGAGTTGGCTAATACTAAAGCCCTATAAAAACAGCGGGCAGTGACATCGCTGCCCTGCTTTCTTGCAAGATGGCACCTAAAGCCAGCTCATAATTAACTGCTAAGTAGATGGCTGAAAGTAAACGTCTCTAACGCCGCTGGTTTCGACTCCGCTCAACCAGCTAATCTTGAGAATACGAGGGCTGAGCGGAGTCGAAGCCCGGATTGATGGATAGTTTTGTCCAATCACTTAAAACTGATATCCCATCGCAACCCAGTAAAGCCAATCTTCCACAGCTTGAACGGTGTCATCATCGTCTAGCTCCCCCGGATCAAGCTGCGATAGCGGAACTGCCAACGTATCATCACGCCAGCGAATAACTACGAACATTTCTCGCTCACATTCATCTGCATCAGCTATGTCAATGACTTCTACCGTTTCATCTACTTTAAGCGGAGAGATTTGCCGTCGTGATTTGCACGTTGCTAAGAATGGAAACTGCAGTGTTTCAGCAATGTAGTAGTACCAACCCATTGCCCGCTCTTCGGGATCATAGGCATCAACAACAACATCCATACTAATCCGATTTTCACGGGCACTGTCTTTTTTGGGTCTTGGCATCACAAACCTCTGTTATGAGTTAAGGTTTCTAGCAGCTGTATCCTGCATGCTGCCAATCCTACACTCAAAAACCCAGCTGATAGCTCCTAAAAACTTTTGCCCAGACTATTCCTGAACCACTATTTTGGTCTGTGGCGATGCTTGGGTCTGTGACGGTTCCAATCTTCCCTGGACAATGTCTTGGTTAAGCTTTATCTCTGACTTGATCTGAGGGGGTGACGTTGTCCCTGGTAAAAATCGTCCTTCTGTTTGACTGATCATGTCTTTGACCAAGCGCTCGCTAAAGCCAGCGACAAAGGCGATAGCGATAAAGCCGTACCATTTCTTGAGCGTGTCATCGCTATCGTCACCCACTTGCAAGGGCAATAGCTTAGAGCTAAGTAACACAAATAATAAAATACCAAAAGCTCCGCCGACAAAGGGTCGAATCAGACCAATACAAACGGGCAGTACCGTATCGGTATAGTCATCATTTCGATATTCTCGGATCCGAGACAGCGTGCTAGTAATGCCGCCTAATGCGCCTGCAAGCGCTACACTGGCCAATATGGCAAGATTTTCGTTAGCCCGTGCTGTTGCCAATGCCTCACAATTTGGAACGGGTGGTCCGATGACAGTACATTCTTGACTGACTAAGGGTTGGACAATATAGTCCCTGGTCATATCTTGGTAAGGAATTATCTGAGAAGATAGTCCGATTGTTAATGCAATCGGTAAACTCATTGCTAATCCAGCAAATATCTTGACGGGTGTGCTGGATTCATACAAAACGTACTTAAAGGCATTGATTATGCGACCCCCCAGCGGGTTTTCATATTCCCGTACAGCAAATTCAGCATCCCGTCGCAGTCTACGGGAAAAGTGCAGTTCGTAGGGTTTTTCGAGCAGGACTGCGATCGCAGATTCCAATCCAATAATAATCGACTCTAGCTGAGCCACATGGACCTGATGTTTCTTATACTGAGCCCGAATCAAACAGCGCTTGATTCGCTGCAAAAGCACAATCGACTTCGACAGCTCATGCTGCACCTTATCCTCAATCTCGCAGGTATTGGGCGCACCAATCTTCTCGTAGACTTTCTGGAGCAACGTGTCAATTTTGTCTATCGACGGAGGTAGAGTGTTTTGGTTAGACATAAACCCCTATGACACCAGGTCACTCGTAGGCGAGATATCACCATTTTATAAACTCATCTCATCATCGACAGGCCCCACGGGGGTACCTTTACCCAGCTACGCCCCCGGACATTTTGATATAGCCAGGCAGCGTCTCAAAGTCTTTGAACCATCGCTGAATATTGCCATAGTCCGATAGGTCAAAACCACCTTCATCGGCTACATGGGTATAGGCATACAGGCTAATATCAGCAATGGTGGCCTGGGTACCCAGAAAGAACTGATTTTGGGCGAGGTGTTTATCCATCACCGCCAGTGCTTTATGACCACCCGCTTGTTTACCGTGGTATTCCGCTTCTCGCTCTTTGGGCAACCCCAGGTACTTGTTAATGTATCGGGCGGTGGCAATGTAGGGCTCATGGCTATACTGTTCAAAAAACTGCCACTGTAGGACTTTTGCCCGTTCGTATTTGGCTGATGGCAAGAAGTGGGTCCCTTCGGCAAAGTAGTTGAGAATCGCATTGGATTCCCAAAGATAGCGCTCGTTGGATAATGCCACCACCGGAATTCTGGCATTGGGGTTCATCTTCTGAAAATTACCTGTGTGAGTTTCAGAGGCCAGGATATCCACATGCACCCATTCATGGGGGATGTTCAGAAACTCCATAAGCAGTTTGACCTTGTAGCAGTTACCTGACAGCATGTCGCCAAAAACTTTATGCATGTTCTCTCTATTTAAGTGAATAGTCGTCAAAATTTAGCTGTATTTAACGTTGCTGCTGATCTTCTCTTGAAGCATACTCTGATGATTACTGCGGTCCCGTCCAGTCAAATTCCATCTGTTTAGCGGTTTTTTGAGCCAATGCCTGACCGCCAAATTTGCTCACTAAATACAGACTCATATCAATGCCTGCAGAGATTCCACCAGATGTGACAACCTTGCCCGCATCAACCCAGCGGATATTTTCGCGCACATCTAGATTAGGGTACTGCTGACGGAGATCGGCGATGTCTTCCCAGTGGGTTGTTACCGATTCTGTTGTGATGACCTGAGCCGCTGCCAGTAAAAAAGCTCCGGTACAGACAGAGGCCATCAGTGGAGCTGTTTTGGCTTGCTCTGCGATCCAGCTTATAACCGGAGGCTTGAGCATTTCTTCGGTGTGGACGCCGCCAACGATGATGGGGATATCGATGGCAGGATGATTGTGAAACCCATAGTCTGGAACTACTTTATAGCCACCCCGCGCGGTGACGATATCCCCAGTTTGGCTGACTAAAAATGTTGTGAAGGGGGTGCCGTCAGTACAAATTCTAGAGGCGGTGCAGAAGACTTCATACGGTCCTGAAAAGTCAAGGACTTCTGCCTGGTCGTAGATGTAAATGCCAATATTCATCGCGACATCCTAGAATTTGCTGCTTGTCCGCCCACCAAAGGCATTGTTACTTTAGTGGGCTACCGTGCCAAAACATAGCATGCATCGTTCTTATGCATGCTATCGATACCTCGACATCAGAAAGATAGGATAAAGTTAAGAGCAGCCGACGATCTAGCCAGCGAGGTCTAGGGTATGAACCTCTCCAAACTTAAGCTTTCTCAGCTACGGGCTTTGGTAGCCGTTGCAGACTGTGGCAATTTTAGTGAGGCGGCCTTAAAGCTTGGGGTGAATCAGTCTACGGTGAGTCATGCGATCGCAACCCTAGAAAACCAGCTGGGGGTCATTTTACTGAACCGAGGACGCTATGGGGCCAAACTCACCCCGGTCGGCCAGCAGATTACGGATAAGGCCATTCAGGTACTAAAGCTGCTGGAGGGCATGGCCCAGGATGCCCAGCAAACCAAAGGTCTGCAGGGGGGAACCGTCCGGATTGGAGCCTTTAGAAGTGTTGCCACCCATCTGCTGCCAAGTGCGATCGCACGTCTGCACAGTCGCTATCCCCATATCCAGGTCACCATTACCGAAGACACCGATATTGAGGATCTAAAACAGCGGTTGACCCAGGGGGAAGTCGATATTTGTGTCGCTGAGCTGCTAGAGGGTGATGAGTTTGAGCCGTTTTTGATCTTCGAAGATGAATATGTGGCCCTGTTACCGTCTCAGCTGGGGCCTCGAGATGCCCAGTTGAGCTATGAGGAGCTGATGGCCCATCCCCTGATTAGCCCCAGCCAGGGCTCTTGCTTCTCTCGTTTAGACAGCTATTTGAAACGCAACCACATAGACCTGGAAATTGCCTATTACATCCGTCATGATTCATCCATGGTGAGTATGGTCAGTCAGGGATTAGGCATTGCTCTGATGCCGGAGCTAGCGGCAGCCCCGGTTCCCCATGATGTGCAGATCTGTCGCCTGCCGTTTTCTATCACGCGTCCGATTGGGGCTTCTTTGCTAAAAGAGGGTCTCCATACCCCAGCGGTTTATGCGTTTTTAGATGTGTTACGAGAAACAGAAGATTTTTCAGTACCGCAGGCAGTTTAGTAGCAAAAATTAAACAAATTCCAGTTGAGCCGGACTTCGACTTCGCTCAGTCCTCTACTAATAATGGTAGAACAAAAACTTCAATCTGTTTATCGCGGCCTCTGATGGGCATGGCCCCCAAAAACTTGAGGGATACGCTGTGCAGCCGCTGTTGGGTGGCTTTGCTAATCAGCAGAGAATAATCGACTTCCTTGGTCAGAGACTCTAGCCGAGAGGCCACATTGACCGTGTCGCCGATGACGGAGAACTCCAGATGACCATCGGTGCCTAAACAGCCAGCAACAATTGACCCAGAATGTAGCCCAATGCCAATGGGTAGCGGACTGATTTTTGTGATCTCAGCTAAAATTGCCTGGGCCGCCTGTACCGCTTTGTCAGCATGGTTGTCTAACACCTTAGGGGCACCAAATACAGCCAGCATACCATCTCCCATAAAGGTGGTTACCCAACCCCCATGGCGTTTGACAATGGTAGACAACAGACCTTGGAACTGGTTTAAAAACTCAAAGACGGCAGCAGGCTCAAGCTTTTCGGCATAGCGGGTAAAGCCTCGCAGATCGGTGACCATGACGGTAACATCAAATGTCATGGGTGCTTCTATCAGCTCTGCAGGGGTTTCAAACGCCGCTTCAACCACGTTGGCTGGCAAAAACTGTTGCATCAGTAGACGACCAGCTTCATTTTTACCCTGGCGGCGGACGATACCCGAGGTCAGCATGCCCATCAGTCCTGTGCCCAAGATGGTGAATAGGGCAAAAACGGCAACCGCAGGATTTAACCCAAAGAGATAGGCCCCATAGGCAAAGTTAGCGAGGGCGAGGACGGTGGTAATTGCCGATGCCTGACGTCGAATGCGAATCCCCCCTGAGACGGCCAGGAGACAACAAAAGGCGGCGACGTTGGTAATAATTTGCGGCTGAGAGTCTCCTAGAACGTTTGAAATATTAGTGATAAAGAGTGCGATTAACAGACTGTCGAATAGGGGAATCGCGATCTGTAACTTTGGCAGCCAGCGCCAGGCAGCTGGCTGCCGCAGGGCCAGGAGTAAACCGGTGTAGATGATGCAGGCGCTGACGGACAGTAGGGCAACGGTCGGTGGAACAGCGGTTTCGCCAATCAGGTGTGGAAAGCAAAAGACAATGACGTCCAGGATGCTAGAAATTAACACCACGACGACTTTAACGTAGGCAACCTTGAGTTCGTTGCTGAGGGATTCTTTGGCAATGACTTGCTGGACCGCAGTTTGAATAGATTGGGCTGCAGGAACCCTAGGGCGGTTACTTGGTTGATTCATTGCCCTTTATCTGTAGAGTTAGCTATCTATAGACTATTAAAAACCAGCAAAAGCTGCTACAAAACAGGCTCCGTTTACTAAGGCCGTCAGGGTTGACCCAATGATGACACCTTTCATCATGCCCAGTTGACGTCGGCGTCTAAATCGCCGAATCAGATGACGACCGCCAAAATTTCCACACCGGAGTCGGCATAACAAATGGGACAGGTCAGATTACAGCGATCCGTCAGCTCAATCAGGGTTAGACAGCTATGCTTGCTCATGGTCTGGACAGAGGCCACAGTCATAGGGGCAGCCATAACTAACTCTGATTCTGTCCGTTTATCGGTACTCTCGCTAAAGCCAGCCAAACAGCTAAAATGATTGACTAGCAAAGGGTATAGCCCCACAGCTAAAGCCTAAAATATAAAAGCCATAGCCCATGATGAATAGGGGACTGTTTTGGAGGTACAGTTAACACTAATATTGGGGATGTTCAAATACCAGGTATAAATGACCTGGATACACTACATCAACTCAGCCTAGTCACTGAGTGGAGGCGTGTTTCTATGATCGGACCAACAATACTAACAATATGGGTTCTTTCCATGTTCACACTCAGAGCATGGGAGGAATAGATGCAACAGCCCTCCATTTTGGTTATTGATGATAACCCCGAAAACTTCGAGGTGATTGAAATCCTCCTAAGCAACGCGACCGAAGACATTTCATCCAATAACAGCCCGTCTCTCGATACAGCAGCCAAAGACCAAAAACAACCAAACTATCGGCTACAGTATGCTGCCAATGGTCAAGAAGCGCTTAACTCACTGGATGTGTTTAAGCCTGATCTGATTCTACTCGATGTCATGATGCCTGGGATAGATGGCATTGAAGTTTGCCGTCAAATTAAGGCAATGCCCAAGTGGCAATCAGTACCTATTATTATGGTCACTGTTCTCACGGCCAAGTCAACCTTGGCAGAGTGTCTGAGGGCTGGAGCCGATGATTTTATTAGTAAACCTGTCAATGCGCTAGAGCTGCGCGCACGAGTAGGTTCAATGCTGCGCATCAAACGACAGCATGATCGGCTAAAGCAGTTGGCGCAACGTATTAAGAAACAACGTAACTATATTCGCTCTGTTTCCAAGCTACAGCATAGTTCGATCACATTATTGACCAATAGTCTGCAAACATTACGCCAAGGATTGGCAACAAATTTAACTCAAGAACTAAATTCTCCATTAAGAGGTTTACTGGCCATTCTAACAATGCTCCAGGTTCAGTTTAACGATATGAGTCCAAGCGAACTCAGACAGTCGATAAACCAGGCAAGCCAGTCAGCACACCAATTAGAAACACTCCTACAACAGATTTTATTCTATCTCTATTTAGAGTCTAAAGCAGCCCAAAAATCTAATGTCAGTTTACTATTAGAAACTTCAAAACAACAATACTCTACACAGCAGCTGATCTCACAAATCGCAAAAACACGGGCAGCACGCGCTCAACGCTCTGAAGATCTTATATTAGAACTCCAAGAAGCTCACCTGAGCATTACCAAACAATACCTTTCTCTAATTGTTGGTGCACTTATAGACAATGCCTTAAAGTTTTCTCCGTCTAGAACTCCTATTATGGTTCGAAGTAACGTTGAGGAGAACATGTTCTATCTATGGGTTAGGGATTGTGGGCGAGGGATGACCCAGCAACAAATAGCTAGTATTGGTGCCTTTACTCAATTTGAACGCCAAGTTTCTGGGAAGCAAGGATTAGGTCTGGGTCTTACTCTTAGCAAAAAGATTGTTTATCTCTACCATGGGCGATTAATTATTTCTAGTACTCCTGATAAAGGAACAACTGTACAGGTTATCTTACCGATCAACCATAAAGCTGTTGTAAAATAGCAGTCGTGGGAAAAGCCCCCAATTTTGGGG
>NZ_JADEXP010000251.1 GCF_015207065.1 Leptolyngbya cf. ectocarpi LEGE 11479 | reverse complement strand
TGATTACCGTCAAAGTACCTAGGCCTAATGTAGCTTAGAGTCGTAGGCTTTCTACGTATATACCCGTAGAAAATCTCTTGAATAAAGATTGTGTAAAGTGTGGGAACTTTTCTTGAAAAAGTTCCCTGATGAATTTCAAGAGTATAAATAATTACTTATAAAATTTATCGGCATCCCAGAGCTTGACCCTGTACCAAAGATTTTTTCTTTTTATATCAGTTAGTGCAGCCACCTTGGTAGACCTTTTATACCTCTTCACCTAAAAACAAAAGCATATTCATACATCCGTAAAAACACTGATGAGGTTGCTGATCGTGATGGGTTTTGACTATGTGAAGACCCTCGTGTGAAGTGATGAGAAAAGAAGAACGTATGTAATATTCTTGTTGAGTATGCGTATAAAAACACCACTCACATCACTCTATTAAAGTCAGTAATTTCAGTAACTATAGTTAGGTTGTCAGGGTTCATGGTTGACTCTATGTCTGGGGCTTCTGAGTCCAAGGTATTTTCTGATATTCCATCTCAGTACAGAATTCCTTTTCCAAAAAAACAGTTTCCGCTTTGGCGACGGGGTTTAGTCGGAGCTGCTTATGTTTCCCTTGGTGTGCTAGCCACCAGTGTGGGCCTAGCTTCAATTTCGTACCGGCTGACGCACATGACCATTGATAGTGGTCTGGTCAACGGTCGTGCCGTAAGAGTTCAGGCTCCAGTTGATGGCAAGATTCAAGATTTTTATGCGAGACCAGGAGCACGGGTTAAGGCAGGACAAGTGTTGGCACAGCTAATGCCATTTTCTCAACAATCCCAGGACAACGGCTTGCTGGCCGTGGGCGCTAATGATGCTCAGCAGCTAGCCAACCAGACCCTAGAGATACGCTTGGCCTCTACCCAGCAGACATTGGCCCTGTTAGACCAGCAGCTGCAAGAGTTAAACCGTCAGGAGGAAATACTCCGTTCTGTTACCGTTGGTGTTGCCACTGAAACGGTTGACTATTCTGAGGCAGCGGTGACCGCCGCCATGGCCCAGGCTACGGCTGCACGTAACAAGTACGAGCGATTTAGCACCCTGCTTGCCAAAGGAGCGGTCTCCCAACAAGAAGTAGACGAACTCGAAGCCGATTGGCGCTCCCGTCAAGCTGCCGTGGAGCAGGCTCAATCTGAGCAAACCATTGCCCAGATTAATGCCAGTGCTATTGCCCAACAAGCACCCATGCAATCAGACCTTAAGGATATACAATCGCAGCGACGACGGCTGATGGAGGACATCCAGCGCCAAAACAGTCAGCTGGATCTGCTGGCCCTTGAGCTACAGGCACAGTCTCCTGAACCCGAAACAGCTGTTAACGTCAGTACATCTATTCATAACGTCAGCGCGTCTGATTCTAATTTAATCCCCCTGTTAGCCCCCTTTGACGGTGTTATTTACGCAACCAATCATGACGCTGGAGAGCAGGTCAATCGTCCGGCGGCATTACTCTCCCTGCTAGACTGCAACGCGCTTTGGGTAGAAGCCTTAGTCAGTGCTGACCAGGCAAAACGGATTGATGCTAGCCAGCCTGTACGAATCCAGCACAGTGGCTATGACGGCACCATTGTCGGTAACGTAGACTTTGTAACGGCCATTAGCGCTGGTGAAATTACCAAAGCTCGCGCTGAGGCGCTGGTGCCTGCTGTACCTGCAAATTTATCGGGGCAGGCATTAGCCCGAGTGCGCGTCAGCATGCCACCAACACAGTCCCAGGAACAGGCTTACCGGTTTTGTGGGGTGGGCGAATCTGCCAAACTCACCTTTGGTACCCAGGCAAATCCGATGAGATTTCTAAGTAGAGTATTTTGATCTCTAGAGCGCCCAGCGTATCTTCTAGCCTTTTATTTTACCCATCCATACTTATCTTTAGGGCATGACTATGGCCAACTCTTCGACTCGGCAACGCTCCATGAGCGCCTATGTCAGCACAGCCACGTTTTTAGCACTGTTTAGCTGCGGACTAGGCGGTCTATATATGTTGCAAAACCCTGGTCACATGGCCATCTGGAATATTTTTGGGCTGGTTAGTCTCGGTGCAGTTGGAATTTGGCGGTGGTCCTGGTTTTTGTTGCGGATGCTGCGGGGCCGATACTATCTGCATCGGATCTTTCCGCGCTGGCGACGCAAAGCAGATGCTGTGCCGGTGGAAGAGCTGCCCCATATGTGTTTTTTAGTGCCCACCTACAAAGAACAACTATGGATTTCAGAGCGAGTTTTTAAGGCGATTGTCAGTGAAGCGAAAACCCTGGCCCAGCCTACGACTGTTTTGGTTAATAGCAGCAGCGATGATGAAAATGCGACAATTCGCGAAATTATAGAACGAGACGATCCGGGGCTACGGTGGATTCGCCTGATTCAAATGACTCAAAAAGACGGTAAACGCAAGGCCATGGCCGATAGCCTGCGCCATCTGTCTCAGCTCGATTTGCCTGCCGATACCGTTGTTGCCCTGATGGATGGCGACTCTGAGCTATTGCCCGGCACCCTGCGTCGCTGTCTGCCCTTTTTTCGATTGTTTCCCAAAATGGGAGCATTGACAACAGATGAGCTACCGGTGGTAAAGGGCTCCTATTTCTTTTCTGAGTGGTTTCATTTGCGGTTTGCCCAACGTCATCTGCAAATGTGTTCTGACTCGCTCTCCCATAAGGTCATGTGTCTGACCGGTCGCTTTTCCTTGTTTCGGGCTGATGCGGCCCTGCAGCCATCTTTTGCTGCGCAGCTAGAGGAGGATTTTCTCAATGATTGGCTGTGGGGGAGATTTAAGTTTTTATCGGGAGACGATAAGAGTACCTGGTATTGGTTGTTGCGTCATAAGTACGACATGTTTTATGTGCCCGATGCCATCGTAAACTCGATTGAAACTTTGTCGGGTTCAGTGGTTGATCGGGCTTACAACAACATGCGTCGCTGGTATGGCAACATGCTCCGCAACAATGGTCGGGCCATTAGCTTAGGCCCGGTCACTACGGGCTGGTTTACCTGGTGGAGTCTTTGCGACCAGCGCATCAGCTTTTGGACCTGTTTGATTACCCCTGGTTTTTTGCTGGTGTCGTTGCTGCAGGGATATTGGAAGGCGGCTGCAGTGGTCATATTTTGGGTGATTGCAAGTCGCTCACTGATGCTGATGCTGACCTTTTGGGGGCGCAGCTCGACCCTAAAACTTATCCATTTTCCCCTACTGCTGCTGTCTCAGTGGGGTGGGTCTCTGGTGAAAATTTGGACCCAAATGAATCTGGCCCAGCAGAAGTGGACCAATCGTGGTTCCCAAAGTATTTCGGCCCACGGCCAGGGGTTAGAGCGAACGGTCAAGCTGGGGACGTCGCGCTTACTACTCTATGTACAGCTCTTTGTTTTTGGTCTATTTATATGCTGGCTCACGGGCAATCTAAATCCCGCCTGGGATATTGCTGGGTTACGCCTCAGTCATCAAGCTAGTGCGGCTAAGGTGCCCCAGGTGATTGAGGTGATGGACTATGGAGTCTGGCCTAACGATGGGCAGGATGATGGTGTGGCGCTGCAGACGTTAATTGATGATCTGTCTCAGACGTCGCCGATGGACCAACCTGTGGAGCTGCGGTTGCCCATTGGTAAGCTAGAGTTACGACAGCCTGTGGTCATTCACCGGGGAGAGCTGACACTAAAGGGACAAGGTCCAGGCCGGACCATCCTAGTTGCCCAGTTTGATCGTTCTCAGGCCGATGCTGTTTTACAGGTACAGCCCCAAGATTCCGAGATATTAGCGCAGGTTCACTTTGCGGGGTTTACGCTGCAGGCGGCTGATACGGCAGTCATTACCCGGTTAGACGGGATTAGGATGGAGCGGGTGATGGATAGTTCTTTAAATAATCTTGCGATCGCACCCAGTCTCCAAGAGCCCCTACTGCTAGACCAAACCGAAAATATCACTATCGAGTATGTGGCCATGCCTGGGCAGCCTGATCCCGAGCAGCCTGATCCCGAGCAGGCGGTTGTGACCATGACCCCATAATTCATGGCCGACAGGCCAGCCATTTTGCCCAGTTTCAATGGGCGGCAGTGACCGAAAAGTTAGCAAAATCAATGTAGGTATCCTGGGGTGTGGCCCAGGACGGATCGCCGCCGCCAAAAAAGGTGGAGAAGAAAACACCATCAATTTGCAATGTATCAGTCGTCCGAAAGCTTAGTTCCCCTTGCTCTAGGACTAAACTGTCGTTGACCCAAATTCGAATTTGGCCATTGGCAAGATGGGGGGTATTTAGTTTGACCTCCTGCTCAAGTTTGTACCAGATACCGGGCTGGAACTGCCAGGTCCCTCGCCCAATGGAGGTCCCGTAGGACTTGCTCGTAGGCAGATAGGCATACACCTCGCCCTGACCGTTTTGTCTCCACATCAGCCGGGTTGAAAATCCATCAGTACCGTTAGGGATATGGCCACCGCTGGCTCCGGCTCCGCCAAATAAACCGGGCAGTTTACCCCCTTTAACAAAATTAAACCCCTCAGCAAAACGGATATAGTAGCTCAGTCGCAGCTGGGTTTGAGCGGGTAAAAACAGATCGCCATAAAACTGGGCACCGCCCAGGGGAGCCTCTGTTTGACGAGAGACAGACGGGCTAGCCGCACCTGCCGGATAGTGAACCCTGAGAATATGGGCAAAGGGGCCGTTGGAAACCGGACGCAACTCAAAGTTGTCAAACCCCCACGTTTTGTCATCCCGTGGTTCCCAGCTGTCTATCCAATCTGGCCGACTCAAATCACTGGCCCCAAGAGGGGCTGCTGTAGGGCCAAGACGGGGGGGCTCTGAGGCAGGCGTCTCGGTGGGTTTCGAGGTTGACACAGGAGATTGACAGCTGATGAGGGCCACTGTCCCTAGCATCAGAGCTGATTTAATTATCAACACCCATTTCACACCCAATATCGCCACCGTAGCCATTCGTAAAATACTCTACGGTCTCCCCTGTTGTTTTCATGGTTACAGACAAGGGAGACCATCGGTATGCAAAACTGGTCGAAGAATTAGTCCTGAATGGTTACAGACAAGATTTTATCGCCGCCCTTAATGGCATTGACAACATCCATATCCGTTGTTTTTCCAAAAACTGTATGAACGCCGTCGAGATGGGGCTGAGCAGCGTGACAGATAAAAAACTGACTGCCTCCCGTATCACGACCGGCATGGGCCATGGAGAGACTACCGGCTTCGTGTTTGTTGGGATTAATCTCACACTTAATTTTGTAGCCAGGACCACCGGTACCGGTGCCCTGGGGGCAGCCACCCTGAATCATAAAATTAGGAATGACGCGATGAAAGTTAAGTCCGTCGTAGAAACCGTCTTTGGAAAGTTTGACAAAATTGGCGACCGTGTTAGGAGCATCACCATCAAAAAAGTCGATGTTGATGGTACCCTTTTCGGTTTCCATAATTGCTTTAGTCATGCAGGCGTCCTCATATAGCAGAGCGATCCACGTCCAAGTTACAACCTATAAGCTTTCTCTGCAGAGAAACTTAGTTCTGGCACGCTTAACGGCGACGTTTCTTTTTGATGGTTTTTGCTTTGGGGGCAGGCTTTTTAGCTCCTTTGAATCGATTCAGGGCTGCACTGGCCGCTGCCACAATCCGATTGTCACTGTCCCTAAGCGCCTGTCGCAGAAAGGGAATAGCTTTAATAGAGCCAGAGTCTTGCAGGGCGGTAACGGCAGCCAGACGCACATCAGCGTCGTTGTCTTTGATCAGTTTGCCAAGCTGGGGAACAGCGCGAACCGCCTCCTTACGATTAATAGCGGCAGCTTTGCCAAGCTCAGTCGCTGTTTGAGTTAGATTTGGCTGGCTGGGAGCGGGTCGTGAGGGGGCGGCTATCGGCGTCTCAGCGACTGGGGCAGGCGCTTGAGGGGCCATATCGGGTGTACTGCTTTCTCCCCAGGGATCTGGAATGGGGATGAAGGTGTTGTCCACAGTTGGCTCGTCGGCACTAGCGGTGTCAGTCGCACTGGCCGCCGCATTAGAACTGTCAGCAGAACTGTCAGCAGAACTATCAGTCCCAGGGTCTAGATTATCTGCCGGTAATGGCAGTGCGGTATCTTCACCCATTTCCTGAAGAGGAACGTTCATCAATACAGCGATGCGCGCTTCATATTCAGCCTGTAGCTCGCTGAGGTGCTCTTGATGGGTGTCTTGGTAACGCTCAATTTTGGCCGCCATCTGCTGCTCATAGTCAGCTTCCATCTTGGCTAGGGCGGCATTCAGCTCTTGGGTATGGTCTGCTTGGATCCGGTTTAAGCGATTGAGGGATTGCTGCAGCGCGTTATCCTGACGACGAATAGTGCGCCGCATTAGCAAGGCTGTAACCCCCGATCCCAGGCCTAATCCAATTAATACACCGACTCCTGCTGATAGTGCCATAGCCGCATTTCCTCAATTCTCAGTTTTATTTATGGCCAAGACCAGGTGGATTATCCCCTATGATGGCCAAGTTTGGCATCCTGAACACTGCCGATGTATTACACCTCGTTACACTATGACAGCAGAAATGTTTAATATGCTCTGCTTCAAATAATTTGCATTACCGTGTAGGTATCACCGATTTTATGAGGAGATGACTATCGTTGACTGAGGCACTTAAGTTAGATACATCAGGGACTACAGATGCGATCGCAGCCGATCAGACCGATGAAAATCAGATCGATGAAAAGGCCCTAGCACTAGCCACGGCTATTGCCAATGCCGCCGATGATCGCAAAGCAGAGGACATTTCAATTCTCCAGGTGGGCGACGCGTCCTACCTTGCTGATTATTTTGTCATCGCCACCGGGTTTACCAATATTCAAGTTCGAGCGATTGCCCGCTCCATCGAAACCACCCTCGAAGCTGACCATGGCCGTTCTCCCCTACGCACAGAGGGCACTGAAGAAGGTAAGTGGGTGATTTATGACTATGGTGAGGTGATTGTCCATATTTTCCAGCCTAGGGAGCGGGAATATTACGATCTCGAATCATTTTGGGGTCATGTCAAACGAATTGAGTTTGTTCCGATCCCACCTGCTAATTTTGGCCAATAGTGGCCCAAAGTTCTTAATAATGGTGTCCTATGATGTAGTTATCAATTTGTAACCATTGGCTATGAAACGCTCTGCACCGCGCTGTCCTGTTCCTGCCGAGCAGCTCCCCATCCGAGAATATGAGGAAATGCGGGAGTCTTGGTTCTATAGCTGGGGGGCTCGTAACATACGCGGTTATGTAATGCCAGTCCTAATCGTTTGGAGTTTGAGCTGGTTTGTCTCTGGGCCAATTGCTGCAGTGAGCTTTGCCCCTACCAAGTTTCTGACAAAATTCTTGATCAGTGCAGCGTTAGGGGCGTTAGTGATCCCTGGCCTCACGTTGCTACAGCTTTATGTTGGATGGTCCCATGTGGGCAATCGACTGCAAGTCAGAGACCTGCCCTATGAAGAATCCGGCTGGTATGACGGCCAGATATGGACCAAACCTGACGATATATTTAAGCGCGACTGTTTAATTGTTGACTATCAGGTCAAGCCAATTTTGACTCGTTTGCGCAAAACCTTTGGCATTATGGCTGGCTGTTTAGCTGCAGGTTTCCTAGGGTGGTCACTGTTTTGAGCCCGGTTGGGTCATGTCTGCTGGCATTTTTCCTACAACGTTTGGTTGAAAGATGAACAATACCTACTCAGGTTTTCTGAAGTTTTAATCTTGATGCAGTACTAGTAAGTAGATGGACAAAACTATCCACTTATCTAGGACTGTCATTTCGAATTCTCTAGCTGTTTCTATCAAAATTTATGCCTAGGCCAAGCCGTATCTCCACCGCCCCATTATCAGTTCAACTACTGAGGGAAGGGATTGTCGAGTCTGTCCACCAGGTCCATGCGGCGGTGGCGGATAGTCGGGGGCGATTGCTGTCATCAGCAGGTGATGCGGATAATGCCAGCTTTATCCGCTCTGCCCTCAAGCCGTTTCAAGCAATGTCAGTGACCTCTACCGGGGCCTTAGATACCTTTAAGCTGACGGATAAGGATCTGGCTATTATGTGTGGGTCTCACCAGGGGCGGACTGAGCAAGCCCGCCAGGTGTTTGGTATTTTGTGGCGGGCTGATTTAGAACCCACCTGTCTTCAATGCCCGATCCCTACTGGTCAGCAAAGCGCTTTACAGCACAACTGTTCCGGTAAGCATGCGGGCATGCTGGCTGTGTGTAAACAGCAGAGCTGGGAACTTAATACCTACTTGAATCGTAATCATCCGCTGCAAAAGCTAATTCTCAACCGGTTTTCAGGGTTGTTGGGTATGCCAGCTGACGAGTTTATCGGGGCTCATGATGACTGTGGGGCTCCGACTTATTTTATGCAGCTGCGCCAGATGGCAACGCTATATGCCAAGTTGGCGTCTGGGGAAAATCTTGAAATGGAGCGGGTTGTTCGGGCCATGACCCACCATCCAGATATGGTGGCAGGCCCCCAGGGATTTGATACTGAAGTTATGCGTCTAACTGAAGGGAAAATCCTCAGCAAGTCTGGTGCAGAGGGGATTCAGTGTATTAGTCGAGTGGGTGAAGGTCTGGGCCTGGCCCTTAAGGTCGTGGACGGGTCTAAGCGCGCAAAGTATGCCGCCGCCCTACATGTTCTCCGTCAGCTGGGATGGATCTCCCCTGATATCGCTGATACCTTGGCTGAAACCTATTTGAATCTGGGTGCATACAAGCGTTTGGACATGGTCGGGGAGATTGATTTGGGTTAGGAAAAATGCCCATGAAATTAGTTTTTATCGAGAATCAAAGATTCAGGCAAAAAAAGTATTGCGGTTTACACCCCACGTGGTTATAGTAGTAAGGCGCTAACGCGGGGTAGAGCAGTCTGGTAGCTCGTCGGGCTCATAACCCGAAGGTCGTTGGTTCAAATCCGGCCCCCGCCACCAGTTAGAAAAAGAGACTGAAGGTTTACTTCAGTCTCTTTTTTTTGGCTTGAATTTAGACTTTGAATTTTGGCAATGAATTTTCTAAGTGCACGGCAGGCCATGGACAGGTCTGCTGGCGTGGACCGAAAGTGTTAACTTAAGTAACGTAATCGCTTTGCTGTTCTTGGTGTTGCTGATTTAGAGGATCAGCAATGCCCTGCTCTTTGTTATGACGTTTTTGTTTTCTGGCTCTTTTTGGAGTCGTTGGAGTCGTTTTACGGGTCGTTTAATACTGCCGGTCCTATTAGCAGCGGTATTGCTGCTAGTCCCTTCAGCGCCTGCCCAGGCACTGGGTGGTAAGCAAGTACCCCTAGGTGAGCCTGCGCCTGAGTTTACACTGCCTACCAATATGGGCGATGGAGAGATTTCTCTGTCAGATTATTTGGGGCAGTGGGTAGTTCTGTATTTTTATCCTAAGGACTTTACACCGGGTTGTACGTTAGAGGCACAACGCTTTCAGCGAGATTTACCGGAGTTTATCGCGCGCAATACCCAGGTTATTGGGGTTAGTGAGCAGTCTGGTAGCTCGTCGGGCTCATAACCCGAAGGTCGTTGGTTCAAATCCGGCCCCCGCCACCAGTTAGAAAAAGAGACTGAAGGTTTACTTCAGTCTCTTTTTTTTGGCTTGAATTTAGACT
>NZ_JADEXP010000250.1 GCF_015207065.1 Leptolyngbya cf. ectocarpi LEGE 11479 | reverse complement strand
CTGCTAGCCGGTCACACAGCCGCAGCGCTAGGGTACTCTTTCCGTTGCCCCCCATGCCGTGCACCAGCACACCTACGGTGTCTTCCCTGCTGTAGGGCATCAGCGCCCGCAGACAGGCCTGTATCTCTCGCCGTCGTCCCACAAAGCTTTTACGGTCGGCTACTTGCCGACCCATGCCATCTTGATCCAGAAAGACTGACACCATGGATGGCTTTGGTGCTTTTTGGCGTTTTTTAGTGCGCAGCGGTGTTACTAGCTTGTCTGGAATGCTCTCTGCCACATACAGCCGCAGCAGGTGCCAGTCCCGCGCATTGGCCTTGAGCATGGTCTGAAATGTGAGTGTCAGCGCCTCCGGCAGACTTTTTCCTGAGGAGAGGGCCGCGTATAGTGCTTCCGCTGCTGTGATCCCATCTTGGTCTAGCACCGGCTGCCCCCAGCCCAGTACGGCTCCGGCTCCATAGTTTAGTAACTCCGCCGCCATAGAGGGCACGGTGCCCCCTCGACCGCTCTGTCCCGTGCGACAGCCCGACAAAAATACGACCGGTGGAAACCGAAACTGTACGGCCTGGGCAATGTCCTTTGCTGTAGAAGGCTGCGGTGCGCCAAATTCTGTCTCGGTGATAAAAATCGGCGCATCGTCCGTATGGTCCGCATGTCCCGTCAGATGTAGCACGTCAAAAGTGCCACTATCATAGGAAGTCACCAGGTTTTCTAGCTCACCCAGACAGCCACTTTCTTCGACCGTAAGCGCCAGCGGCTGTCGCTCTGTTGCCGCTAAGATGCGTCCTTCCTCTTGCTCAAAGTCCAGTACGGGCTCCACACCCTCTGGAGATGTCGCCATAAACAACACATTTAATGCCCGATTGGCCGGTGCTACAGCCAACGGCTGCAATGGTTGAGTTCCCTGCCCCGACCACCGCACCGGCACAACCGTAGGAGCCAGCTTAGCAGTCAAAAAATCTTGACCATCGTGCAGTACTTCCCAAGGTAAGTGGGCCAGCCTACCAGCAGCAGCAATCGCCAGCACCGTCAGCTCCCGAACCTGTTCTAGCTGGCTGGCCAGCCAGCGGTCACTCCCATCCAGCCATTGATAAAGCCTTTGCCCTGTTATGCCATAGTCCTCTGGCAGCAGTTGCACATAGTAGTCCCGCTCCGCCCTGGCAACCAGGTCATCAATCTCTGACAGAGCCAGCACCCGCTCCCGAAAATCAGCCAGATTTTCCCAGCCGTAGCGCAGAGCTATATGCTGCTCGCCTTTAGGTCTAAGGTCAATATGAAAAATCCGCATGGAGAATAGCCTAGAGAATCAGATTTTTTAGTACAGGAAGCTGGGAAAAGACACAAACAAGGCGATCAACACATACTCACCCTCTTACGATGCGCAGCGAATGCGGAGCAGCGTAACCCCTTGCCGTAACCCCTACCTCACCGATACCTTCGCTATAGAAGATCACCCACTTTCGGGGGGTGTGGGGGAGTTTAGGCCCCCACTTTAGGGAGGGTTTCAGGGAGGAAAGCCCTGAGCAACCCACTTCGCCTCTGCTCCAGAGCCCTGGGCCTATCCAGCTATCCATATGTTGGGTTTCGCCAGGCTCAACGCCAACCTACGAGATCACGGTTGAGATTATTTGGCTAGGGATTCTAGGGCTTTGGCAATATCCTCCACTGTGGCCTCTTCTAATAACAGACGACCCTTCGCAGTCACAATCAGGACCTTATCAATCGTCGGCTGATCCGCTTGCTGCTCTCGCCAAGCGACATACCACTTGTGCAATTGCTCCGCGATGATCATCACGCCACCCACGATCCCCACAATCGTCGCTACTGCCGTCAGGCCGCCATCCTTTTGCATCGCATCACTAACCGCATAGCTGCCGTCCACTCCGTCCAAGGCTACCAAGGCCGCCGCCGCCACATCAGCCCCAGCCCCTTCAATTGCAATTTGTAGTTTTGCCATTGGTATTTATTTGCTTTGCGTGAATGAATAATATTTAAGGATGGTGGGCGGTGCCCACCCGACAAGACCCAAATTAAGGCTACAAGGTCGTTTATCCCGATTTCTAATCAATTTTTTCTGGTGCAAATAACCTACCCAAATTTCAGTGGCGTTGGGTCACCCCATCCCCTATAATTGGGGACTGGAATATTCCTACAAAGGAGCTAAACGCTACATGGCGCGATATAGAGGTCCTCGCCTTCGCATCACTCGCCGCTTGGGTGAACTGCCCGGTCTTACCCGGAAAGTTGCCCGTAAGGCCTACCCACCCGGTCAGCATGGCCAGGGTCGCAAGAAAAAATCCGAATATTGTATTCGTCTCGAAGAGAAGCAAAAGCTTCGTTACAACTATGGCGTTACCGAGCGTCAGCTGCTGCGTTACGTGAAAAAAGCACGTCGTGCCTCAGCGTCTACTGGGCAGGTCATTCTGCAACAGCTAGAAATGCGCTTGGATAACACCATCTTTCGTCTGGGCATGGGACCTACGATCCCCGCTGCTCGCCAGGTAGTTAACCATGGTCACATTACTGTCAACGGTCGCGTTGTTAGCATTCCTAGCTATCAGTGCCGTCCCGGTGATGTTATCGGCGTTCGTCCTAAAGAGGCGTCTAAGACTCTAGTATCAGCCAACCTAGAATTTCCGGGTCTGGCCAATATTCCTACTCACCTAGAGTTTGATAAAGCCAAGATGGAAGCCAAGGTGAATGGCATCATCGAACGTGAATGGATAGCCCTCAACATCAACGAGCTGCTCGTGGTTGAGTATTACTCCCGTAAAGCGTAGACCGACTGTCGCTCTACTTAAATACGTTAGCCTACCCGGCTGTATTTTACTGGGCGTTGCTGATTTGCGGTGCGGCTAACTCTTGGGTCCTTAATTCAAGATTGGCCAATCCGGTTTACTATCATCCTCTAGATCAGCAGCTGCTCTTACCGCGCTAGTTTAGTAATTTCCATTTTCCCCTAGGGTCCGTCAGCCTTAGGGGTTTTTATTGTTAAAACGCTTATTAAAGCGGTATCCACGACAATATAATTAGCTCCCCTTTGACTACACCGATCTGTAATTCGTAGATAAACTCATAGCGATCTTCGTTTCTGTCCCAGGCTGTAATCCATAGCTCATAGGCACGGGTATCGCGTTCAAGGCTCGGCAGCTGCCGCATGACGTCAATCTGATAGCCGCGATAACTTTGTAAAAGATCGGCAACAGCGGCGGTAACCGCTGCCGCATAGTGTTGCTCTGAGTAAATTCTCGGAAATATCATGATGAACGTCTAGAATCGATAAAAGTCATGCTCATTAAGTAAGTGACGTTACGGAGATACCCTAGAGTTGCCAGTAGAGTGTAAAGTTTTAAGAAAAGGGACCTGAGCGGATGGCTGTAGATCAAGAAAGAGTGCAAACATTGCTGACTCAGGCTCAACCGCTAACGGAAGCTGAGGTACTGGCCGATCTCCCAGCGGCTGTGGTAGAACGACTCAAGACAGAATCGGCAACGCCATTGGTGGCGGCGTTGGGCCTGAGCGACGCCCTGTGGATTGATAATCCCCATAAGGGGGAAAAGGGAGCCTCACGAGCTGTACGGGTGATTCAACGAGATGAGGCGTTGATTCGAGCCATTGCCTTTTACCGGCTTAAGGGGGGAGAAGAGTTAGAGAAAACAGCCGTTTTTTTTGAAGAAACGTTTGCGGCAACCAGCAAACATGATGGGCAAGTGAGCCATACGAGTTGATGGAAACGGCTGTCTTCTTTATTTAAAATCTCTTACCTATTTATGGTGATTAATGGTGTGAGGAATCAGCGAGTGAGGTTTTTCTAGATCATAGGCATGCATGATACTATCGTCTCCCATAATCTCTCGAGGATGGCCATCGGCAACAATCTGGCCCTGATACATAATCAAGGTGCGATCGCAAACCTCTAACAAAAACTCCAAATCATGGGAGGCAATCACCATGGTCTGCTGCAGCCCTTTCATAAACGTGATCAGCCGCCGTCGACTGCGAATGTCCAGACTGGCGGTGGGTTCATCGTAGAGCACAATCTGGGGATTCATGGCCAGTAGTCCAGCAATGGCGACCATTTGTTTTTCCCCGCCTGAGAGGTGATGGGGGGGGCGGTCAGCTAGAGACTGTAATCTCGTCAGATCAATGGCTGCATCCACACGCTGCTCCACCTGCTGGGGAGAGAGTCCCATGTTGGCAGGGCCAAATCGAATATCTTCTCGCACTGAGGCAGAAAACAGCTGATTATTAGGGTTTTGAAACAACAGCCCGATTTGAGGATTAAATCCACCCGTTACGACAGGCTGATCCATCAGACGAACAGTACCATTAGTGGGGGTGAGCGCTCCACACAGGGTCATAAACAATGTGGTTTTGCCACAGCCATTGTGCCCGATAATGCCCACACGTTCACCTGGAGCGATGCGTAGAGAAATATTGTCAAGCACCCGTCGCCGATCGGGATAGGAAAAGCAAAGGTGGTCAATAGCAACTGCCGCCACTGTTGCATGGGCAGCTGTATGGGGTGCAGCAGCAATTGTTTTCTTAGGCAATAGAGATGTCATAGACGCTACTCAAAGAGCAAGGGCAACAGGTTTGAAGAGGTTTAAATTAGTTTTTAATTGCGAGCGTTAAGTTGTGAGAATTTCTGGGAGCGTTAGTATTTGCTGTTCCTAGGACGTAACTTGCCAAAACTAAGACCCCATAATTTGTCCCTAGTCTTGAACTCAAGATCAGGGTACTGTCTGCCAGAGCTGTAACCCGATCAAACTCAGGGAAATGGTAGCGCATAATCCAACGGCTGCCAGATCACCGGGGTGTCCCCAGCCTCTAACCTGGGATAAACGGCTGCGACTATGGCCGTAGCCCCGCAGTCGCATCGCTTTATAAACCCGTTCTGATTGTTCATAGCTGCGTACCAACAGAGTGCCCGTGACAGCAGCAAGCTGTTGCCAGCTTTGGCGGTTACCTCTGGGCTGAAACCCTCGCAGTCGCATCGCCTGCTGGAGATGGTCTAACTGCTCCGCTATGTCAAACAGATATCGATAGGCCAGCAGCGCCATTTCGGCCAGTATGGGGGGTAGTCCTAGGGAAACCAGGGTTTCCACCAAGGTGAGGAGGGGTGTGGTGCCCAGCAGCACCATACCGACGGTGACAATGGAGAAAAATCGACCGGCGATTAGGCCCGTGGCCAGTAGACCCTCTTGGCGAATGGCCAATGGTCCCCACTGAGCGAGCACCGTGCTGCCCGAGAGTAGCGGTAAGGCAATAACCATCCCCAGAAGAAACAAACCGGGATAGCGTAGGCGCGATCGCAAAAATGACCAGGGCAGCCCGGAGATGCCGTACAGCACCGCTGTCACGAGCAAGCAAGCTGGCACCAGCTGTACCCGTTGCACTGTGGCAAACCCCAGCATCAACAGGCCTAGACCCACAAGTTTGGCGCGGGACTGCCAGTGATGGAGTGGGGAGTGTAGACCGGCATAGGTATCTAGGGTCAGTCGCATAGCTGTTCCCCCGATGGACCGGTGGCCCGTGGTCGTTCGGTCTGTAGTACGGGGGCTAATCCGGTCAACAGTTCTGGCTTTGTACGCTGTAAGAAGGTCACCAATAGCGCTGTGAAAATCCCTTCAACAATTACCAGGGGGCTATGGGCAATCCCCAACGTGAGCAGGGCCGCTCGCTCAGTGGCTAGATCGAACCCGACCGGTATCGTAAAAATAAGCAGGCTGATAAAGATCGTTACTGCCAGGAGCATGCCAACAGCTCCTGCCAAAAAACCGCTGATACCATAGCGGACGGATGGTTTTAGGGAGGAGGGCAGCCAGCGGCGCAGCTGAAAAATGCCATGGCTGACTAGAGCCGGTACGCCGATGATGATGGCGTTCACCCCCAGGGTGGAAAAACCGCCATGGCCTAAAAACAGGGCCTGAAAAAACAAGCCAATTAAAATTGCTAAAAAGGCATAGTAGCCCAGCACCGCACCCAGCAGACCGCTGAGGACGAGATGCAAACTGACGGGCGGCAGAGGAATCTGAATCGATGAAACGACAAAAAAGGCCGCTGCCAGCAAAGAGGCCTTTGGCATTTGAGTGGCCGGGTCGGAGTGCCGATTGATCCGTCGGATACATTGCCAGGTAACAAACCCGCTGAGACCATAGCCAACAATGCAGAGCTGAGGTGGTACAAAACCATCTGGAATATGCACTAAGATTGTTTCCCTCGCGAAAAAAATAAAGCGGTACCCACTAATCCCCAGAGAGCCGCTCCGGCACCGGCCCAACGCTGTAGGGGGAGCGGTTCGGACGAGGAGGATACAATCGTCGCAAGAGATGCGGATGTGTCGGCTGAGGCTATTTGAGCGGCTTGGGTCAGGGGCACCACTGGCACGCTGACCGTAGTGCCGTGGCCCGCCTGTCGAACAACCACCTCCCAATTGCCATTCGTATCTGGGCTAAATTCAAATTCTCCCTGTTCGTTGGTTTGTCCAGTGGTCCAGGGTTCGTTGGGGTTTTGGGGGCTGTAGACCACAACCTGGGCAGAGGCCATGGGTTGTCCTGATGAATAGTGGGCCTCGACAGCAAATGTGCGGGTGACGGTTGCGATCGCGCCATGACTCCACCCAGGCGGACAGGATAAAAGCACCAATCCAAGACCACTGAGCACAGGAGATATCCCCTGCAACCATCGTCTCAAATAGTTCAACCTGACTGCAGACTCCCCAGTAAGGGCAACCATAGATGCACGTTAGAAATTTCTCCAATCAGTAAATCGTTTTCACTCTGATTGATTCAATGCCCCAGGGGGGGACATGGGGGCGATTCACCCCTAAAACTAGAAAGTCGCTGGGACCCAACCTTGGACCCCAGCGACTTTAGTGGAAATTGGAAGACTCAATTAACCCTGACCAAGGGATAAAGAAGTTAATGGATAAGCCCGAGAATTTTCCTCGACATCTTCTTAGCGGATGCTGGTGGTTGAAAGACGGCTGGCCAGCAGGTCAGGAGCGGTTAGAACCTGATAGTACAAGGGGCCTTGGTCAGCATCTTGAGCTAAACGGACATTCTTTACCAGGTTATTGAGTTCAGCCGTTTTCACGTCATAGGTTTGGGTAGCCAGTTTGGGATAGAGACCAATACCAATGATGGGGAGCAGCAGACAGACGGCGACAAAAGCTTCACGGGGCTTGAGATCCCAAGATGTATTGTTAGGAACTTCTAACTCTCCAGGTTTGCCAAAGAAGATCCGACGCAGCATTGACAGCAGATAAATCGGAGACAGAATCACACCGACAGCAGCCAAAATCACAATCGCTGCTTTGAAAAAGATACTGTAGGCATCGCTGGTGGAAAAGCCCAGGAAAATCGCCAGTTCGGCCGCAAAGCCACTCATACCAGGCAGAGCTAAAGACGCCATGGCACCGGCAGTGAACATGCCAAATGTGACGGGCATCGCCTTGCCCATACCGCCCATCTTATCCATCGCTAGGGTGTGGGTGCGCTCATAGGTCACACCGGCCAAGAAGAACAGTACGGATGCAATCAGACCGTGGGAAATCATCTGCAGCAGGGCACCACTCAGACCCAATGTGGTAAAGGCAGCTAGACCCAAGAGGACAAATCCCATGTGAGCCACGGACGAGTAAGCCATGCGGCGCTTGAGGTTGTCTTGACCAAAGGCCGCTAAGGATGCGTAAACAATATTGATGACACCAACAATGGCCAGGGCAGGCGCAAAGTAAACATGAGCATCTGGCAGCATCTCAATGTTCATACGGATGAGACCATAGCCTGCCATTTTTAGCAAAACACCGGCCAAAATCATTGAAACTGGCGCAGGTGCTTCACTGTGGGCATCGGGCAGCCAGGTATGAAACGGGAATATCGGTAGCTTGACCCCAAAGGCAATCAGAAAACCAGTGTAGGTAAACAGCTGCATGGGTAAGGAATAATCCTTAGCCGCCAGCTCACTAAAGTTAAAGGTGACATTATCGCCGTAAAAGGCCATGGCCAAGGCGGCTATCAAGATAAAGATAGAGCCAATGGCGGTGTAAAGAATAAATTTAGTCGCGGCATAAAGACGTCTCTGACCGCCCCAGATAGAAATCAGCAAGTAGACCGGTACTAGCTCTAGCTCCCACATGATGAAGAACATCAGCATGTCTTGAGATAGAAAAACACCGAGCTGCGCGCTGTACATCAGTAGCAGCAAGGAAAAATAAAGCCGGGGCTTCATGGTGATATTCCAGGAAGCAGCCGCTGCTAGCGTGGTAACCAGACCGCTCAAAACCACCAGAGGCATGGACAGACCGTCGGCTGCTAGGGACCAGTTAAGACCAATCTGGGGAACCCAAGCGTAGTTATCAACCAGCTGAAGACCGGCTTGATGAATGTCGTAATAGGTAATAAATGTGTAGAAAATAAGAGCCAGTTCGACTAAGCAAGCGCCCAGGGTATACCAGCGAAGTGTTTTGCCCTCACTATCTGGCAGTAGGGGAATGGGGATAGCGGCTAACAGAGGAAATAATACTAGCGCTGTTAGCCACGGGAAGTGTTCAACAATCATGCCAACTCATGCGTACAACTCGTTATTAGAGGCGCGATTTGCCGAGAGGCAGTTGGTCTAGGTGAAGGGACTACCAAAAAAACACTAGGCTAACTGACCGGACGGCAATGAGGAAATATACCTATTGCTCTACGCCCAGTTACAGTATATGTAATTTGGTTAACTTTTGATAAGCCCAAAAGCCATGGAAACCATTTGTTTTTCTTAATAACTCCATATGTAGACTTCTTGGGAAGCTGCTGAAAAATGACACATGGGTAATGGTTGTAGATGTAATTAATCATAAGTTATGTAAAGCCATATCAATAAAATAGCGGCTAGATAATTCCATTCCTGGTGGCTGTCTGTGCAGCCTGCGGGGAAATCGATGTTGGGTAAGTTTAGGTGAGCTGGGCTTGGGTGCCCTTAGGGTCAATGGCTAGGGTGTGGACTGAATAAGGAATATTGGCGGATTCCCAGGGGCGACCCAGGGTTTGGCGAACGCTAGCGACGGATTCTGGGCTGGTAAGGGCCAGCAGCGTTGGTCCAGCGCCGCTAATGACTAGTCCCCAGGCTCCGGCGGCCAGGGCCTGGTCATAGATGTCGTCGTAGTGGGGGATCAGGGTTTTGCGGTAGGGCTGATGGATGCGATCGCACAGCGCCGTTTTCAACCATGCGCCGTCCCCTGTAGCGAGGGCTTGGGTGAGCAGGGCCAGATGAGCCGCATTAAAAATGGCATCGGCACGGCTGTAGCTATCGGGGAGAACTCTACGGGCATCGGCGGTGGCGAGTTCAAAGTCTGGGATGGCGACGACTGGAATAATGGCATCGTGCCAGGGGATGGCGCAGAGGTTGAGCTGAGCATTTTTGTCATGAACAGCGAGACGGCAGCCCCCCAGCAGTGCCGGGACGACATTATCTGGGTGGCCTTCGATATCCGTTGCTAGGGCCGCAATTTGATTTGAGCTGAGGGGATTGCCTGCTAGCAGGTTGGCACCGACTAGGCCACCGACAATGGCGGTGGAGGAGCTGCCAAGGCCACGGGATAGGGGGACGTGGAGGTCAATATCGATGTGGATTGGGGGGGGGGGTTTTTTAGGGGGGGGTAAA
>NZ_JADEXP010000249.1 GCF_015207065.1 Leptolyngbya cf. ectocarpi LEGE 11479 | reverse complement strand
CCCCCTCCCCATGGCACCCATCCAACCCTCCCCACTCCAACGCATCCAAGTCAACGACGGTATGCTCATTACCGCTGACCACTGGCAGATCGCCCACAGCTATCACCAACAGCGCCAGGCTATTTACTATGAAGCCCTGCACCAGAGCGGCATTGTTAGTGGGTTAGGCGTCAATGTGGGGCCTGTCCCTGAGACGGCCCCCAGCAAGTATCGTCAACCTCGCTGGCTCACGATTCAGCCAGGATTAGCCATGGACAATCAGGGCAATCCTATCCTGGTAGCCAATGCCGAAAGCTGTTATCTGTCAGCACAGCCTGTGGCTGAAACGACAATTTACATTGTGCTCAAACATTCGGAGCGCTCATCCCAGTCTGCCATTGTCCAAGAAGCGTTTCAGATTTTAGAAAAAGATGTGCCAGCAGAAGCGGATGAGGTGGAACTGTGCCGGGTGCGATTAGGGGTGGGAGAGGTTGCGATCGCACCCCCTGATGATGTGTTTTCCCCTACTCTCAACCAGCTTGATTTGCGTCACCGCCAGCGGGTGCGGCCCCGGTCACAGCTAACCGCCAGCATCTCTGCCTGGTCCCACCGCAGTCCTGTGGTCGCCCAGTTTGAAGCCCTCTTTGCTACCCTGCCGGGTCTCTATCCGTCACTGCTGGGCAAAGTAAGAACAGAGGCCCTACAGAGCGATCTCACCCATTTCTCCTACGAAGAATTTTGTCAACTAGATCGGCCAGATGGGCCTCAAATCGCCCAATATTTACAGCAAGGGGGGGTGGTCTTAGTAGAAACAGCTTCACCACAGCTAAGAGATCTGTATCAGGTCGAAATGGACCTACGCAGCGCGTTAGCCACCAGCCGCAAAAACTTAACCACTTCGCTACACACATCAGCGGAGCAAGAACTGAGTGAAATTCAAGCCTGTATTACAGAAGCCGTAGCAGAACTCACAGCCCCCCTGCTCTCTTTTATGCATCAAGAGAGCTTAGACCTTAAACCCTTAGCCATGGACTATGTATTGAGACTACAGCCCTTCAGCTTTAGTCGGCTGCCCACCCTCAACGGTCAGCCCGTTGGTCTTTATGGCTGGGGCGGCTTATTGTTACTCATCGGTTCCCTACCCCAAGCCTGGTCCATTAGCGAAAACATCGATCTCCCCCGCGAAGAAATTCGTAGCGCCCAGGAGCTGGGGGTTAATCTGTTAAACTTTGCTGCCCAGCGACGGCGAATGCATCAGTGGTTGAGGTCTGGAGAGTCAAACCATGCCTAAACAAATTCTCACCCAGCTGTCCACCCACACCGTGCATCTAGGGACGGGCCATGACCAGTTTGAAGTTATGGTCAACAATCTCAGCGACCGCTTTGCCACCTTTGCCCTAGAGCTGTCTGCGTCAGGTGTTGCCCGGCAGACCACCTCCGACTGGTATCGGCTCACTCCAGATTTGTCAGCCAAAATCCCAGCGGGAGACCATGTCAACTTTGTGGTGAATATTCTAGAGCCTCCCCCCATACCCGGTGGCTTTACCGGAAAAATGAACCTCAATGTCAATGTTACCTGTCTGGAACTGGGGGAAGAAGATCGGCAGTTAATCAATCTGGTGGTGGCCGGGTCCGGGGTGATTCCTCCCACGCTTAAGCTGCCCATAACCGACTTTCAGACCGTGCCAGGAGACTTACTTGAGATTCCCCTGCAGCTTTATAACGCCAATCGCAATACAGCTAATATTCGCCTGGCGCTCAAAGGATTGCCCAAGGCATGGCTAAATGAAGGACACGAACGACGTCTACAGGTGGCCTCCCAGGGTAGTGCCCACGGCTTGTTTCTTTGTCAGCCACCCCTGGCTAGCGAAGCCAAGGTTTATCCTTTTCACATTGAGGTTAGTCAGGCCGAGGCCCCCATTGTACGACAGTCCGGCACTCTGACTGTTTTACCAACAGGCTGGGTAGAGTTCACCTGTACAATAAATGAGGCAGACAAGACAGATAACGCAGTCCCCTTAGAAACCTCAAAAAAAGAGAAATCAGCAAGCCTCCACCATACTCTAGACCTCAACAATCAGAGCAATGTCCGCCAGGCCGTTGCCATGACTCTAAACCGGATTGACATTCCCTGGCAGCGAAAAGTGTGGGCCGCGTTGCGTCGCCGCCCGCCAACGCCGTCTGGCACCACATCTCATATACTACAGCTGAGTCCCGCCCAGGTGGATCTCAAGGCAGGCGATCGGGCTAACATGAAGCTAACCTTGAGTCCCGTATCCCCCTGGCTAGGATGGCAGCGACGACAGCAGTTTCAGCTGCGTCCCCAGCTTCAACAAACAGAAATACGGCCACCGACTCAAACGGTTGAACTGTTGGCAAAACCTAAAATTCCCTTTTGGACACAGTGTCTGGGTATAGGTGGTGTATGCATCGCTGCGCTGACCGCTATCTACTGGCCCACGGGTCACCGGGGTGCTGTCAACAGTGTTCAGTTTGATGGTCAGGCCAATGCCATTATTAGCGGGGCCGATGACCATACCCTACACCGCTGGCAGGTTTCCCGCAGACTAAGGGATCTGGCGACTCTAAAAGATACAGATAAGGCCATCCGCGTCGTCCGCTATCGTCCTCGCAACAACGATCTGTTGGCTGCTGGTTTAGAAAATGGTGAAATTCAGCTATGGGATTTTCTCTCTCAGCAACCCCCAAAATCATTGGTTTTCCAGAGAGATGATCGGGTATTTGATCTGCGCTTTAGCCATGATTCCCAAACACTATTGAGTGCCCACGGCAGTGGTCTAGTGCTTCATTGGGCGATTGATGATTGGGCCAATCTGGGCAAAGAGACAATTCCCAAACAACAGCAGCAGTTTGGATTTGCTGTTCAAGCCATTGCCCCCATTACCTATACCAGCACCCAAACAGGGGACCAACGCAACCATCTTCTTGCCGTTGGTGGACGCTTTAATCGCCTGGTTCTCTGGGATTTTGAAACAGATCGGCAGCAAATCCTGGAATATCCACCAGGCGAGCCAAATCACTATCTCTCCAGTTTAGACACTGCCGCTGACAACTCTACCCGTCTGGCGGCCGCTGACAACCAGGGGCGGATCACCCTGTGGAACCTAGCCCAGTGCCTCAAAGACGGCACGTCCTGTAAACCCAGCGACCGGTGGGAAGACGGTCATCAAGGCAAACCGATCAACACCGTTGCCCTCAGCAAAAACGCCTGTTATCTAGTCAGCGGCGGCGACGATGGACGCGTCATGCTGTGGTCCCTCAACACCATCGGTCAGGTCATGGCCCGTCAACAACTGGCCCAGTTTAGCAAACCCGTCAACAGCGTTGATATTCTCCAACAGGAGAAAACCCTGTTAGTTGTTAGCGGCAGCGACACCCATCGCGTCAAGCTGCACCGCACCCAAGCAAACAATAAAGCCTGCCCAGGCAATCCGTTATGACTAACTTCTCCGTCCCGATGCGATCGCTACTCGACATAGCCACGGATTTACCTGAGCGCATCCCCTCTCAGCCCATTGGAGTTATTCTTTCCTCCTCCGGAGAAGATCAGGTCCTGCCGGGTGAGCAGCTCGTCATCAGCACCACGATTAACAATAAGGGCAACCAGAGTGCCATTATCGATGTCTATCTCGACGAGCTGCCCCCCGCGATTCACAGCTGGTGCTCCACCGCTCAAACCCGCCTTGCCCTAGATCCAGGACAAGGGGAAGAAGTTATCTTTTGCTTTGACGTGCCCGCCTCGGCTCTATCGGGAGCCTACCGTTACCAGCTGATTGTGGATGCGCCCAATCACTATCCCGACAATCCCCCTCAGCGGTACGAACAAACGCTCCAGGTCTTACCCCCAGCTCACACGGCCATCAGGGTTAGCGATCCCACATTTGCAGTCGAGCCCATCAGCACCAGTGCAAAACCCATCAAAACGCTGCCAGGCAACCCACTCCAGTTCCAAATCCATGTCTACAACCGGGCCAATCGGGTTGACCGCTTTCGACTGCAGTGTACGGATCTGGCCGACGACTGGGTCACTGTCCACTATCCCCAAGGCTTTCAAGCCCCAGGTCTAGCCCTCACAGAACCCTATCTAGATCTTAATCCGGGGATGGAGGGGGTGATTTTGTTGACGATCACGCCAGCGTTGGATGCGTTGGCAAGGACTCTCCTGGCAACGATCCAGCTCAAGTCTGAAAACAACCCTGATCTCAATCTGTTGGATGTTATCTACATCACGATCAATCCCGTCTATCAGCTGGATACTCGCTTTCGCACCCTGGTAAGTCGGGTTCAACAACAGTCAGGACTCTACAGCATTCAAGCCAGTAACCAGGGTAATACCCCCAGAACTCTAGATTTTAGAATTTTAGGTTTAGAAGATAGCGCCCTGTGTGACTATCAGATTCAGCCCCAATCTCTGACGTTGGCTCCCCAACAAACGTTGGTGAGTCAAATCTCCGTTCACCCCAAAAATCCTTGGAAGCGTCCCCTGTTTGGTGGTGGGCGGATGATCAGCTTTGAGATCACTGCCACTGACCCTGAGCAAAAGCCTCTGCCCGAGGTGCCAATGCAGGGACTGTTAATGTGGGAAGCTCGCCCCTGGTGGCAAATATTGCCGGTGATATTGTTATTACTCGGCTCGTTTCTAGGGCTGATTTGGTTAGCATGGTATTTTTTTGTACGTCCGCCAGCCCCGGCCAATATTTTACGCTTTGCCCCAGAAGACACCGCCTATGATGCCACCCAAGGTGATACGGTCCATCTTGGTTTTGAAATTGTGAATCCAAAGCGGATTCAGCGGTTAGAAATTGTTGGTCTGTCCACCGAGGGTGAGCTGTTGAGTGGCCCCCTGGTGTTTGATCTCTCGCAAGGGTTACCACCCTATTTAGAAGCACTATGTGTGGAACAGGCACGACAGCTCACCTGTCGTAATATTCGCACCGATGCCAGACGAGCCGGAGACTATATCTTTACCCTGTCCCTTATTCCCAAACCCGGTCGGAATGCGACTCCGACTCAATCAACCACCCTACCGGTGTCCATTGCTCCGGCTCCATTACCTGCCATTGTAGAGCTAGTACCGACATCAGCCATTTATGCAGAAGCTCCACCCAAGCCAAAAGAGATGTCGGATGGGGCGACGGCAAACACCGTATTTATCCCATCTCTACCCGACAAAGATCCCCATGTGGCCAGGGTAAACTGGGTAGTGGCAGATCCTAAACAGCTAGCCAGTCTGCATCTCATTGGTCGAGATGCCGAAGGGACCGTAGCTGTTCCTACATTGTCGTTTGATTTTCAGACGGGTATCCCCAAAGAACTGACCAATTTTTGTACGTTAGAAACTCAGCTGGTTTGTCAGAATGTGCCCACTGGCTTACGTCAGGCGGGGGTTTACACCTTTGACCTGCTGGCTGTTCCCAAAGGAGAACAGCCTGAGGAACCAATTTTATTGACCAGTGAACCCACACAAATTCAACCGCGTCCGCCGCGTTTGTTGAAATTTACCCTCAATGGTGAACCGGCTCAGCCCAACTATTTGGTACCTGTTGACGAAGGACAGCCGTTAACTAATTTGGAGTTAGCCTGGGAAGTAGAAGATAATTCGGGGACTAAGGTGATTTTGATGCCCGCTCCTGGCGATGTGCCCACAGCGGGAGCACTGCCTGTACCGCTGAGTCCAGAACCAGGGGAAACGCTGGTTTCTCTACAGGTGACCAATGTGGCCGGAGAGCAGCTAACCCGGTCGATCACGATTATCACCTATGATCCTACGCCAGAGAGTCCGACTATTGTTGTTAATACAGGGGACACGGCGTCCCCTGGGGATGCAGGAAAAGACACCGAAGCGGGTGGAGGTGCGATCGCAAATGGAGACAATGGCAGTACAAACAGGGTGCCAGTTCCTAGCAGACCCGGTACAGTATCCCCACAAGAATTACCACCACAGTTTGAATAAACCGTATTTTTATACGGCACCCGCTCGGTGCCTATTGCTTAAGAGCAATCCGCTTGGTCAAAATGGCCATCACTTCATTGGGGCGTCCGGTAGAGATGGGTTTACTCCAGTCATTAGGTTCGGCGTAGCGTTTGCTGTGCAGGTCTTGAATGGTCAGCCGTACAGCTAAAAGACTACCAAACAGCAGGTGACGCACCGTTTCGTATTGGTGGTCGGGTAGCGGTTCGGTGCCAACAGATAATGTGGACGCTACCGCGCCCTGGGTAATATCGAGAAACATAAGCCTTGGTCTCCAGACGTTTAGGAAGAAACCAAAGCTCAAATTTAGCTGCCCCGATTATGTGATGCAAACCGGGGCAGCAATAGGATAAAGTATCCCAAGCCTCGGACTGCTTACTCAGCCACGGGGTTAGCCAGCGGTGCGGTGGTGCAAACACCTGCCGCTGGTGCCAAATATTGAGCTTTGTGGTCATGCCCAGAAGGGCGTGAGAACTAAGGTACCGCTAAGTCATTTCTCACGTCAAGCCAAAAATGTTGCAGTTGATTACGAGTAATGTTGTATACAAATAGCATCACGGACAGCTTCCAGTAAGGTCCTCGGCTTAGATTGCATATGAATGACTACACAAAAATCATGAAACTCCTATGTAGCAATTATTACTCAATAGTTCATATAAACTAGTAAAGATACCTTAAAGCTTTCTGGATAACTCCGAATCTGAGGGTATTATCCAGAAACTTTCTGGGCGATATGCTTATAGGGTGATTATCCAGACAAAGTCTGGGTAACTCCGACTGAGAGGTATTTATCCAGACTTTGTCTGGATAACGCATAGTTGTAGTGACCCGATTTAAATGTTATCGCTTGGGAACCCTATAGTACAACGGGTCCCAACAACATTCCGTTGGAACCGACACTTCCGTTAACCGCCTGACGACGTTAAGGAGGAAGTGCGGTTCAACTCCACCGTTAGCCCTTGGCCCCTTCACCTACATCCCTCCATCGTTCATAAGCCTTTGGTTTCTGAGTATTAAGACATTGCGTTTCTCTTACTGAAACAATTGGTATAGCCGCAATAAATTCTTAACTTTGTGTTGCGAACTAGGTTTGCTTTCGGTTGATCTGCTACGATTTATAAGTGCCTGTTTCCTGGTTTATGTCTAACGAGTCAGTGCACCTGACACTCGGCAAACACTTATTATTGCTTCTTTTTTAGCTTTGGCTCGCGCTGGTGACTTGTTCCGTTAGCCTACTGCTGAGTTGTAGGTGAGGGTGTAAATCGAAAATTATCTTAGGGTGTTCAGGAGCAAGTGAGCACAAAGTTATTAATGGGACAATATTTTTAGCTTTCGGTGAAGCAATTAAGTTTGCATCGCTATTTCCAGAAACTACGTGTTTTTTATGTTTAGCTTGGAGAAATAAAATATGGTTAATCTGCACGAGAAATACGAAGTTCAGAATGCCCAACAAAATGTTTCTGAACGCGATCCTTTTACTCTGGAAAGATACGATCAGTTTTTCAACTTTTTCCCAAAAGAAGCCATAAAAGTCCTTGACGTAGGTTGCAACACTGGTAGAGGTGGATTACGCCTTAAGGAGCTAAACTCAAACCTGACGCTATTAGGACTTGATTGTGTACAAGAGAGATTAGACGCTCTGCCTGAATGCTATTCCCAAGGAGTATATGGTCTTTCAACGGATATACCTATTGAGGATCGATCTGTAGATGTAATTGTTGCTGGTGAGTTCCTTGAACATCTCTACTCTGCTGACGTAGACAAAACATTATGCGAGTTTCAACGAATTTTGAAGATTGGCGGAAGGCTACTTCTTACCACTCCAAATCCCAACTACATCAGAAGTAAATTGAGTGGAACATCGGTTTATGGTATTAGTCATCTGACCCAACATTTTCCCAAAGTTTTACGATTTAGGTTGGAAATGCATGGATTTTCAGGAGTTGAGATTTATGGCTCAGGCAAAGTATCACGGCATTTCGGCTGGCACTTTCCACTTATGGCAGTGTATGGTAGCTATCTCGCTTTAGCAAATAAGTGTTGAGTGCCGTCTAACAACGCCCATGCACACCGACCGTCAAAAGGTGTCGGTTGTGGCAAAGGTTATCTGCGGCGGGTGATAGGCAACGTTAGGCATTTGATAATCGAACGGAAGGAGACTAACCATGCGCACTTTCGCACAGAAACCGAATGCACCTCAGCATGCTACACCCGCCAAGTCTACGATACCCCGTCGGGCAAAATCAACTCGCGGTGCGCACGATTTCAGCCGAATACCGGTACGCCATAGGTCGCCAGCAAACGTCCAGGCAAAGCTCACGGTAAGTTCTCCCGGAGACATCTACGAGCAGGAAGCAGACCGCATCTCCAAACAGATGATGCACATGCCTGAACCGCAGCCACAGGGCAGACGCATACGTTTCTTTACAATTTGGTACTAGCGTTATCTCCTTGGGCTAGCACCTTGAACAGATATTGGTCATCCCATCCTGCTTTGAGTCGCTTTGCATGCGTGCCACCTTTGACAGATTTTTCTTGTGACAACAAGTTAACGGCAATATGTCGAATGACGGCTAGATTTTCACCACTGTAGCCTGTAGTTGCCCGAGATTGATCTTCTCGAAACGCTACATCGAGCCTCCAATGGAGTTGGTTCTCAATGCCCCAGTGGCCCCGAACCGCTTTGGTAAAGCGCTTTGCATCCAACGGTAGACTCAGCAGGTAGTAACGCATCTCATGGCTGATGGTATCGCCGACTTGTCGTTTAGACTCGACACACCCGACCGTAGTTAACTTGACCCAATTTTCAGCACCGATGAGATAGTCCGTTTGTCCCATCACCCAATAGCGACGGGTCTCTTGGCGACCATGACCGGTTTCTTGGGTTTCATAATAGTCATGCTCAATTCTCTCAAACCCTGTCGCTTGAGCATGGGAAAATAGTTGACTCACATCTTCCAATAGACTACCCTGATTCCCTTTGAGCGCCAGAACATAGTCTCCCTGTTGAGCCACAATTTGTTCGGCAATTGCAGTTTGGCAGCCCATCGCATCTATGCTCACCACGGCTCCTTCTATGTCTAACACGTTCAAGAGTTCTGGAATGGCCGTAATTTCATTCGATTTCTCATCCACTTTGCGCTGAGCTAAAACAATTTGATTCTCACTCGCCCAGGCGCTCACCATATGAATCATGCCTCGCTTGCCACCACGCTCGTAGCTTCCCCGTAGCGTTTTATCATCAAGGCTAATCAATTGTCCCTTAGTCAACGCAAACGCTGCATTCACCCACCTCAAAAAACGCGCTTGGAATTGCACAGGACGCAGACGGGCAAACAAACGCTCAATCGTGTCGTGAGACGATATCCCATTATTAAGATATGTATGCGTTTGTCCTGACCACTATGATGGAGAGGACGATCTTTGGGCTAAGAATCTATCTTGCGACTGGGCCGGAGGCGGTTTGGTAACGACAGCGAGCGATCTAACAAGATTCCTCCAAGGACTTTTTGACGAGGCCCTATTCAGCCACCGCTGGTTAACTGAACTCATAAACTGGCAGGTTGAAACTCGATGGCGACCTCATAGTGGCGCTCGCTTCCGCTCGAAGGTTCATGCGCCAGATCGCTCGCTTGACAGTTATTACGGCTATTTGTAAGTCTGACGCAGATTACATGGCCGAGTGGGATGAGGAAATTCTCGCTGCAAAATTGATCCAATCAGTGACTGAACAC
>NZ_JADEXP010000248.1 GCF_015207065.1 Leptolyngbya cf. ectocarpi LEGE 11479 | reverse complement strand
ATGCACCAATTTCGCTGGCGATCTCTGAAAATGCTGCATCCTGATCAGGCCATAAAGTAATCGCAATATCATTACGAGGCAATACCTGTAGACCTTTTAATAATGGGAAATTTCGCAAAGAATAAGGACGAAGTAATACTGGAATAACAACAGCAATACTATTATCACATCTTGCTCGTGCTAGACTTACTTCAGTATCTAAAAAATAGTTTGAACTCATTGACTCAGGACTTATCATCAAAAGAATAATATCTGCTGTCCTTAGCCGTTCCTCTGTTAACTTCTCAAAATTCTCACCAAAAGGAATCTCGTACTCACATTTTGCAATCCCTGATTGCCATAATCGATATAAGTGCTTACTAACTAATGTTTTAACTAAGCTTGCATCTCTTTCATTATTACGAGCATAAGCAATGTATACATTGACTCGCTCAATCACAAGAGTGTTATAGTCATTAGCCATATCTATACATGCCTGCAGAACAACTAGCTTATAATTTTCAGACTAACTTTGATAGTTCTTAATGAGGTTATCAACTAATTCTCCAAGAGAATTGGCAATACTAGAGAATGCTTCATCACGATGCCTCCAAAGTATTACTGGTTCCGCAAACCTTGGTAGAGGCTCCAGTTTGCCAAAAGGAGAATCTTGCCAATCAGTTGGTTTTAGAATTACTGGTATGACGATTGCCTTCTTTAAATCATGTAGCTTCATTGCTCGTTTCATTTCGACCTCGTAACAGTAGTCTGAAGCTAAAAAGTCAGCACTAATCAGCAAAAGAATAATTTGTGCCGATTCAATGTGTTCATCAACAACTCCAAGCCAATCAGCACCTGGCAATATTTCTCGACTATGCCAAGCTGAAATAATTTTTTTCCGTTTGAGCAAAGCGAGATGGTTCAAGAGTTCGTCCTTCAGTTCTTCATCCTTAGAAGAATAGGAAACAAAAACATCGATTGCTTGAGTCATTATTCTTGTGTAGAGCTACACTCGTAAGGTCGAATACATTACACTCGGCTGTATTGTCTATGCTCCGTTGCTTAAATAATGTCTAATATATTCTAGACAGTACTACAAGAAAATCGATCACCTCCATATCCATTAGCGTATAGAGCTCACGCTGATATGCAGGTGTGCAAAATTGCTTACAAAATACTTTGCTGGAAATACCTGATCTTAGGTAACCATTCAAAGAACTGTTCTGTAAAGGATTTTGCATAGACACTTGTGACATTCAAAGCATCAGCCACTGCAGTTTGCGAGATAGCAATCTAATCGAGCCTTCAGACAAACCAAGCCATTTTCCCGAGGAGAATTGTAAATTTTTATATACTGCTTTCTTGTCCTGAAATTAGAAATTTCTGCCCCATTTCGGCTAAATAGTCGCTGAACTCGCTGCCTAGAGACGGTAAGCTCGCTAGGCATCTTTGACAAGGAGAATGGTGATCGCAACCAAACCCAGACCGACATTGTCGAAGCAATCAAGAAAATCGCTAAAGATTTCCGGACAAACTAACGTTGCTAAAAAACACGATCGCAACGAGGGCGGAGCGGAGTCGAAGTCCGGTCAAAAGGGCACGCCGCAACGTACCCCACGCGGTATATCCGCTAATCCACCCGGACCCGTTTGGTCAAAATTGCCATCACCTCGTTGGGTCGCCCTGTCGCTAGCGGACGGCTCCAGTCGTTCGGTTCGGCATAGTTGAGTTTGTACAGTAGGGCAATGGTTGCCTGCACCGAGCTGAGGGTGCCCAGCAGCAGGAGCCGCACATTTTCATAGTCATAGTCGGGTAAAGTCCCGTCGGCAGGGGGATCCGTGGGCGCGCCAGCGCCGAGATTTGGGTCGATAAACATAGACTCTGATCTCCAAATAAACAGTGGGAGGAAACCAGAGCCATAAAATAGCCACCCCGTATATTAGGCAATCCGGGGCGGCATCAGGTACATTAAACCTGCGCTCCCAGGTTGTGTACGCAACTCGGGGGTGAAGTCATCAGCATGGTGTTGTCAGCACCTGCTGATGGCGCTAAATTATGGGCTCTGTAGTAAGGCCGTGAACAGCCATAGAGCTAAGAGTAGCGATAACTCTTGATCAAGTCAAGGGGGAGTTTGGCAAGAACGTTTCAAATGCTTTAGTGACATTAGCTGGCGCGTTCTTCGAGATTTTCTGTGCGAGTATTTGCGCCTAGATAGCTCTCGACAATTGTTGGATCATCTCGTAGCTCTTTTGCGGTGCCCGAGCGCACAATCTGTCCCGTCTCTAGTAGATAGGCGCGGTCTGCAATTGCTAAGGCTAAGCTTGCCATCTGATCCACCAGCAAAATTGTTAATCCCTCACGTCGCAGGTCCGCCAGTGTTCCATAGAGACTCTCCACCAGCTGCGGTGCCAGACTCAGGGATAGCTCATCGTTAGTACGTCCGTGGGCGACAACCTCGCCATTGCGATCTCGAAATGCCGCAATCACCTCAAGTAGCTGTAAAGAGTAGAGTTAACCAAGAGCACCACGGACAATCCCAACGCCTCAAGCTAATGATTTATTCTGCTGCCGGCTCATCACCATGGTTCATGTCACCGTGGTCCATACCGCTATGGTCCATCATCAGTTCCATACTGGTTGGCCCCGATGCTTTAATCCCCATGGACACTAACCCCGAGGTCAAAAGCCCCATGGATACTAGCCCCGTAGAGAGGACGCCCATGGAAATCACACCGATAGAAACGATGCCGTGAGAAATGACGCCAATGGCAACCACACCGTGGGCAGAAATGCCGATAGAGACAATTCCACTTGAGCAGATTCCCATGGAAAAGAGCTTCTTCTTCGGTGGAACAAGTTGTGTGGCGGTGGAGCTATCTATCACAGGCTGATGCATGAAATCACCTAGCGATGTTAGTTCCCTAGGTTAGACCCTGTCAAAAGACGGGCTGTCATAGAAGCTGAAATGCCCTATTTCCTAGCCCTTGACGCCGCTGCTAACTTCGTCAGGAACGATGTAACGCTGCATAACGATAAAGAAAAGCAAAATGGGGGCCGTGGCGATGACGGAGCCAGCGGCAATTAACCGCCAGTCCAGGGAGAAACTACCTGCTAAACGGGCAACACCCAGGGGAAGGGTGTAATATTCGGGGCGATTGAGCACTAGCAGCGGCCAGAGAAAGTCACTCCAGGAACCGATAAAGACAAAGATGGCTAGGGTAACCAGGGCCGGGCGCACCGATGGAATCATGATGTGCCACCAGATACCAAGCTCAGAACAGCCGTCAATGCGGGAGGCTTCTTCTAGCTCTTTGGGAACGTTCTGAAAAGCCTGGCGCATGAGAAAAATGCCAAAGGCGGAGGCGATGGAGGGGAAAATTACGCCGAGATAGCTGTTGGTCAGCCCCAAACGTACGGTGAGGATGTACAGCGGGATCATGACGATTTGGAAGGGAATCAGAATGGTGGCGACAATCAGCGAAAAGATCAGTTCTCGACCGCGAAATGTCAGCCTCGCTAGGGGATAGGCGGCTAGGGAACAAAATAGGAGATTTAGCCCGACAGTAATGACCGCAATCAGGGTGCTGTTAAAAAAGTAACGACCAAAGGGATTGGTCTGCCACACTTTTACAAAGTTACTAAAGGTGGGCTGCTGGGGGAAAAAGCGAGGGGGAAACTCAAAGATGTTTTCAGCGCCGGATTTGAAGGCGGTGCTGACCAGCCAGAGCAGGGGCAGGAGCATTGCGATCGCAATTCCCCCCAACAGCGCATACATCAACACAAGTTCCCACCAGCGCTTTTGGTTTAGCATGGGTGCCGCCGCCAGATATTAACCAACATTAACCAAAGGTACGTTTTTGCATCAGCCAAAATCCAGCAAAGGATTCTGAGTCAGGATTGTCTTGCACCGCCACAAAGTGGACCTGATTGGCCTGCTCTTTGGCCGCCATAAATCGCTCAGCCTCTTTCTGCAGCTCAGGACGGTTAAGGCTAGCCATAATCCACGTGTCATTGCTGCCGGTTTCTAGCAACAGCTGCGATAGTTCACCAATCTGTACATCTAAATACGCCATCTCCAGCCCCGACATCCAGCCGGCTAAAGGGAGAGCCCGCTCCGAAAAAATTAGAATACCAGGCACCATCGTATCGGCAGACAGGCCAGCCATCGCCAGGGGAAACGCCTCGCTAAAACCAATATCCCACTCGGGCATGTCGGCAAACTCCTTAGCAGGCAGGCTTACCATCGCCCAGCTTTTCCCCATCAAGGCATCGGGCAGTGGGCGCGCCCCTTCGATGGGTTGCACGGTCGAGGCAGATTTTCCCGCCTGATATCCAGGCTGCTGCGGATAAAAGTTTTCCTTGCGATCATCGAGCCAGTGCTGCAGCGTCAGGGTGCGACGGCTGAGCTTAGCCGTCAGCCCCAGCTCATCACAGGCCCGCTTGATCATATTCTGCATCTGATAGCGAAAGAAACGTACCCGAGTAGGCGCTTCGTCTGCTTTATCCAGCGCTTCTGCTAACGCCTCTTTCAGCTCGATCGAGTTGACCTGTTGATTTGACAAGAACTTACTGTAGCGCAGCCCTTGTTCAGGTTTATCTGCGACTGACTGGGTGCCTTCACAAATAAGAACTTCCCAGCGTTTCTTCTTGTTGTCATCTAAGATCGGGCGCGAATAAAAGTCCAATTCCCATACGCTACCCATTAGCCGTCCTGCTCCGCCAACAGCTTACCTGGATCAGCGGCCCGCTCAGCTGCTTCGGCCATCAGCTTTTCGGGCTCTTTCATAATCTCGCCCGGATATTTTTCTAACACCTTGGTGGACAAACTAATGCGCCCCCTCTCTTCATCTAGGTTGAGCACCACGGCCTTAACCGCTTGCCCCACTTCAAAAACATCCCCAATGGAAGAGACAAAACTCTTACTGATTTGCTTGACGTGGAGGAGCCCACGGGCTCCGTCAAAATCAACAAACACTCCAAACGGTTTGATTGCCCCCACTTTGCCATCCACCAGCTGACCTGGGTTGAGCTGCCCCATGACTGTGGTACGGGCAGCATTGCGGTTAGATAGAACTAGCTTATTGTTCTCTTCGTTAACTTCTAGAAACGCTACCGAGATAGTTTGGCCCACTAGGGTGGTTAGATCCTCTGGTGGGTTGACCAGATGGGAACGGGGGACAAAGCCCCGCAGGCCTTCTACATCGGCGGTCACACCACCCTTATTAGTGCCTGTGACCGTGACATCGAGGATGTCCTTATTGGCTTCGCGCTGCTCTAGCTGAGACCAGACTTCTTTGATTTCTAACTTGCGGATGGACAAGATCACCTGACCATTGGCATCCTGGTCCCGAACAATCAGAAAATCCCGCTCGCTATCGATGGGCACGGCTTCTTCGAGGGGGACGCTGGAATCTACCGATGCCTCACGGGCCGGGAGAAAGGCTGCTGCTTTGCCACCAATATCGATGTAGGCCCCGTCATCTAGATGGCTGGCTACCTTACCCGTAACGACGGCTCCCTTCTCGAAGTTGAAGTCGTGCTGGTCCAGGGCTTTGAGAAAATCGTCAGCAGAAAAAGTCAACGGTCTATGGCCTGTTGGGACAGGCTCCCATAAAAAGTCAGTTTTCCAAGTGTAAGTCAATTTTTGCCCAGCGGAAGCTGAAGTTTTCGCGGAAGCTGAGCATTGTCGACCAATGGTTAATGCTCAATGGGACGTAGAGAATGGAGAGCACTAAGCCAGCTTGTCCGTAAATAACTGCTTTACCTTTTCCCAGGCATCGGCGGCGGCATTGGCGTTATAGCTACCGCGACGGTCGCAGAAGAAGCCATGGCCTGCGCCCTCGTATTCAAAGATCTGGTAGTCAATACGGCTTTGCTGTAGGGCGGTGCGAATCTGGGTAACGGCCTCGGCAGGAATAGAGGCGTCTTCGGTACCAAAGAAGCAATGGAGGGTGCCGGTGATGTGAGCCGTGCGGTCCAGGGCCACCGGTCCAGGACCAAAGGCGGTGTCGGGGATACCGGCACCATAGAAGGAGGCGATCGCAACCGTATCCTTCAGCGTGGCCGCCAGGTACGCCACGTGGCCACCAAAACAAAAGCCGATGCAGCCGACACCGCCATCCTTTACCTGGGGCAGCGTTTTGGCATAGTCGATGGTGGCTTGAATATCGCTCAGCAGTTCATCGGCCCTGGTTTGCACCTTGTACCGGCGGCCCACCTGAATATCCTCAGGGGTGTAGCCAGTCTCAAAGCCGGGGGCCTGCCGGTGGTATAGGGCTGGGGCCAATGCTACATAGCCTTCACGGGCGATGCGCTCAGTAACATCGCGGATGTGGCTATTCACGCCAAAAATTTCCTGGAGGACAATGACCGCTCCAAAGGGACCCTTGCCGTCGGGTATGGCCACGTACACCGGCAGGGTGATGTCGCCGCTTTGGACCTCGATAGTATTCGTCGCGATCTCTGGGGTAGTCATGATTGTGAATTTTTGTTGCCTATGCCAGTTAAATGAGAATTGTCACATATTAAAACCCGGTTTCACGAGTAACCTCTATGTAATGTTGGGTAGCCTGGTTGTGGTTTGCGCTATTGCTAGGTAGCCAAACCACGTTAGATTCTCCCGTTTAGACGGTAACTAAGCCCGATCCATGGTGCAATTTCATATTCAAACCGATAGCGAAATTCCAGCGTCCACACAGCTTTACGACCAGATTTGGTTTGCGATCGCATCTCGCCAATATCCGCCTGGGTATCGCCTCCCCAGTACCCGACAGCTGGCAATGCAAACCGGCCTGCACCGCAACACTATCAGTAAGGTGTACCGCCAGCTAGAAGATGCCGGCGTAGTCGAAGCCCAGCCCGGCTCCGGCATCTACGTACGCACCCAGGGCAATGTTGAAATTGATAAGCCCCGCTCCCCGCTGCTAGCCCAGTTTCCCAAGGCCCAAGAACTGGTAGAAAGCAGTCTGGACGAACTGCTGCGCCAGGGTTGCTCGCTACACCAGGCCCGCGAGCTGTTCCTAGGAGAGATCGACTGGCGGTTACGCTGCAGCGCCAGGGTATTAGTCACCACCCCCCGTCAGGACATTGGCGCTGGTGAGCTTATGGTGCGGGAGCTGGAGCAGGCCCTACATATCCCCGTTCAGCTCGTGCCCCTAGAGGAACTCGAGGACGTCCTGTCCCAAACCCGTTCCGGTACCGTCGTCACCAGCCGCTACTTCATTAACGAAGCCGAAGCGATCGCCGCCCCCAAGTCCGTACGCGTCATTCCCATTGACATTTACGACTATGCCGAAGAACTGGGGCAGCTCAAAGATTTACCCAAAGATACCTGTCTCGGTCTGGTTAGCCTCAGCTCTGGTATTCTCCGAGCCGCCGAGGTACTGTCCTACAGCCTACGAGGTGACGAGATTTTAGTCATGACCGCTCAAACCGAAGATGACCAAAAACTCTCTGCCGTTGTCCGCAGCGCTCAAACCATAGTCGCCCTGGATCAGGCCAGCTTTCCAGCCGTCAAAGAAGCCCTCCAGGCTGCTAGAGAAGACATCATCCGCCCACCCAAAGTAATCTGTTGTGAAAACTACATTGGTGAAAAGTCAATCGAGGTGCTTAAACGTGAGCTAGGTCTAGATTGACCTCTGTAGGCAAGTTGGAAACACATCTAGGGCCGCCAGGTGTAGCTAACATTGGTTAGTCGCTTAGCGCCCTGGAGCTGTTGTTTTACTAAATATCCTTGATTTGTTGCAGGAGCAGCATTGATAAACAGGGCTTGAATAGCCTCTGAATTCGCTGTAAAAAGAGCACTTTCAGCCGGAGTTAGCTGCTCGTGAATAGACTCTATCAACGTTTTGATTGCAAAGTTAACTAGCTCCCATTTAACGTTGGTCAACGAGAATGACTGAACACAAATTGGCAACAGTTTTTTCTCAATAGCTGACATATTGCCTTCTAGAAAGCATAGCCAAATATACGTTTGAAACATATTTAGATCGCGCATACTGGAACGCTGAACCGCTTCAGAATGGAGGCGACCTTGGTAGCTAATGTGGTGAGGGTATGTTTGTAGTGCTTTTTGATAGGTGAGTAATGAGATAGACCCTATTTTAGGTAGCATTCTTTTGACAAGAGCCACCACATCCGGATGATAGGTGACCGCTGATGCCATTGAGCAAATACGCTGCCAGGGCATGCAGGTAAGTTCGTCCAAAAGCTGTAAATAAGGTGCCAGCCAAAGACGCTCATCAATTGACAGATGGCTAAGAATCAACCGTTGGGTAAAGTGCATGTGGGTTGTCATAAACCCCACCAGATGTCGATTGATGGATGAAAAATACAGTGCCTTTAATTCATGCAGCATTGGCCCTAGGGTGAACATCAAGGGCTCAAATTTTGGTATGACTAGGGCTGCGGCCTCCAATCTTCCTTTCTCCGACTCGATGTCATGCAGATGTTCTATAACCGGTGAGAATATAAAAGAATATTCGTAACCGTCAATTAACGTCTCAAAAACCTTATGGATATGAATACTGAGATTCTGTAAGTCCCAGCTATCGATCGAAACCCCTGCTGCAAGTAAAAGTGATTGTGTTTCTGCCGCCGCGAGCCCCCAATCTGATGCTAGGCAAGATCTCATTTTATGCGCAGTCGCCTGGCGCGACTCAGATAGAATCGTCCGTCTCAAACGTTGTTCTATATGGGGTCTCACCTGACTGGAAATTGCCCCTAGGTCTGGCAGGTAGCGGGCAACCCATATCTTCAGTAATTCATTGTTAGCATCAGCTAAGGATCGAGCTCGCTTTCCTTCGTACATTCTGAAGAAAAATTAGTATGTTAATGGGTAACCTACACAACAATATTTCTCGCTCCACAGAAGAGGAAAACAAGAGCATTGCTGCGTAGGTTTAATTATCGCTGAAATGACTGGGTATAGCCAGCATTACATCTGCAAACTTTGCTCGATCTGACGCAGTTTAATGCGGGCCAGACCTAAATTAGCCTTCTCACGATCCAGGACTAAATAAAAGAAGACACCTTCAACCAGGTCACATATACGGATCAAATGATATTGATCGGCCAACGTAATCAGAATATCTTCGATGGGAGCTGTCAGCTGCAGCCCTTCACGAGCTCTATTTTTCGCTTTGATAACTTCGGCATTGAGGGCAATGGCTTGCTCCAGTTTTGCGGTAGAGAAAGAATTATCATTCAGGCTTGCTTGCCCTAAGGAAAAACCTGTTCCCCAATCGCCAATGGCAGTACCAATAGTGCCATCAATCTCCAGAGCACTTTGAATAGATTCTTTAATATTGTCCATTTACGATAACCTCAATGAAATAAAAGTTGATCTACTGAAAAGAATGGTGTCAAATTTGACACTGAATTCGAGTAAGGTCATCTCTGTAAAGCATTACTGATGCCCAGAGTCGACTAAGCATAAAGAAATCGATTCCCTATAGTAGTTAGCAGCCAGATTTGTTGCCGCTGCTGATTTAGAGGATGGACCGATCTGTGAAATCCACGACTAGCTAATATTCGGCAGATGAAATCATAGCGAAAACCAGCAACGTCGATTTTTTCCATGTATGCACTTTAAATCAATACTCCGGACAGAATTAGGAGACTAGCACCCCATAGTCACAAAGACTTGGAAAGTTGGGATGTGATTTAATCAAAGTCTCGTCTAAGTCTAAGTTTCGAATAAACCTGTCAATCAGATGCTGATTGAGTTTGCGACGTTTGTAGGAGGCCATGGAAAAGA
>NZ_JADEXP010000247.1 GCF_015207065.1 Leptolyngbya cf. ectocarpi LEGE 11479 | reverse complement strand
AGTCAGATCACCCTGCAGACAAGACCCAGGTAGATATTGAGCTAGCAGCCATAAAAGCGCGTCTTCAGCTCCCCGAGGTTTGATGCAGGTTCCCTGGAACACTGCTGCCATTAAATCATCGACTAGATGCATCAACTCAATCATTAATCGAGCGACTCCATTTCACGCTGCCGACTATGGGACTGCTTATAAACCGGTAGCGTAAAATGAAATGTACTCCCCTGTTGGGGCACTGAATCCACCCAGATTTGACCATAGTGTGCTCTGACAATCCGTAGGCACAGCGCTAACCCTAAGCCATAACCATCCTGGGACTGATCTCGCTGCAGTCGAAAACTCTCCTCAAAAATACGAGCCTGTTTGTCTGCCGGAATACCTGGTCCTGTATCTTGAATACTGATCTGCACCTTTTGAGTGGTTCGGTGCAATGCCGTTAGCATCACCTTGCCCCCGATGGGCGTATACTTCACCGCATTGTCCAAAAGGTTAACAATTACGCGACGCACCTGATTAATGTCAGCATGCACCTGGGGCAAATCCTGAGGAATATCTAACTCTAGCGTCTGCTCCTTGCCCTTCACCTTGGTAAGCATAGATTCCCTAACTTCTCGGCAAAGTTCCTGCAGTCTCAACTCCTTTGGAAAAATATGTAGATCGACGCTGGGGCCATGGGCTGCCTGCAAAATGTCCGTAATCATCCGGTCGATGGAACGAATCTGGGTTTTGGCATTGCTCAACAGCTGCACCGTTAGCTCAGGCCGAAAACGTGAGCGGCGCTCATGGTTAGGGTCATACCCCATCGCCAATGTCTCAATGGCGATCGACGCCGCCGTTAAGGGATTGCGTAAATCATGGGCCAGCATGGCAATGATGCGGTCTTTAAACTCCAGCTTGGCATTTGCCTCAGCATTAAGCTGCTTAAGCCGAAAAATTTCATCCGATAGATGAATGATTTCCGTTGACTGAGCAATGGAAGTATCATCTAAAAAACGGTCTTCACGAATATCAGCCTTATCAGTAACTTCTGATTGCCACCGCGACCACCAATAGTCAATTTGCGAAATAATATCGCTACCCGTTAGTGTCTGACGTCCCGCTGCTGAAACCTTTATCAAGGTGGGCGTCACCACCAATTTAAAATGCTCGGCTAGATAGGGTTGCTCACTGACATCGATTACCTCTAGCACCAGAGCAATGTCACTTGCTAGCATCTCAACATGCTGACGAATCTGACGAACTTGCTCGGTCGAACTCGGCCGCTTATCAATAAACAACAATAGCTTTAGCGGCACTTCAAGGGATGGCATAGATGAACGTTTGACTCCTGCTCAGCAATACGGAAGATCCAATGACTGGGTGCCTGGCTAGTTATTCCTTTAGACTACATCGTTCCAACGTTGGATAACGATCACAGCATCAAAGAATTGTGCTGCCGTGCCCTGTCAAGGCATCATTTACCGTCTATGCCAGTTGTGAAACCCTCCCATGCGGAATCAAAAGATTTGAACCTGTAGGAAATCATAGTAACGAGCACGCTGACCGATTTGACTGCAATCGTTAAAGAGATATTAAAGGAAAGCTCCTAAACAAGTTCACAGGCGGACTTCTCACGTACAGTGAAAGATAGAGTTTGCTTATGATTGCATTAAGTCATTTGTTAGCGGTACTCAGTAAATCCAGTGAGGCGCGGTGGTATGGGAGTTCTAGCGGTTATTCAACGTCATTTTTGTCACCACAACATTCAGCAGCAAACCATCAGTAATGTTCTAAGAACAGGAGCCTGGCTGATGGGCACCGCAACCTTGCTCACAGCCCAAACGGCAAGTGCATTCCCGCAGCCATCCACAGCTGACGCACCGCTGATTCACCCTTTACTGGCCCAAACTGCCCCCGCCGTCTCAGAAAGCCTGACTAACGGCGTTTATCTCTTTGGGGAGCAGCCTCTACCTGATCAGCTGCAAACGGCGTACATGATATTTGAAGCTCGTGCCGGGCAGGTTGTCGGTGCGTTTTATTCGCCTCATTCTTCCTTTGACTGCTTCCAAGGCAATGTACAAAATACTCACCTTTCTCTAGCAATTACTGAAACCTATTCTCAGGAAGTGTACGATTATGACCTCCAGCTTGAGGACACGGCGATTGCCGGTCAAGGGGGCAGTCAGTTTGCCATTGAAGGGTTCCACCAAATTGATGCAGTCAGCGACAACGATCTGCGCATGCTGAATACCTGTCAGGCCCACTACAGCCAGACAATTTAGTTGGCTTGATACCTGCTTGATTCATAGCCCTGTCAATCTGCTCTCGATTCGTTTAATCAGCTACAGTTTCTGAGGTCTAGCTAATTTATTTTTTTAGTAGCCTTAGCCTAGCTATGGAAATTCGGATAAACAATGCCTTAGCTATTTGCTAGGGCATTGTTTTATCTTAGTAGAGTGAAAATCATTTATTTTCCCTGGTCGTAGGTGTGAACGCAGCAGAACAAGCCCGCAGCATCGAATACGCAAGCAAGATAGCCGCTACGGTCGGTGCCTTTAAAGGGCAACTTCCCGACCTACGTTCGGATCTCAAACCTTGGGCTAACGACCCTGACACAAGAGAGCTGATAGATCCTGACTCTATAGATATTGGCTTTCATTTTCCAGGTTTTAGCCGCTCGTTTAACTGTCGTAGCTTGTTAGTACAGATTCGTCTGCATGAAGTGAGCGATGGAGAAACCTCAGCAACCAACGCCGTTGCCAATGTTGTGAAAGTCATCGGCGTGGAAGTGGTGGGTTTTAACCATCTTGGCCAGCAGTGGCATCTTTCCACGATTAACAACTGGCAGTTTGAAGGAGTAGCCCCCCCTCAAACACCTGCTGGTGAAAAAATTAAGGCCTGCTGTCGACAAATTTTTCAGGTGTTTAACCCCAGTCCTGAAGCCTAAAGCATCGAGGGCAGTAGGATGGTTGAGTACCCTGTGACCCAATTCCATGAAGACCGTTATCCCCGTCGAGCTACCCCAAGACCAGTACGACATCACCATTGCGACTGACGGATTGCAATATCTGGGTGCGTGGCTTGCAGCTACGGGCAAGCGGGGCAAGGTGCTGCTGGTTTCCAACCCAGTTATTTTCAAGCACTATGGCCAAACAGCATTAAATTCCTTAACTGAAGCCGGTTTCGACGTTTGCCAGTGTATTTTGCCTGCTGGCGAACGCTACAAAACCCTACGCTCCATCGAAAAAATCCACACGGTTGCGTTTGAAAATCGTTTAGAGCGCAGTTCTACCATGGTGGCTCTGGGCGGTGGTGTGATTGGTGATATGACTGGCTTTGCCGCTGCCACATGGCTGCGCGGTATCGCCGTTGTGCAGGTGCCCACATCACTGCTCGCCATGGTCGATGCCTCCATGGGGGGGAAAACCGGCGTTAATCATCCCCATGGTAAAAATTTGATTGGGGCGTTTCATCAGCCTAGTCTGGTACTGATTGATCCCAACGTGCTATCGACACTCCCCGGTCGTGAATTTCGGGCTGGCATGGCCGAAGTCATCAAGTACGGCATCATTTGGAACGAAGGCTTATTTGAGCAGCTAGAGCAGGCCAAGCGCCTCGATCAGATGCGCTATGTCGGTGAGGAGCTACTGCACGATATCCTCAAACATTCCTGCCAGGCTAAGGCCGATGTGGTCAGCCAAGACGAAAAAGAAGCCGGGCTGCGGGCCATCCTCAATTACGGTCACACCATCGGCCATGCCGTTGAGAGCCTGACCGGCTATAAGTTAGTCAACCATGGCGAAGCCGTAGGGATAGGCATGGTGGCAGCGGGTGCGATCGCAACCACCCTCAACCACTGGCCCCAAACCGCAACCGACCGCCAGCTCACCCTGATCCAAAAAGCCAGTCTCCCCACCCAGCTCCCAGAAAACATCAATATCGACGACATCCTAATCACCCTCCGCAGCGACAAAAAAGTCAAATCCGGCAAAGTCCGCTTCGTCCTTCCCAAACGCATCGGCGAAGCCTTCGTCACCGACCAAGTTACCGATGACACAATCCGCAGCGTTTTGGAGAAGATGTTCTAAGGAAAGGCAATTAAATAAGGTCCCGTTTGGCCGGACTTCGACTCCGCTCAGTCCTCTAATACTGGTGTTGAGGAGTATGGATTTTATTGATGCCTTGATCCTAAGCAATGGGGAATGGAGCAAACCATAGAGCCTTTATCCCAGATAAACTAGGTCTCAAAACAAAGCCCAAACGCAAACTACTCATTTACGGTGCGTAGCGCATGCGGAGCAGCGTAATCCCCCAACCGTAGCCCTGCCTCACCAATACACTGTGCGCTTATCGATCACCCTGTCGGGGGGCGTGGGGGAGTTCAGGCCCCCACATTAGGAGGGTTTCAGGGAGGAAAGCCCTGAGCAACCCATTCCGCCACCAAACCAAACAACCAAAAATCTCATCCAGGGCAACCACAAGCCCCCCTTACCAAAACCATCACCATGCAAACAAAACAACCCCTCACCAACCTCGAATTCCCCACCCGCACCGCCACCGTCACCCGCACCACCAAAGAAACCAACGTCACCGTCACCCTCAACATCGACGGCACCGGCCAGTGCAACACCAACACCGGCATCCCCTTCCTCGACCACATGCTCCACCAAATCGCCTCCCACGGCCTCTTTGACCTCGACATCCAAGCCACAGGCGACCTCGAAATCGACGACCACCACACCAACGAAGACGTCGGCATCACCCTCGGCATGGCCCTCCATCAGGCCCTCGGCAACCGCAAAGGCATCGTCCGCTTCGGCCACTTCGTCGCCCCCCTAGACGAATCCCTGATCCAAGTCTCCCTCGACTTCTCCGGTCGCCCCTACCTCGCCTACGGTCTTGAAATTCCCACCCAGCGCGTCGGCACCTACGACACCCAGCTAGTGCGCGAATTCTTCATGGCCGTCGTCCACCACAGCCTCATGACCCTGCACATCCGCCAGCTCGACGGCATCAACTCCCACCACATTATCGAAGCCACCTTTAAAGCCTTTGCCCGCGCCATGCGTATGGCCACCGAAATCGATCCCCGCCGTGCCCATGCCATCCCCAGTTCTAAAGGCGTGTTACAGGTCTAGGTGACAACTCCACAGAATTATCAGTAAAATAAGTACAAAGGTACCTAAGGCTGGAGAATGCTAATGACGGCCATACTCCCCAACACCACCAAAAAGAAAATTGTCTATCCCGCAGGAGATGGCGCCCCAGTGGCGGAAACCTACGACCACCTATACGCCCTCTTTGTCACCCTTGAAGTGCTACGCCAGTATTTGCAGGGCCAGCAAGCCACAGTCTTAGGCAATCAGTTTCTGTACTATGCCCAGGGGCTACCCAAGCTCAGGGTAGCTCCTGATGTCATGGTTATTTTTGACGTGGAACCTGGTGGTCGCGACAGCTATAAAGTCTGGGAAGAAGGCTCCGTTCCCGCAGTAGTCTTTGAAATGACCTCCAAAGGAACTCGCCAGAAAGACGAAGTCAGCAAATACGAACTCTATGAAGCCATGGGGGTGCTGGAATACTGGCAGTTTGACCCCAAGGCAGAATGGATTACCGAAGGGTTGCGAGGCTACCGTCTAGAAAACGAGACCTATGTGCCCATTACTGATGGCATCAGCCAAGTACTGGGGCTCAGGCTAGCGGCAGCCGGTACCCTGATTGAGTTTTACGACCTCAAAACCGAACAGAAGCTCCTAATTCCTGATGAACAGCGAGAACGGGCTGACCAAGAAGCACAGCGAGCTGACCAAGCAGAAGCAGAATTACGGACATTGAAAGCCAAACTCAAAGCTAAAGGCATCGAATTAGACGACTAAGCCAACGGCAAGACCAGCAAGGTATGGTCACCCTGATAAATCACCAGGGTAATGATTTGGTGCTCAATGGTAGGGACTGTATCTAGGGAATCGGCACCGGTACCAGGGTTCACTGTATAGGCAGGAAAACAGGCTGCACTCAGACTTAGCCGCAGCGCCTGTCCCGCAGACAATCGAAAACAGGTGGGCTGGAGCGGCACCGACACCGAAGCATTACTGGCCTCAAAGATACGCCGATACCCTTGGGTTAGGTTAAAGACACGACCGTCTGGCTGCACCACTGATAAAATCGCACAAACATCGTAACTGGCGGCATCCGTCTGGATTTTTAGACTCACGACGACCTCACCAGCAACTGCCAAATCCCTCTCAAGCAGCGGTGTCGTATAGGTGAGGATATCGCTACGACCATCGAGGGCTGTGCGATCGCAACTCCCCCCCGGCCAACTTACATGCCCCCCCAAAGCTGGCACCGGTCGCCATGGGTCATGCACTAAAACATCCCGCCCAGTTGAGGATGCAGCTGGGGACATCACCAACTCACCATCATCCCCACGCATCCCGGCCAAACCAGAACTCCGCAAATAATAAGTCTGAGTCTGCCCCTCAGCAGGCCATGCATCCAAACGCCGCCAGCAATGACTCCCCATTTCAAACACGTTGATCGCCCGCTGGTCTAACCTGCCTTTGCCTTTCAAAAAATAATCAAACCACTGCACCTGTAGCCGATCGATAGGATTCATTGCCTCAGGGCCAAAGTCTACCTCACCCACCTTTCGACTCCAGGGAATATGGGTCCAAGGTCCCACCCAAAAATGCTGGGGATGCTGACTGCGACCCGCCATCTCTTTAAATAGGCGAATATCCCCAGTGAGATAAGGGTCAAACCAGCCGCCTACATGGAGCATGGGCACATCGACATCGACCAAATCCGGCTTCAGCGCTTGCCAATAATCGTCGTCTTGAGGATGGGCAACCCAGTCATGCCAAAACGAATCTGGTGCGTAATGCTTCAGCACCTCTGGAGCAGCCGTAACCGCCCCGTTGAGCGGCAGATTACGTGACGCTGCGCGCAGGGCGTTAAATGCGGTTTTATCGCCCTTTAACCGGGCACTTTCTGCCGCTAGCTGAATCGCCCAGCCCAGTCCAGCCTGTAATCGCAGCGCCCCATTTTCGTAGGCCCAGTCTTGGTAGAGATCGTAACCCACCATTGCTGGGGCTAAGGCTTTGAGGGCAGGCGGCCTTGCCTGGGCGGCATAGAGCTGGGTCATCCCCTGGTAGGAAAACCCATACATACCCACCTGGCCGTTGCTGCCAGGGAGTTCAGCCGCCCACTGGACACTGTCGTAGCCGTCGTCTACTTCGTGGGCAAATAGGTCAAAACTGCCCTCGGAGGTACCGCGCCCGCGCACATCTTGAATCACGACAATGTAGCCGTGGGCGGCATACCAGGTGGGATGGGCATAGACGACAGTAGATGCGATCGCACGTCCATAGGGCTGCCGCATCAGCAACACTGGCCATGGGCCAACACCATCAGGCGCATACACATCCGCATCTAAACGAACACCATCGCGGGTCAGCAGCGAATGCACCTGCTTAGGCTTGACAGAGAAAACGCCAGAAGACATCAAACACCATGGGTACGGCCTAAAACAGCCATGTCTTCCTCGTCTAATTCGGCGGGCACTCCCTGACGAATGAGTTCGGCAAAGTCCTCGTTAGGCACCATGACACTGAGCAGATAGAGACGGGTTGAGCCAGTATTTTCAACAAAATGGATGCCATGGGACGGCACCAAAATGCTATCCCCTGTCCGAATAGTCGAATTTTTACCATCGCAGACAACGCGACCTTCCCCTTTGATCACATAAAACATTTCTGCGGCCACCTGATGGCGATGGGACGGTGTTCGGCCCCCCACATCAAAAATTTCCACACAGCAGGTTAAGGTAGCGTGGCCTAGGGTCGGATCCACCAAGAGAGCTAGTCGATTTTTATCATCGGGAGTGATGCGAAATACCTGATAATCATGGGGTGATTTGAGTACAGGTAAAACGCAGGTTTTGGGCAGTTCACAGACGGTTTCCATGGTTTAAGCAGTGGCAGCGCTTCTACAGCTTAAAAATCGCTCCCAACCCTAGGAAGGTCTTGAAATAATTTGTCATCTATGGCCATATCTTGCTGATATATCCGTGACAATTCTCAACCAGCTGCAATTTTCAGTGATATTTCAGTGATAGGAGGCACACTTTTGGAACTACAGACGTCACAGCCATAGCCCCTACTTTTTTAGTTGCCCCATCCCTATGGACAACTGTGGGACCACAATATCCTCTGTAGGCTGATAAAATAAGCCAGCACAGTCGTAGAGTCTGAATACTGTTGTTTTCCGGCTCGATAAATTATTACAGTTGCTTTGCTGTTTCTGATCACTTCCCCTTGGACATCTAGAAGGTCCAATTTCGCGGAACGCCTACACATGTCCAAATGAGCAGGGTACACTCTAGCTGAAACTGACCGTTCTAACCATATTGAGAGACTTTGTTGCGTTTTGACATTCTTCGATCGTTGGTCACTTACTAATGACATCGGTAGGGCCTTGATGCCATGAATACTAGATCTAACACCCCCCCATTAGGGCCTGTCAGCTTGGGTCTGGTGTCATGGCACTATCAAACAAACCTCTGCGTCGTATCGGTGTAATGGTGAAGGCAATTAATCCTATCGCAGATATTTTAGTAATCGATGACGATCCGATCATTCGGCGCATCCTCCAGCGCATGCTCCAAAGCCAGGGGTATCGCGTGGCCATTGCAGAAACCGCCGCTGATGGATTAGATCAGGCATTGGCCATCACCCCACCTGTGATTCTCTGTGACTGGCGTTTACCCGGCACCATAGATGGCTTGGAAATTTGCCGCCGGTTAAAAGAGCATCCGGATTTATCCATGAGTTCGTTTCTGCTGATTACAGCCCATGCAGAAACCGCTAGCCGCGTAGAAGCCCTGGAAGCAGGGGCTGACGATCTGCTGATGAAGCCCATCGATATGGCAGAGCTAAAAGCTCGGGTGAAATCAGGCATGCGGCTATGTCAGCTCACCCGCGACTTAAAAAAGCAAAAACAATATTTGGAAAACGAGCTGGCCGAAGCGGCCTCCTACGTGCAGTCGCTCCTACCTCGCGATACGGATAAACCCCCCGTCAAAATCCAAACTCGCTTTTTACCGTCACAGCAGCTGGGTGGGGATTGTTTTGATTTCTATTGGCTAGATCCTGACTACCTGGTCATATATTTACTGGATGTGTCCGGCCATGGGTTAGGTGCAGCGTTGCTATCAACGTCTGTTTTGAATGTATTGCGATCGCAATCCCTTCCCGGCACCAATTTCTACCGTCCAGATAAGGTGCTAGAAAGTCTAAACAACATGTTTCAGATGACCGACCAAAACGAAAAGTACTTTACGATTTGGTACGGCGTCTACAATCGGGTCAATCGCCAGCTCATGTATGCCAGCGCGGGCCATCCTCCCGCTGTTTTGCTGTCTCAGGCGGCTGAAGCCACCTCCCAGGCCACCAATGGAGTTGCAACGTCCGAAACCATGCTGTTGCGCACCCCCGGTATGCCCGTTGGCATGATGCCTGACACCACCTATACCTGGAAGCGCTGCTCAATTCCAGATAACAGCTATCTCTATATATTTAGCGACGGTGTCTATGAAGTGCCTGAAACACCAGCAGATGAAACGGGTGAAATTCTTGGACTCGATAGCTTTATTGACCATATTGCCAAATGTCCTCGTCCTGGGCAGCTTGACCAGTTGATTAGCCACGCCACCATGCCGAGTGTGGACGTCGGAGACGACCTGTCTCTACTGGAAATTAATTTTGGGTAAAACACGCGTGGGGGCGTTCCATGGAAC